>JAOPVZ010000146.1 GCA_025965935.1 Frankiales bacterium | reverse complement strand
TGGCTGCTGTGGCCGGACAGCGAGCGCTGGCCCTCGGACGGCGAGATCGACTTCCCGGAGGGCAACCTCGGCAGCGGCGACACCATCTCGGCCTTCAGCCACTACGCCTCGTCGCGCGGCGGCCAGGACCAGTTCGCGAGCAAGGCCACCTTCGCCGGCTGGCACACCGTCACGGTCGAGTGGGTGCCCGGGAAGGTGACCTTCGTCCTCGACGGCAAGGTCCTCGGCGTCAGCACGACGATGGTGCCCAGCACGGCCATGCACTGGGTGCTGCAGACCGAGACGAACCTCGACGGCTACGCCCCCAGCTCAGCCGTGCACGGGCACGTGCTCGTCGACTGGGTGGCGTTCTGGAGCCGGGCCTAGGCTCGGTACGGCGGGCTCAGGACGAGCTGGCCGTGGGCCGCACCGCAGGCGAGACGCTGGTGGACAGCAGCGCGTGCTGCCGCACCTCGGCCATCGTGAGCGCACGGCGGTAGAGCGCCACCTCGCTGAGACTCGCACCGTCCAGCGGGCCCTGGAAGCCCGAGCCGGAGCCGCCGATGCCGAGCGGTCCGAGCTGTCGGAAGACCCTCGGTGCCGACAGCAGCGTCGACTGGACGAGCGCTCCGTTCTGGTAGCAGTTGACCCGGCCCTTCGCGTAGACCACGGCCCACCGCGTCCAGACGCCGTTCACCGGCACGGGCTTGGGGTGGCAACCGCCTTCGTACTTGCCGAGGTGCCAGAACTCCACGCCGAAGCGGCACGGGTTGATGGCGAACTGCTTCGGGAAGTGCAGGACCTCGAAGCCCTCGCGGCCGGTCTGCGGCAGGCTCGTGGTCCCGAGGACGCGTCCCCAGGCGTTCACGCACTCGTCCGCCCGCAGGTCGAACTCGAGGCTGAACGCCGACGTGCTGGAAAGGCCCGAGGTGACGGGGGTCACGAGGCGCCCGCTGCGGAAGAACCTGGCGGCGACTTCGCCGTCCGGTCCCGTCGTGCCCGCGATCGTGCCGCCGACCACTGTCGCTGCAGCCTTGGAGCTGATGAGGTCGCCCACCTCGTCCCGAGCTGACAGGTTCCGGGCATCGCGCAGGGGCCACAGTGCTGCCGCGCCGTCGGTCCTCGCCGCCCGCTCGTACGCCGTCAGCCCCTGCAACCCGGGGTTCGGCGTGGGCTTGGAGTGGGAGGAGCCGCCGGAGCAGCCCGCCAGCGCGAGGACAGTGGCGACCCCGACCGTCACGGCGGAACGCGAACCCGGACGACGCCGGTAGGCACTCAGCATGCGCGTCCCCCTGTCACGCAGCTCCCCTTACGTCCGGCAATGTTGACACGGGCAGTGATCGGGTCCAACGAACACGCTCCTCCCCGTGTCTACCCCATCGAACACCTGCCAGGACGCTCGCGGGCGCGCGCTCGAGCCGTGGGTCCAGGGCGCTGTGGGAGGATGGGGCCTGCAGCGCCGTCGCTCCTCGGGGCTTGCCTGCATCCGCTGGAGAGCCAGAGAGGAGTCGGCTGCGTGGCCGCGCTGCATCGCGACCCCTCTGAAGGAACCGCCCCGACGGGGCCGTCCGATGCGGCCGATGCGCTGCCACCGGTGTCCTCCGTCGTGCGCTCTCGGATGGGCACAGCCATCGCTGGCATCGGCCTGCTCGCGGTGGTCCTCACAGCCGCGAACACTCCAGCGGCGGTGCGAGCCCCGGTCGTACTCGTCGCCGCCCTGCTGCTGCCCGGCTATCCGCTCGTGGCCCGGCTGCGTGTCGACCTCCCGACGCTGCTCGCGATCAACGTCTGCACCAGCCTGGCCCTGGAGGCTGGGCTCGCGGTGCTGATGGTCGAGCTCCGCGTCTGGCACCCGATGGCGCTGGGACTGGCCCTCGCCGCCTTTGGCGTGGGAGGCACCTGCTCCGCCTTGATGGCGCTCCGGCACGCCGAGGCCCGGCACCTGCGGTGACAGGGGTCCCGAGGCGGGTACCCGGCAACCCGACCGGCGCCGCGACACGCGAGAGGGTCCTCCCCAAGGACCCGGCGCGGACCTGGGGCTGGTGGGCGGCGCCGCTCCTCGGTCTGGCCATCTGGGTGGCCACGATCGCGACGATGCACCCTGGCGACCTCGGTCCGTGGGGACTGCTCCCCGAGTTCCCCCTCGCCTACTGGGTGGCGGTGGCGGGAGTGCTGCTCAGCGGAGTGCTGCTCACCCAGCGCCGACGCCTCCAGCACGCTGCGCTCCTGGCTCACGGCGTCGTGCTGACGCTGCTGCTGTACGCCGTCGCCCCGGCCGTCGAGGCGGTCCCTCGCTACACCTACACCTACAAGCACATCGGCATCACGGAGTACATCGAGCGCTACGGCAGTGTCGACACCAACATCGACATCTACCACCGCTGGCCGGGCTTCTTCTCGCTCTCGGCCCTGTTCTCCAAGGTGGCCGGGCTGCCGGACCCGACCAGCTACGCCGCCTGGGCGGAGCCGTTGTTCGCCACCCTGGACGGCTTGCTGGTCTGGTGCTGTGTGCAGGCGGTCACCCGATCGGCCCGGCACGCGTGGCTGGCCGCGCTGCTGTTCACCGCCTGCAACTGGATCGGTCAGAACTACTACTCCCCGCAGGCCTTCGGCTACGTGCTCATGCTCGGCGTGCTGCTCCTCGTCCTCGTGTCGCTGCAAGGGCCACCGAACCGCTTCGGCAGCTGGGTGGAGCGGCGGTTCCGGGGACTCTTCCGCGTCACCGCGGCCACGCGCGACGAGGCGCCCTTCCCGCGCAGCGGATCGCCCGTGCTGGTGGCGGGCCTGGTGCTGCTGATGGACGCCGTGCTCGTCGCGAGTCACCAGCTCACGCCGTACATCCTTCTCCTCCAGCTCGGCGGGCTGGTGCTGGCCGGTTACCTACGGCCGTGGTGGCTGGCGATCGCAGCAGGGCTCGTGACCGTCGGGTACCTGATCCCGAACCTCTCCTACGTGATCAACACCTTCGGGTTGTTCAACGCCCCCGACCCGCTCGCCAACGCGACGCAGAAGAACGTCGACGGGACGCCGATCTTCGAGGGCCGGGTCGTGATGTACATCGGCGCGCTCAGCTTCCTCAGCGTCTTCTTGCTCGCGCTCATCGGGGTGATCCGCCGCGCGCGGCGGGGCTACGTCCGCAGCGCCGTCGTGCTCGCGATGCTGGCCTTCGCGTCACCGGGGCTGCTGGCGGGCCAGAGCTACGGCGGTGAAGCTCGGCTCAGGGTGCTGCTCTACGCGCTTCCCTGGGGGTGCGCAGGGGCCTGCTGGGCGATGTCCCCGGACAACGTGCGGCGGGTCGGCGCACGGGTCTGGGCACCGGTCGCGACCGCCGCCTGGTTCGCGCTCGCGTTCGTCATCGTGTTCTTCGGCCACGAGGACCAGCAGCTCCTGACCCCGGGGGAGGTCGGCGCGGCGGCGGCGCTGTCGGACCCCTCGAAGGTCGCCCCGGAGTCGGTCATCATGCTCCTCGCCCCGAACTTCCCGGCGCGTTACGGCGCGCTCTACTTCCGGGCCGGTGGCGAGGTCCCGGCGCTGTCCTACGACCAGTTCGGGCAGACCCACGCACTGCTGTTCCCCGACCAGAGCGACGTCGACTTCGTGGCCGGGAAGATCAGCGCGGCCAGCGGCACGCACAACGGCTACCTGGTGTTCTCCCGCGGCCAGGAGAACTGGGCCCGTGACTACCAGCTCTACCCGCCGTACGCTCTCCGCGCCTTCGAGGGCGAGGTCGCGCGTTCGAAGAAGTTCCGGATCGTGTACGACACGCCCACGGCCCGGATCTACCAGCTCGTCCCGTGACGCCATGACCGACCTTCCCGGAGAGACCACCGGAACCGACCTCGGCCGGGCGGCGGCGCGCGGAGGGGTCTGGAGCGTCACGGGGGAGATCAGCACCCGGGTCTCCCAGAGCATCGTCTTCTTCGTGCTGGCGGGGTTCCTGTCGCCGGCGGAGTTCGGCGCCGCTGCCGTCGCCTTCGTCTGCGTGCAGGTCGCCAACTCGCTGACCTACGCCGGCCTCGGGCAAGCCGTGCAGGTCCTCGGCGCGGACGACCGGCGTGATCGGACCGCCGTCGGCATGGGGCTGGTGCTCAGCGGTGTCGGAACAGCCGCCCTCGTGCTGCTCGCCGGCCCCTTGTGCAATGCCCTCGGCGCACCCTCGGCCGTGGGCCTGGTGCGGCTGGTTGCCCTGGCTCTCCCGCTCGGCCAGACCAGCGAGGTGCTGGCGGCGCTGCTGGCACGCGACCTCCGCTTCCGCACCACCGGTACGGCGGTGATCGTCGGCGCCGTCGTGTCCGCCGCGACCGGCTTGACCCTCGCGGTGCTCGGCGTCGGCGCGACGGCACTGGTCGCCCAGGCCGTCATCCAGCCGGCCATCCGGCTGCTCTGGCTGGTGGCCGCCCGACCGGCCGCCATCCGGCCGTTGCTCGACCTCGGCAAGGTCGCCGAGATCTGGCGGGTGGGACGGGAGCTCCTGCTGGGCAGCCTGTTCGAGACGGCCGCGGCGAACATCGACAACATCGTCGTCAGCGCCGTCGCGGGTGCGGCCGCGCTCGGCGCGTACGGCTTCGGCTACAACCTCACGGCCCTGCCGATGTACGTCGTCGGCATCGCGGTGAGCCGCGTGGCGCTTCCCGTGTACGCGAGGCTGCGTGAGCGGCCGGAATCGATCGGCCCGGCGTTCCAGCAGGCCATCGAGGTCACCACCTGGCTGACCGCCCTGCCCCTCGGCTTCCTCGCGATCGCCGGCCCGCAGGCGCTGAACGTGCTCTTCGGGCCCAAGTGGTCGGCGATCTCCGAGGCCCTGCGGCTGCTCGCGCTGCACGGCTGGCTGCGGGCCACCGAGACCGCCTCCACCGCCGTGCTCGTCGCCGTCGGTGCCGCCGGGACGACCCGCCGTGTGCAGCAGTGGCAGCTGGCACTGGCCGCCGTGCTCCTCGTCCCGCTGGTGCACTGGCGCGGTCCGCTGGGCGCCGCGCTGGCCATCGTCATCGCCGTCACGGTCGGCACGACGTACAGCCTGACGCAGTCCACGCGACGCACGGGCGCGTCCCGATCGCTGCTGCTCGCCCGTCTCCTCGAGGGCGCTGCCGCGGGGGTCGCCGGCGGCGAGGTCGGTCTGATGGTGCTCCGGAACGTGCCGGGGGGGCCGGGGCTGGCGCTGGCCCTCGGGGCGGCCGTCCTCACCTGGCTGGTGTGCCTGTCGGTGTTCCGGCGCCCGACCATCCGGCTGGCGGTCCGGATGTTCCGCTCGACCTGACGCAGACGGCCCCCGAGGGGTCCTCGGAGGCCGTCTGACGCACTGGTGGCGGGTGAAGGGTTCGAACCTTCGTAGGCTGAGCCGACGGATTTACAGTCCGCTCCCATTGACCACTCGGGCAACCCGCCTGGTGCGGGAAAGACGATAGCAAGGAGTGACACGTGGCCGACCCGTCGTTCGACGTCGTCAGCAAGGTCGACCGGCAGGAGGTGGACAACGCCCTCAACCAGGCGGCCAAGGAGGCTGCGACCCGCTACGACTTCAAGGGCACTGGCGCGGAGATCGCCTGGTCCGGGGAGTCGATCGTCATCAAGGCGGAGTCCGAGGAGCGCTGCGCCGCCCTGCTGGACGTCTTCAAGGAGAAGCTGGTGAAGCGGCAGATCTCGCTGAAGACCCTGGAGGCCGGTGAGCCTCAGCAGTCCGGCAAGGAGCACCGGATCACCGCCAAGGTGTCCGAGGGCATCAGCCAGGACAACGCCAAGAAGGTCAGCAAGATCATCCGCGAGGAGGGCCCCAAGGGCGTCCAGGCCCAGATCCAGGGCGACCAGCTGCGGGTCTCGGCGAAGAAGAAGGACGACCTGCAGGCGGTCATCGCTCTGCTCAAGGGCAAGGACCTCGATTTCGCCCTGCAGTTCACCAACTACCGCTGACGACGAGACCGACGCCTCTGGGGGGAGCAGAGGCGCCGGCCGTCTCGTCGTGCCCGCGGGGGGACGGGCCGAGCGAGAGCTACTGGAGCCTGGCGCCCGCCATCTCCTCGAGCCGCTTGATCCGGTCGGCCATCGGCGGGTGGGTGCTGAACATGTTGCCGATGCCCTTGCCGCGGAACGGGTTCGCGATCATCAGCGAGCTGGTCGGCGCGAGCTTGGGGTCCTGCACGAGCGGCCGGGCAGCGACGCCCAGCTCAAGCTTGCGCAGCGCGCTGGCCAGCGCCAGTGGGTCGCCCGACACCTCGGCGCCGGTGGCGTCCGCCTGGTACTCCCGACTGCGGCTGATCGCCATCTGGATCACGCCCGCAGCGACCGGGCCGAGGAAGGCGAACGCGAGCGCGCCCACGAAGTTGTCCCTGTCGTCCCGGTTGCCACCGAAGAAGAAGGCGAACTGCGCCAGGAAGCTGATCGCGGTCGCGACCGTGGCGGCGACGGAGCTGATCAGGATGTCGCGGTTGACGACGTGGCCGAGCTCGTGCGCCAGGACGGCGCGCAGCTCGCGGCGGTCGAGGATCTCGAGGATGCCGGCAGTGCAGCAGACAGCGGCGTGCTGGGGGCTGCGGCCGGTGGCGAACGCGTTCGGCGCGCGAGTGGGGCTGATGTACAGCGCCGGCATCGGGATCTGCATCTTGGCCGCGAGCTCCTCGACGATCTCGTAGATCTCGGGGGCCTGCTGGCGGGTGACTGGCTGCGCCTGCATCGAGCGCAGGGCCAGCTTGTCGCTGTTGAAGTAGGAGTAGGCGTTGAGCCCCAGGGCCAGGACGAAGGCGATGACAAGCCCACCCTGGCCGAAGAAGTAGCCGCCGACGAACAGGAGCAGCGCCGACAGCCCGCCGAGCAGTACGGCGGTCTTCAGACCGTTGAAGTGCGGGTGCCCGTGCACCGGTGCCTCCCAGATGGTGTTGGCAAGACGTACAACGCCCTGTCAGGTCAGGGCGTTCCCGGCGGGACCTCGGCCAACCACTGCCGCAGGTCGAACCTCTCGTGAACCAGACCCGCCGCGTCGGTCGCCGCGTGGTCCCACGAGGGGGCCCAGAACAGGGCGTCGAAGGGGCACACCTCGATGCAGATGCCGCACCACATGCACAGCCCGAAGTCGATGGCGAACCGGTCCAGCACGTGGACGACGCGCGGCCGCGCGCCGGGCTCCTGGACCGTCTCCTTGTGCGAGTCGATCTCGATGCACCAGTCCGGGCACTCCCGGGCGCAGAGCATGCAGCTGGTGCACGCGTTCTCGTCGAGCGCGATGATGCCGCGGGAGCTGTCCGGCACGGGGTAGCCGGTCACGGTGCCCAGTCCTTCGCGCCGAGCGGCTTGGCCCGCCGGCGCTTCGGGACGGCGAGGTCGCCGAGGTCGGCGTCCGACTCCCCCGGGTCCTTGGCCCCGGGCCAGGGCCTGGCCTCCCGGGCGGCCAGGACGAAGTCCTTGCGCAACGGGTGCCCCTCGAACGTCGCGGGCAGCAGCAGCGGCTCGGTGTCGTGTCCGTCGAACGTGATGCCGAACAGGTCTGCGACGGCCCGCTCGTGCCAGGCCGCGCCGGCGAAGACGCCGGTGAGGGTGGGCACCCGGGCGTCCTCGCGGGGGCAGCGGGTCGTGAGCAGGTGCTCGGTGCGGGCCTCCGGGTCCCAGAGCCGGAGGACGATCTCGAAGCCCTCCTGTTCGAGGTCCACGGCGGTGAGCAGGTCGAAGAACACCGCACCGGCGTCCCGGGCGGCGGTCACCTGCTCGACCCACGTCACGGCAGCTCTCGGAGGGCAGCCAGGAGGGCCTCGGGCCGGGGCGGGCAGCCCGCGATGTAGACGTCGACCGGGATGAGCTGGTCCACCCCTTTGGTCACGCTGTAGCTGTCCCAGTACGGGCCGCCGGTGTTGGAGCAGGCGCCGAAGGAGATCACGTGCTTCGGCTCGGCGAGCGCCTCGTAGGCACGGAGTACGGCGGGAGCGGACACATCTGTCACGGTGCCACTCACGACGAGGACGTTGGCCTCCTCGAGGGGAGCAGTCTCCGGGGCGTCCTCGCGCAGCACGGCGGCGACGAACTCGACGGCGCAGCACGCCAGCCCGAGGTCGAACAGGGACAACCGGAACCGGCGTCCCTCAGGCGTCGTGACCGTCGTCATCGGCGCCCGCGCGCCTCAACCCGTCCTGGCGAGGACGTAGTCGGTCAGCGAGACGAGTGCCTGCCGGGCCGCCCCCTCCGGCAGGGACAGCGCCACCTCGCGGGCCCGCTCGACGTAGGACGACATCCGCTCGCGGGCGAGCGCGAGAGCGGGGTGCGCACGCAGCGTCCGAAGGGCCTCGCCGAGCGCGGCGTCGCTCGACAGGTCACCGGCCAGCACCGCCATGAGTGCCGCGTCGTCGTGCGCGAGCAGCACAGGCAGCGTCGCGATGCCCTCGCGCAGGTCGGTGCCGGGCGTCTTGCCCGACTCGGCGGTGTCGGACAGCACGTCGATGAGGTCGTCGGAGAGCTGGAAGGCGACGCCGATCAGCTCGCCGTACTCGGCCACGGTGTCGACGACGGTCCGGTCCGCCCCGGCGATCAGAGCGCCGAGCCGGGCGCTCGTGGAGATCAGCGAGGCGGTCTTGTCGGCGACCACCTGCAGGTGGTGCTCGACCGGGTCCTGACCCTGGGCCGGCCCGGCCGTCTCGGCGATCTGGCCCTCGACCAGCCGCGCGAACGTGCGGGACTGCAAGTGGGTCGCCTCGGTGCCGAGACCGGCGGTGAGGTCCGACGCCCGGGCGAACAGGTAGTCACCGGTGAGGATGGCGACGGTGTTGCTCCAGCGGGTGTTCGCCGCCTCGACGCCTCGACGCACGTGCGCGTCGTCCATCACGTCGTCGTGGTAGAGCGTCGCCTGGTGGGTCAGCTCGACCACGACAGCAGCATCCACCACCTGGGCGCTCACGCCGTCGCCCAGGTGCGCGGCGAGCAGTACGAGCAGCGGCCGGAAGCGCTTGCCGCCGGCGTCGACGAGGTGCGCCGCAGCCTCCGTCAGCATCGGGTTGCTGCTCTGCACGACCTCCCGCAGCCGCGCCTCGACCAGCTTGAGCCCGTCGCTGACCGACGTCTGCAGGGCCGGGTCGGTCCCGCTGAGCAGGCTGGACGACGCCGTGCTCATCTGATGAACAGAGCTGCCTTGCCCGCCAGGTCGAGCAGCGGCTGCGGGTAGACGCCGAGGGCCACGGTCACCGCTAGGCCGAGCGCGATCGTCGACGTCGTGAACGCGCTGGGGATGGCGACCGTCGGGCCGTCGGGCGAGGGCTGCTGGAAGTACATGAGCAGGATGACCCGGGCGTAGAAGAACGCGGTGACCGCGCTGGCCACGACCCCGACGACGACCAGCGCCGTGGCGCCGCCCTCCTGGGCCGCCTTGAAGACCGCGAACTTCGCCATGAAGCCGCTGGTCAGCGGGATGCCGGCGAGGGCGAGGAGCAGGAAGGTGAAGACGGCAGCGACCTCTGGGCTCTTCTTGGCCAGCCCGGCCCACTGCGACAGGTGCGTCGCCTCGCCCGAGGCGTCCCGCACCAGGCCGACGACCGCGAACGACGCGATCGTCGTGAAGCCGTAGGTGAGCAGGTAGAACAGGGTGGCGGACAGGCCGTCGCGGTTGACCGCGATGATGCCCAGGAGGATGAAGCCGGTGTGCGCGATCGAGGAGTAGGCGAGCATCCGCTTCACGTCGGTCTGCGTGACGGCGAGGATCGCGCCGATGACCATGGTGAGGATCGCGACCGCCCACATCATCGGACGCCAGTCCCACCTGCTGGTGCCGAAGGCGACGTAGAACACCCGCAGCAGCGCCCCGAA
>JAOPVZ010000079.1 GCA_025965935.1 Frankiales bacterium | reverse complement strand
GCTCGCGGGCCGCTGCTAGGCGGCGGCCGCCTCGGAGCTGCGCAGCAGTCGGAGCACCGCTGCCTCCACGCGCCCCTGCGTGGCAGGGGTGCCGGGAGCCGCGTCCTCACCGAGCCGCTGCAGGTCGGGGCGGATGGTCGTGCCTGCCTCGAACAGGTCGATGACGCGTGGGTCCACGTACGAGGCGCGGCACACCGAGGGGGTGTTGCCGAGGTAGTGGGACACCTCCTGCATGACCCGGCTGACGGCCCGCCGGCGGGCCGTGACGGTCGCGGTGTCCTGCTGCATCGCCAGTCCGACCGCCGCCAGCACGGTGGCGTTCCAGGTGCGGAAGTCCTTGGCCGTGTACTCACCGCGGGCGAGCTCGCGCAGGTGCTCGTTGATGTCGCCGCTGCGCACGTCCACCCATCCGCCGTCCTGCTGGTACGCGAGCAGCTCGTCGCCCCCGGACCGCCGTCGCTTCAGCTGCGAGACGATCGCGCAGACCGCTGGCTCGGCCACCGACTGGACCCGCTGCTTGCCGCTCTTGGCGACGTAGTCGAAGGTGACGACCCCGTCCCTGGAGACGCTCACGTGCTCCTTGCGGATCGTCGCGAGCCCGAAGCTGGTGCGGTACTGCTCGGACCCGACCCGGAAGAAGCCGAGGTCGAGGAGCCGCACCGCGCACGACAGCACCTTCTGGCGCCCCAGCCCCTCGGCGCGCAGGTCCTGGCAGACCTGCTCGCGGAGTCGGGGGAGCAGGGCACCGAAGTCCAGGATCCGCTCGTGCTTGGCCAGGTCACGGGCGACCCGCCAGTGGTCGTGGTAGCGGTACTGCCTGCGACCCGCGGCATCGACACCGGTGGCCTGGATGTGGCCGTTGCCGACCCGGCAGATCCAGACGTCCTCCCAGGCCGGCGGCAGCACCAGGGCCTCGATCCGGGCCAGCACGGCGTCATCGGTGACCGGGTTCCCGCCCTCGTCGACGTACCGGAACGCGTCCCCCTGTCGGACCCGACGCAGGCCGGGCCCGTTGGGGTTGACCCTGCGCAGCCGCGGCATGGTCGCTGCCTACCCACGGCCAGCGGGGGGTAACGCGGGCAAGATCGTTTGGAGAGACTTGTCAGACGGCAACGAAGGTGTCACGCATGCAGTGTGCGGACAGGGGCCTGGCCGGACCGCGTCAGGTCAGGTGGGCCAGCAGGTACGCGGGATCGGGGAACACCTCCTGTGCGCCAGCGTCCCGCAGCGCGGCCTCGGGGATCCCGCCGCAGGTGACCCCGATGAAGCGGATGCCGGCCCGCCGCGCAGCCTCGCCATCCCATACGGCATCGCCCACCAGCAGCGCCCGCTCTACCGGTGCCCCGGCCCGGCGCAGCGCCTCCTGGAGCAGGTCGGGAGCCGGCTTGCCTTCGGCGGCGTCGTCGGAGGTGGTGGCCTCGTCGATCCAGTCGTCTGCGTGGAGGGCCTTGCGCAGCGCGGCCAGCTCCTCGTCCGTTGCGGACGAGGCGAGCACGGTGGTGATCCCACGTCCGTGCAAGTGGTGCAGGAGCTCGCGGGCGCCGGGCAGCGCCCGCAGCGTCGGCCAGTGCTCGCGGTAGAGCTCGCCGTGCCTGCGGGCCAGGTCGTCGCGCAGCTGCCGGGCCGGCGGAGCATCGGCCAGCGCAGTCACGATGAGCCGCTCGGCGTCCATGCCGACCAGCCGGTGCAGGTCCGCCGTCGGACGAGGAAGTCCAAGCTCGGCGAAGGCGTCCGACCAGCAGAGCGCGTGCAGGTACGTCGTGTCGACGAGCGTGCCGTCGACGTCGAGGAGGACGGCGTCGACGTCCCTCAGTGATGGCACCGGCGCTCAGTCCCTCGCCGAGCGGTGGGTCTGGAGCAGCGCGGCGGTGTCGGGGTCGAGCGCGTCGACGTCCTGGAGCAGCTCGCTCATGCGGGTCACGCGCAGAGCGTTGCGGACGATGCCCTGCGCCCCCACGCCGACCAGGGCGCCGCCCTCGTCCGCCATCCGCCGCGACGCCGCCACCAGCACCCCCAGGACGGTGCTGTCGAGGAAGGTGCACCTCTCGAGGTCGAGGACAACAAGGGGCTGGCCTACCAGGTCCAGGAGCACCTCGCGCAGCGCAGGGGCCGTGCTCAGGTCAAGGTCTCCGGACAGCGCAACGATCGTGGCCGCGGCACCGGTGACCACAGCGATGGTCCCGTGGCGGGGGCTCGCGTCAGAGAAGTCCACTGCTGGTTCCATGTCGTGTCATCCCAGGAGCGGGATGACCTCCTCACGCAGGAACGAGATGCCGCCCTCCTGGTCGGGGCCCATCTGCGCGATGTAGATCTCGTCGAAGCCCACCTCGACGTACTTCGAGATCAGCTCGGCGGCGTGCCCGGCGTCGGGGCCGCAGGCCACCGCCTGCTTCATGTCCTCCGGGCCGGTGAGCTCGGCGATGGCCTCGAAGCCTTGCCACATCGGAAGGTCCTGCGAGATCTGCCCTCCCGCGCCCTGGAAGCCCCAGAGCCGGTACGCCGTCTTGGCAGCCTCGTCCTCGCTCTCGGCCCAGCAGATCTTCAGGCCGGCCTGGGTGCGGCCCGAGCCGCCCGACTCGCGGTAGGCCTGCATGCCCTCCGCGTCCGGCTTGGTGGTGATCCAGCCGTCCCCGTGTCGCGCCGCCAGCGCTGTCGCCTTCGGACCGAACCCGGAGACGAGCACCTCGGGCAGCGTCTCGGGGAGGCTGAAGACCCGGGCGTCGTGAACCGTGAAGTGCTCCCCGAGGTGGGTCACGACGCCTCCGCCCCACAGCCGCCGGATGATGCCGATGGCTTCCTCCAGCCGCGAGAGCCGCACGCTCACCGGCGGCCAGGCGTCACCGAGAATGTGCTCGTTGAGGGCCTCGCCGGACCCGACGCCCAACGTGAAGCGCCCGGGCGCGAGGCTCGCGACCGTGGCGGCCGCCTGAGCGATGACGGCCGGATGGATCCGGTAGGTCGGGCAGGTGACGGCGGTCGTCATGTCCAGCTCGGTGGTCGCGGCGAGCGCGCCCAGGACCGACCAGACGAACGCGCTCTCACCCTGCTCCGTCGTCCACGGGTGGAAGTGGTCGCTGACCCAGACCCGATCGAACCCGGCGCGTTC
>JAOPVZ010000015.1 GCA_025965935.1 Frankiales bacterium | reverse complement strand
GCGCCTTCCTGGTCGCCGACGCCGTTACCGACGAGCTGCTCGACCTCCTCACGCGACCGGTCCGCCGGCTCATCCCCGAGCAGCGCCAGGGCTGATCCAGGAGATTGCCTGGGCTGATCCAGGAGATGCCGCGGGCGCCCCCTCAGCATCGACCAGGTAGAACGGAACCATGGACGTTCTCGCATACGCATCCCCCTCCGCCAAGGCCCCCTTCGAGCGCACGACGGTGCAACGCCGTGACGTCGGGCCGCGCGACGTGCTGCTCGACATCAAGGCCGCCGGCATCTGCCACTCCGACATCCACACCGGACGCGACGAGTGGGGTCCGGCCAGCTACCCGTTGGTGCCCGGCCACGAGATCGCCGGGATCGTCACGGAGGTCGGCTCCGAGGTCACGAAGCACCAGGTGGGCGACCGCGTCGGCATCGGCTGCATGGTCGACTCGTGCCGCACCTGCGAGAACTGCCAGCGGGGCCTCGAGCAGTTCTGCCTGAACGGCTTCGTCGGCACGTACAACGCCACCGGCAAGGACGGCCTGCCGACGTACGGCGGCTACAGCCGCCAGCTCGTCGTCGACCAGGACTTCGCGCTGAAGATCCCGGACGCCCTCGCGCTCGACGTGGCGGCACCGCTGCTCTGCGCGGGCATCACGATGTACTCGCCGCTGCGTCACTGGAAGGCCGGACCGGGCATGCAGGTCGCGATCGTCGGCATGGGCGGCCTGGGGCACGTCGGCGTTCAGCTCGCGCACGCGATGGGCGCTGAGGTGTCGGTCATCTCGCAGAGCCGCTCCAAGGAGGAGGACGGCCGCCGGTTCGGCGCCGACCACTACTACGCGACGAGCGAGGACGGCACGTACAAGCGGCTGCGCAACCGCTTCGACCTGATCGTCAACACGGTGTCGGCCCCGCTGCCGATGCAGAACTACCTGTCGATGCTCCGGCTCGACGGCACGATGGTGAACGTCGGCGCGCCCTCGGAGCCCATGGAGGTGCCGGCCTTCGCGCTGCTGAACAACCGGCGCAGCTGGGCCGGCTCCAACATCGGCGGCATCCAGGAGACCCAGGAGATGCTGGACTTCTGCGCCGAGCACGGCATCGCCGCGGAGATCGAGACCATTGCGCCGACGCAGATCGACGAGGCCTGGGACCGGGTCGTCGCCAGCGACGTCCGCTACCGCTTCGTGATCGACACGACCCAGATCATCTGACCCGCGTGAATGGATACAGCGCATCTGCCTTCAGGCCAGAGAGCGACGCGCAGTATCCATTCATCGCGAGTGGGTCCAGGCGACCAGGTCGTCGGCTGACTTCGCGTTGATGATGCGGTCCGGTGTGACGCCGGTCAGGTGGGCGCGTTCGCAGCCACCGAGCTGCCAGTCCAGCTGACCCGGCGCGTGCGCATCGGTGTCGATCGCGACCTGGCAGCCGGCCTCCAGCGCCAGTCGGAGCAGGCGCTTCGGTGGGTCGAGCCGCTCCGGTCGGCTGTTGATCTCGACGGCCACGTCAAACTGCGCGCAGGCCGCGAACACCACGTCCGCGTCGAACTCCGACTCCGGCCGGCCGCGCGCGCCCTTCACCATCCGGCCGGTGCAGTGACCGAGCACGTCCAGGTGCGGGTTGCTGATGGCGGCCACCATTCGCGGCGTCATCTCCTCGGCCGGCATCCGGAGCTTCGAGTGCACCGAGCCGACCACGAGGTCGAGCTGCGCGAGCAGCGCCGGCTCCTGGTCGAGGCTGCCGTCCTCGTTGATGTCGCACTCGATGCCGGTGAGGATGCGGAACGGCGCCATCGTCTCGTTCAGCTCCGCGACCACCCCGAGCTGCTCGCGCAACCGCTCCGGGGACAGCCCCCGGGCGACCTTGAGGCGCGGTGAGTGGTCGGTCAGCACCATGTACTCGTGGCCGAGATCCCTTGCGGCGCGGGCCATCTCGTCGATCGGTGAGCCGCCGTCCGACCAGTCGGAGTGCACGTGGCAGTCGCCGCGCAGCGCCGCCCGCAGCTGATGCGCGCCCTCCGCGACCGGCACCCCGTCGAGATCGGAGACCCGCCGCAGGTAGTTCGGCTCCTCACCCCTCAGCGACTCGCCGATGACGAGCGCGGTGACCTTGCCGATGCCGGGCAGCTCCTCGAGCGTCCCTGCCAGCGCGCGGGCCTCGAGGTCGGCGCGCTCCAGCCCGTCGACCAGTTTTGCGGCCTTGCGGAACGCCTGCACGCGATAGCTCGGCTCGAGCGCCCGCTCCAGCGCGAACGCGATGGCCCGGAGGTCCTCCGCCGGGTCCCGCTGCGTCACAAACCCTCCTCCAGGGGTACGTCACGTCCGGCGCGCTGGTCGCGCAGGGCCGCCAGCAGCACCGTCCACGCCGCCGCCCAGCACCCTCCCACGAGCAGCCCGGCCAGCACGTCGGACAGGTAGTGCACACCCAGCAGCACCCGGCTCGCCGCGACGACGAGCGGTACGGCGAGAAGCGCCCAAGCCCGAGGCCCGAGCCGTGGCAGCAGCAGCACCGCAACGACGGTCCAGAAGGCGGCCGCTCCGGTCGCGTGCCCGCTCGGGTACGACGAGGTGCCCGGGCACGAGGCCGCGTCCACGCACGGCCGCACCCGGCTGACGAGCTCCTTGAGGAGCGTCGAGAGCAGCTCCGCTCCGAAGACGGTCACGAGCACGTAGGCGGCCAGCTTCCGTCGTACCCGGAAGGCGATCACGATCGCCGCGATCTCGAGCAGCAGCGGCGCACCCAGCTGGGTCAGCCCCAGGACGACGTCGTGGCCCACCCCGTGCGGCAGCGTCAGCGCCGCGGTGGTGTCGTCGTCGAGGTCCTTCAGCGGCGGCCAGGCGTCCCGGACGAGGACGGTGAGCGGCAGCACCAGCCCCAGGAGGACGAGCACCGAGGCGAGCAGCGCGCCCCGTTCGGCGCGGCTCACGGGCGGTAGACCACCAGCGGCTCACGGGCGGCCTGCAGGTGCAGCTCGTCCGGACCCTCGGAGACCTCGCCGTCGCGGGCGATCCGCAGGCGGCCTTGGCGGGAGGCGACCGAGAGGCGGCCGACGACGCGCTCCTCGTAGACCCTGGACCGCCCGAGCCGGCCGGTCATCAGGGCGACGGCCATCCGGGTCCGCGACCACGGATGGGTGGCGTCCACCAGGCGAACGTCGACGCAGCCGTCGTCCATCCGCTCCCGCCAGCTCGGGGCGAAGCCGCTCGGGTGGTAGTGGCCGTTGCCCGCGAACAGCGTCCAGAGGGTGCGCTCGTCGCCGTCGACTGAGACCTCGACCGCCTTCGCCTTGCGCAGGACACGGGCCGTGGCCAGCGCCATGGCGGGCCACTTGCCGAGCCGGTCCTCGTGCTTCTCCCGCTCGCGGACGAGGTCGGGGTAGACGCCGAGCGCGAAGGTGTTGAGGAACCACAGCCCGTCGCCGTCCGGCGCGCCGCTGCCGACGGAGACCCGCACGGCGGAGCCGTCGCGGACCGCCTCGGCGACCTGCTCGACGGACGTGAGCCCGAGCTCGCCGGCGAAGTGGTTGAGGGTGCCGCCCGGAACGACGGCCAGCGGCAGGCCGTGCTCCAAGGCGATGCCGGCCGCGCAGTTGACCGTGCCGTCGCCGCCCATGACGCCCAGCACCCGGGCCCGTCCGGCGGCCGACCGGAGCGCCTGCTCGACGTCGTCGGAGGCGCGCACCACCTCGGCGCGCGGCAGCAGCTCGCCGAGCACCTTCTCGACCGCGTCGATCCGCTCGGCCGACCCGCCGCCCTCGTTGGCGACCAGCACCAGACCGGCCCCGTCGGGCAGCGCCGGCGCCTCGGCCGCCACCCGACCTGCTGCCGGGTGGTCCGGCCGGCGTGGCCAGACCCGCTTGACCACCAGCGCCGAGGCCGTTCCCAGGGCCAGACCGGCCGCCACGTCACCGGGATAGTGCACGCCGGTGTGGACCCGACCCCATGCCACGCCGGCCGCCAGCGCCCCCATCGGGACCGTGAGAACGGGCTCCTCGAGCGCGACCCCGACCGCGAAGGCAGCCGCCGACGCGCTGTGCCCGCTCGGGAAGCTGCTGGTCCGCGGTTGCAGCTTGAGCTGGCGCAGCAGCGGCACGGCGTCGAGCCCGGGCCGGCTGCGCCGGGTCACCAGCTTGAGCGGTCCGTTCGCTACGGCGCTGGCGGCGCCGAGCGACACCAGCCCGCGCACCGCGGCGCGGCGACGGCCGGTCAGGGCCAGCGCCGCCGCGACACCGAGCCACAGCCCGCCGTGGTCGGCGCTGGAGGTCAGCGGCGGCAGGACCCGGTCGAGCACCGGGTTGTCGACCCGGTGCGCCGCGGCGAAGAACCGACGGTCCAGGGCTCCAGCACGGGTCAGGAGGCGTGTCAGCACTCCGCTCCTGTGCCCTGGTGGACGATCTCCACGCCTGACTGCACCTGACCGGGGCTAGACGACCTGGTGGAGGAAGGTCACAGGCGCGCCCTCGCCGGCCTCGCGGAAGGGCTCCAGCTCGTCGTCCCAGGCACTGCCCAGCAAGGCATCGATGCCGTGCGCGAGCTGCGGGCCCTGGGCGTTGGCGAGCAGCGACCGCAGCCGGTCCTCGCCGACGACGATGTCCCCGTTGGCGCCGACGATCGTCCGGAAGACACCGAGGTCGGGTGTCACGGAGTACCGCTCCCCGTCGACGCCGGCGGTAGCGTTCTCGGTCACCTCGTAGCGCAGCAGCTTCCAGCTCTTGAGGGCTGCGGCCAGCCGTCCCGCCGTACCAGGCCTGCCCCGCCAGGTGGACTCGGCCCGCAGGGCGCCGGGCTGAGCGGGCTGCTCGGTCCACGTCAGGGAGACGCGCGTGCCGAGCTCGCTCGCGATCGCCCACTCGACGTGCGGGCACAGCGCAGCAGGACAGGAGTGCACGTAGAGCACCCCTGTCGCGCCGTACGACAGCGTCATCGGCTGCGTCACCGTTCCTCCCGAGGTTCGCCTTCCCCAGCGGCCTCGGGCGCGCTCATCCTGCCACGAACCGTCACTCCTGTCCCACAACTCCCACGCGTGTCGCGCCCCCGCCGTTGCTGGTGATCAACAGGGACTCGAAGGTCCGACACGCCGGCGAGTCGCCCAGCCGATCCTCTGTTGATCACCCAGGGCGGGCGAGCCAGGCGTCGACGCCGGCGAGCATCGACGCCCGGACGTCCGCCGGGGCGGTCGAGGCCCGGATGCTGCACCTCGCCAGGTCCGCCAGCTCGTGGTCACCGGCGCCGAGTGCCGCGTAGTTGGCGAGCAGGTCCGCGCGGAACAGCAGCGGGTCGTCGGCGCCGACCGCGACCGGTACCCCGGCCGCCCGCAGCTCGCGCCACGGGTTGTCCGCGACGCTCTTGTGGACGTGCAGGGCCACGTTCGACACCGGGTTCACCTCGCAGCACACCTCCAGGTCGGCGAGCAGCTCCAGCAGCGCCGGGTCCTCCACCGCCCGCACGCCGTGGCCCAGGCGCTGCGCCCCCAGCCGCTCGACAGCCAGCTGCACGCTCCCCGCGCCGCGCAGCTCCCCCGCATGCGGCACCGCGATCAGGCCGCCGTCACGCGCCAGCCGGAAGGCCTTCTCGAAGTCGCGGGTGTCCCCGCGGGTCTCGTCGTTGGAGAGGCCCAGCCCCACCACACCGTCGAAGCGGCGCGCCAACCGGGCGAGCGTCTCGGCCTCCGACGGGTGCCGGGTGCGGTTGCCGGCCAGCACCAGCCCGGTCCCGACGCCGAGGTCGTTGCGCAGCGCGTCCAGCACGATCTCGACAGTCGCGTGCAGCCCGCCGAGCCGGCCGGCGTACGAGGAGGGGTCGACCTGCAGCTCGAGCCACCCGACGCCCGCTGCGGCCTGGTCCTCGACGATCTCGTGCACCACCCGCTGGACCTCCGCGGGACCGACCAGGACGGTGCGGGCCGCGTCGTACAAGCGCTGGAACTTGTGCCAGCCCCGGAGCTGAGTCGCGTCCAGGTCGACCGAGGCGGGGTCGAGCAGCCCGGCCGGCAGCTTCCGACCCTGCTCGGCGGCCAGCTCCACGAGGGTCGTCGGCCGCATCCCCCCGGTGAGGTGCAGGTGGAGGTGGGCCTTCGGCAGCGCCTTCAGGTCAGGCCCCAGCGGCTCCACAGGGACATCGTGTCGCAGCCGGTGACGTCGTACGCACGTGGGATGATGGAAGCCTTCCCGCAACACCAGCCACAGGAGAAGTGTGACCAGCAGCGCCCATGATGGAGCCGCCTCGCCGCGCCCCAACGGGGGCTCGTACACCGCGAAGGACCTCCAGCACCTCGAGGGGCTGGAGGCGGTCCGCAAGCGGCCGGGCATGTACATCGGGAGCACCGACTCCAAGGGCCTCACGCACCTCGCCTTCGAGATCATCGACAACGCCGTCGACGAGGCGCTGGCGGGCTACTGCCACCGCATCGAGGTGGTGCTGCACGAGGACGGGTCCCTCGAGGTCCACGACGACGGTCGCGGGATCCCGGTCGACATCAATGCCAAGACGGGTCTGACCGGTGTCGAGCTGGTCCTGACCAAGCTGCATGCGGGCGGCAAGTTCGGCGGCGACGGGTACAAGACGTCCGGCGGTCTGCACGGCGTCGGTGCCTCCGTGGTCAACGCGCTGTCCGCGCGGATGGACGTGACGGTGCGCCTCGGCGGCCGGGT
>JAOPVZ010000002.1 GCA_025965935.1 Frankiales bacterium | reverse complement strand
ACGCACTACCTGGCTGAAGTCGCGGGAGGTGCGCAAGCGGTGTGCTGCGGGGAGCACGGCGTGGGGGAAGAGCTTGATCAGGCCGAGAGCTCGGTGCGGCCCTTGCGGCGCCGCGCCGAGAGGATGGCACGGCCCGCGCGGGTCTGCATGCGCAGCCGGAAGCCGTGCGTCTTGGCACGACGGCGGTTGTTCGGCTGGAAGGTGCGCTTGCTCACGGCGAGGTGCTCCTGGTAGGGCGATCGGTCCGCGGCCGGGGAAGGTGACACGCGGGAGGCTGTGGGGTCGCGTGCGCGGGGGCGTCGACGCCGGGCCAGGTGGCGCAGCAGGACGCCGCGCCGTGCGCGGACCTGTCCACGGTACGGACGGGGTGCAGCCTGGTCAAACGAGGCCGGACGGGGACCCGGACAGGCTGTCAAGCACCGGTGCTCCGACACGCCGCAGTTCACCTTGGGAATCACCCTGGGAACCTGTGGACAACCCTTGCTCCGCGCAGGCGACGGCTGTTAGCGTCCTGCCGCCGGTCCTTCCCCAACGCACCTTCCGACCCGTCGCCTGACCCGTTCCCCCAACTGCACGTCAAGGGTCCTGCGACAGGCGCAGCTGGTGAGAGCACTTCCGGTGACGGGGCCCCACGGACCGATCCACTTCCCCCTCCGGGGCATACCTGCCAGGCGCCTGCCGGGAGGGTTGCCAGGAGGGTGCTGTGGTGCTGCCCGGGAGCCGCACGAGGATCTGCTCACAACCGGGTGCAGACCAGGTGCACCGGCGCGCTCCACAAGGTGTGGAAAACAATGTGGACACCGGGGTCGGGACAGCCAACTCGCGCTCACCGAGCGCGTGAACCGGCCTACCTGATGCCGCCACCTGACACCAAACTGACACCGACTGGCAAGTCTCCGCCCACAAACCACCCGCTGACCCACCCGCTGACCCACCCGCTGACAACCGAGGACCCGTGACCGACAGCAGCCCCGTCCTGACCGACGCTCCCCCCACCCTCGAAGGCAGCACCCCCGAGCACACCCCCGAGCACACCCCTGAGCACGACAGCCCACTTGTGGACAGCCCGTTGGATCAGGTCTGGTACCGGGTGATCGAGGGGTTGTCGGAGTCGGCGCTCTCGCCGCAGCACCGGGCGTGGGTCGGCTTGACCCGTCCGCTGGGCCTGGTCGAGGACACCGCGCTGCTCGCGGCGCCGAACGAGCTGGTGAAGGACGTGCTCGAGAGCCGGCTGCGGCCGGTGGTGGGTGGGGCACTATCCGCGGCGTACGGCCGGGAGATCCGGCTCGCGGTGACGGTTCAGCCGCAGGAGGCCCAGGCCGCGCCGGCTCCCGCGGCCGGCTCCGGCGACCGGGAGGACCAGCCGATGCACGACCGGGCGCTGCCCGGCACCGGTCGCGACCGCGCTCAGGAGTACGAGGACCCCCGGGTGGTCGTGGACTTCGCGCGGTCGAGCGTTGGCCCGGCGCGCGGCAAGGAGGTCGAGCCCGCGCGCCTGAACCCGAAGTACACGTTCGAGACGTTCGTCATCGGCTCGTCCAACCGGTTCGCGCACGCGGCCGCGGTCGCGGTCGCCGAGGCACCGGCCAAGGCCTACAACCCGCTGTTCGTCTACGGGGAGAGCGGGCTGGGCAAGACCCACCTGCTGCACGCGATCGGGCACTACGCCCAGCACCTGTTCACCGGCGCTCGCGTCCGGTACGTGAGCTCGGAGGAGTTCACCAACGACTTCATCAACAGCCTGCGCGACGACAAGCAGCACGCGTTCCAGCGGCGCTACCGCGACGTCGACGTGCTGCTCGTCGACGACATCCAGTTCTTGGAGAACAAGGAGCGCACGCAGGAGGAGTTCTTCCACACCTTCAACACGCTCCACAACGCCAACAAGCAGATCGTCATCACCTCGGACCGGCCGCCGCAGCAGCTGTCGACGCTGGAGGACCGGCTGCGGACCCGCTTCCAGTGGGGCCTCATCACCGATGTGCAGCCGCCCGACATCGAGACCCGGATCGCGATCCTCCGCAAGAAGGCGGCGAGCGACCGGCTGGCGGCGCCGCCGGACGTGCTGGAGTTCATCGCCAGCAAGATCAGCACCAACATCCGCGAGCTCGAGGGCGCGCTCATCCGCGTGACCGCCTTTGCCAGCCTGAACCGGCAGCCGGTCGACCTGTCGCTCGCCGAGATCGTCCTCAAGGACCTGATCCCAGCGGACGGCGGTCCGGAGATCACCGGCGCGACGATCATGGCTGCCACCGCGGAGTACTTCGGCCTGACCATGGAGGACCTCTGCGGGTCCTCCCGGTCGCGGGTGCTGGTCACCGCCCGGCAGATCGCGATGTACCTCTGCCGCGAGCTCACCGACCTGTCGCTGCCGAAGATCGGCCAGATGTTCGGCGGCCGCGACCACACCACGGTCATCCACGCCGACCGCAAGATCCGCGGTCAGATGGCTGAGCGCCGGGCGACCTACAACCAGGTCGCCGAGCTGACCAACCGCATCAAGACCCGCTCCCGGCAGTGACCCGGACGCAACAGTGGCGTGCGTCACACGATCTCTGCACAGTCTGGGGACAACCGTGTGGACGGGTGCGCTGTTCGGTGGACGCCTGGTGAACGCCACTCGGCCGTCCACCGACGTCCACGGGGCCTCGGGGTGGGCGTCCACAGCGGCCCCACACGCCGCCACGCCTGCTGACCTGGGGGTTCCGCTCGTGTCCACAGCGGTGCACACCCCTACGACGACGACTTCCTCTCTCTTCCTCGAAACCCCACATGGGGTTCTGCACGCTCTGACCTGTGGAGACCTGTGGCTCCGCACGTCGGGCCCATGCGCAACACTGCACGTCCCGCACCAGCGGGACCGCGTCGACAACACCTGCTCGAAAGGCTGAGAACTGATGGAGCTGAGGGTCGAGCGCGACGCTCTGGCGGAGGCGGTCGTGTGGACCGCGCGCTCGCTGCCGGCACGCCCGCCGATGCAGGTCCTGCTCGGGCTGCTGCTCGAGACGACCGAGGCGGGGCTGTCGGTGAGCGGCTTCGACTACGAGGTCAGCTCGCAGATCAGCGTGGCCGTGACCACGGCCGAACCCGGCCGGGTGCTGGTCCCGGGACGGCTGCTGTCCGAGATCGTCCGGTCCCTGCCGCCGCAGCACGTCGACCTGCGCCTCGAGGGCTCGCGCCTGGTCCTCACCTGCGGCGCTGCGCGCTTCACGCTCCCGACCCTCCCCGTCGAGGACTACCCGGCGCTGCCGTCGATGCCGACCACCGCCGGCGCCCTGGAGAGCGACGTCTTCGGCGCCGCGGTCGCGCAGGTGGCCCTGGCGGCTGGTCGGGACGACACGCTGCCGGTGCTCACCGGCGTCCGGATCGAGATCGAGGGCGACCAGCTCACGCTCGCCGCGACCGACCGCTACCGGCTGGCAGTGCGGACGCTGCAGTGGAAGCCGGAGCAGCCGGACCTCTCGGCCACCGCGCTGGTGCCGGCCCGCACGCTGGCCGACACGGCGAAGGCGCTGACCAGCGGTCCTGAGGTGACCCTCGCGCTGTCCACCGGCGGCGCCGGTGAGGGCATGATCGGCTTCGAGGGCGTAGCCCACGGGACCGGTCGCCGCACCACCAGCCGGTTGCTCGAGGGCGAGTTCCCGAAGTACCGGTCGCTGCTGCCCAGCGAGAGCAGCTCGCACGCCGAGGTGGAGACGGCGCCGTTCGTCGAGGCCGTCAAGCGCGTCTCGCTGGTGGCGGCGCGCAACGCCCCGGTCCGGCTGTCGTTCTCCGCGGACGGCGTCGTGCTCGAGGCCGGCGGTCAGGACGACGCACAGGCGTCCGAGCGGCTCGAGTGCGGCTGGGAGACGAGCGACGCCGCCGAGATGTCCATCGCCTTCAACCCGCAGTACCTGCTCGACGGCCTCGGTGCAGTCGACAGCGACACCACCACGCTGGCGTTCACCGGCCCGACCCGGCCGGCCGTCCTCACCGGCAAGCGCGACCCCGACGTCCCGGTCGCCGACTACCGCTACCTGCTGATGCCGGTCCGGTTGTCGGGCTGACACGGGGTACGCCGGTGGTGCCGTCGCGCGCGTCGGCGGGCACTACGTACCGTGTGCCAGGACGACCGAAGGAGCAGACGTGGCAACGCTGGGGATGATCGGACTGGGCCGCATGGGCGGCAACATGGCGGAGCGGCTGCGCCGCGGCGGCCACACCATCGTCGGCTACGACCGGGCAGCCGAGCTCCGCGACGTCGACTCCCTCGAGGCGCTCGTCGCCGCGCTGCCGAGCCCACGGGTCGTGTGGGTGATGGTCCCGGCCGGCGAACCGACGTACCAGACGGTGGAGTCACTCGGTGACCTGCTCGCCGAGGGCGACGTGGTCGTCGACGGCGGCAACTCGCGCTACACCGACGACCAGAAGCACGCAGAAGCCTTGGCAGGCAAGGGAATCGGCTTCGTCGACTGCGGGGTCAGCGGTGGCATCTGGGGTCTGACTGAGGGCTACGCGCTGATGGTCGGTGGCGCCCCGGCGAACGTGGCGAAGGTGCAGCCGTTCTTCGACGTCCTCAAGCCGGAGGGCAAGAGCGGGTTCGTGCACGCCGGCGACGTGGGCGCCGGGCACTTCGCCAAGATGGTGCACAACGGCATCGAGTACGGCCTGATGCAGGCGTACTCGGAGGGCTGGGAGCTGATGGAGGCAACGCCTCTGATCACCAACGTGCGGGACGTGGTGGCCAGCTGGCAGGAGGGCACCGTCATCCGCTCATGGCTGCTCGACCTCATGGTCCGGGCCCTCGACGAGGACGAGCACCTCGACAAGCTGCGCGGCTACGCCGAGGACAGCGGCGAGGGTCGGTGGACCATCCAGGCCGCCATCGACCACGCTGTGCCACTGCCCGCGATCACCGCGTCGCTGTTCGCGCGGTTCGCCTCGCGGCAGGACGACAGCCCGTCGATGAAGATGGTCGCCGCGCTCCGCAACCAGTTCGGTGGGCACGCGATCACCGCGGTGTCGAGCCAGAAGGGCGTCGACGCCCCTGGCGCCGACGTCGCGCCGCCACCGGTCTAGGACAGCGGGCGCCATGCACGTCTCTGCCGTCTCCCTGACCGACTTCCGGTCATGGTCGCAGCTCGACCTCGAGCTGGCGGCGGGGCCGACAGCGCTGGTCGGCAGCAATGGGCAGGGCAAGACCAACGTCGTGGAGGCCCTGCTCTACGTCGCGACCCTCGGCTCGCACCGGGTGGCGACAGACGCGCCCCTGGTCCGGCAAGGCGCCGAGCGCGCCGTCGTCCGGACCCGCGTCGAGCGCGACGACCGCACGACCCTCGTCGAGCTGGAGATCAACCCGGGCAAGGCCAACCGGGCGCGCGTCAACCGTGGCCCGGTGCCGCGGGCCCGCGAGGTGCTCGGCCTGCTGCGCACGGTGCTGTTCGCTCCGGAGGACCTGTCGCTCGTGCGCGGCGACCCGTCGGAACGTCGGCGCTTCCTCGACGACCTGCTGGTGTCGCGCTCACCCCGGTACGCCGGTGTGCGCGCCGACTACGAACGGGTGCTCAAGCAGCGCAACGCGCTGCTGAAGACCGCCTTCCTCACGCGGCGCTCGGGCGGCGGCACTGGTACATCAGACGCAGCGCGCACGCTCGACGTGTGGGACAGCCACCTCGCCCAGTCCGGTGCGGAGCTGGTCGCCGCGCGGATGGCCCTGGTGGAAGACCTGGTGCCGCGAGCCGACGTCGCGTACCGCGAGGTCTCCAAGGGGCCGTCGTCGAACAACAACAGCGAGCTGTGCCTGGCCTACAAGTGCTCGCTCGGTGACGCGGTGCCCGAGTCCCGTGACCGTGAGGTGCTGGCCGCGGCGCTGCTGTCGGAGCTGGCCCGGGTGCGGCAGCAGGAGGTCGAGCGGGGAGTGTCCCTGGTGGGCCCGCACCGCGACGACTTGGTGCTCTCCCTCGGACCGCTGCCGGTGAAGGGCTACGCCTCGCACGGCGAGTCGTGGTCCGTGGCACTGGCGCTGCGGCTCGCGTCGTACGAGCTGCTCAAGGACGACGGCGGAGAGCCGGTGCTCGTGCTGGACGACGTGTTCGCCGAGCTGGACACCGGCCGGCGCGAGCGGCTCGCGACGCTCGTGCAGAGCGCCGAGCAGGTGATCGTCACCGCCGCGGTCCCCGAGGACGTCCCCGAGCAGCTGGTCGGCGGCCGCTGGGACGTGCACGACGGGACGGTGACCCGTGTCCGGTGACTCCGGTGCAGCCGGTGACGGCGATGGCAGCGGTGATGCGCCGGGCGGTGAGACCCCGAAGCTGAGCGGTCCCGACCTGGTGCGGCAGGCGCTCGCGCAGGCGAAGGCGGCGTCCAAGGCTCGAGGGACCGCTCCCCGCCGTACCGGCTCGCGGCCGGCCCGCCCCCGCGTGGACGGCGACTCACTGGAGCCGATGCGGGTAGGGCAGGCGATCCAGCGGCTGGTCGCCGAGAAGGGCTGGGAGGACACCACCACCCGGGCCGACGTGCTCGCCAACTGGCACAAGGTCGTCGGGCCCGAGATCGCCGACCACTGCCGCCCGGTGTCGCTCGAGGACGGCGAGCTGGTGCTGGTCGCGGAGTCGACGGCCTGGGCGACGCAGCTGCGGCTGCTCACGAAGACGCTGCTGAAGCGGGTGCAGGACTACGTCGGGCCGGCTTCCGGACCAGACTTCGCCACGAAGGTCGTCGTCCGGGGGCCGGTCGCGCCGGACTGGCGGAAGGGGAAGCTTCGGGTGCAGGGCAGGGGGCCGAGAGACACCTACGGCTGAGGCCCCTGACGGCCGCTCGTGTGGGGGGACACTGCCCGAGGGGGTGAGCGCGCCACACGCGTCCACAGAGCCCTCCTGAGCGGTTCCCCGGCCCCGGAACGGCTACACTCGAGGGATTGGCCGGTCCTGTGGACCGGTCGCGCGGTGTCCGGGCCTACCCGGCCATCGACGTCGTGAGTGACGTCGTGAGTGACACCGTGAGTGACGCAGTGAGGAGCACTGGATGACGGACCCGGACGGCGCGGTCGACAGCTCCATCGGAGGGACCGCCGACGGGACACCGGCCGACCCACCCGCTCACCCGCCCATCGAGGCCGTCGCTGACGGCAGCGGCCCGGACCCGGACGCGTACGGCGCCTCGTCGATCACGGTCCTCGAGGGGCTCGAGGCGGTCCGCAAGCGCCCCGGCATGTACATCGGGTCGACCGGTGAGCGCGGTCTGCACCACCTGGTCCAGGAGATCGTCGACAACGCCGTCGACGAGGCGATGGCTGGTTACTGCGACCGGATCGTCGTGACGCTGCTGGCGGACGGCGGTGTCCGGGTCGAGGACAACGGCCGTGGCATCCCCGTCGAGATGCACCCCAAGGAGGGCGTCCCGGCCGTCCAGGTGGTGTTCTCCACGCTGCACGCCGGCGGCAAGTTCGACTCGCAGGCGTACGCCGTCTCCGGCGGGCTGCACGGTGTCGGGTCCGCCGTCGTCAACGCGCTGTCCAGCCGGCTCGACGTCGAGGTGCACCGCAACGGGCGGGTCCACCGGCAGACCTACACCGCCGCGGCGCCCGGCCCGCTCGTCACGGGGGAGCCGACGGACCGCACCGGCACCACGGTGACGTTCTGGGCCGACCCGACGATCTTCACCGAGACCACGACCTACACCCGCGAGACGATCCAGCGCCGGCTGCAGGAGATGGCCTTCCTCAACAAGGGGCTGTCGATCACGCTGCGGGACGAGCGCGTCGAGCTGACCGAGGACGGCAGCGTCTTCGAGGTCGTCTTCCTCTACCCGGACGGGCTCGCGGACTTCGTGCGGCACCTGGGCGTGACTCGAACACCAGTTCACCAGACGATCATCGCCTTCGAGGACGAGACCGCGGCCGACGCCGTGGGCCAGCAGATGTCGCTCGAGGTCGCCATGCAGTGGACCGACGCCTATGCCGAGTCGGTCTACACCTTCGCCAACACGATCAACACCCACGAGGGCGGCAGCCATGAGGAGGGCTTCCGGGCAGCGCTGACGCGGGTCGTCAACGACTGGGCCCGGGCGAAGGGGCACCTCAAGGAGAAGGACGCCAACCTCGAGGGCAGCGACATCCGCGAGGGCCTGACCGCGATCGTGAGCCTCAAGCTCAGCGATCCGCAGTTCGAGGGCCAGACCAAGACGAAGCTCGGCAACTCAGAGGCGAAGGGCTTCGTGCAGAAGGTCGTCGGGGAGCGGCTGCGGGACTGGCTGGAGGAGCACCCCACCGACGGCAAGGACGTCGTGACCAAGGCCAACCAGGCGGCCCGCGCCAGGATCGCCGCCCGGCAGGCGCGTGACCTCACCCGCCGCAAGGGTCTGATGGGCTCCTCGGGCATGCCGGGCAAGCTCGCCGACTGCCAGAGCCGGGACCCCGCGCTGTCGGAGGTCTTCGTGGTGGAGGGCGACTCCGCCGGAGGCAGCGCCAAGCAGGGCCGCAACCCGAAGTTCCAGGCGATCCTGCCGATCCGCGGCAAGATCCTCAACGTCGAGAAGGCCCGGATCGACAAGGTCCTGCAGAACAACGAGGTGCAGGCCCTCATCACCGCGCTCGGCACCGGCGTGCACGACGACTTCGACATCGAGAAGCTGCGCTACCACAAGATCGTGCTCATGGCCGACGCCGACGTCGACGGCCAGCACATCCGGACGCTGCTGCTGACGCTGCTGTTCCGGTTCATGCGCCCGCTCGTCGAGGCCGGCCACGTGTACCTCGCGCAGCCGCCGCTGTACAAGATCAAGTGGAACGGCGGCGACGTGCAGTACGCCTACTCCGACCGCGAGCGCGACGGCCTCATCGAGGCCGGGCAGGCGGCAGGCAAGAAGCTGCCGAAGTCCGGCGAGGCGATCCAGCGCTTCAAGGGCCTCGGCGAGATGAACGCCGTCGAGCTGCGGGACACCACGATGGACCAGGACCGTCGGGTGCTGCTCCAGGTGACGGTGGACGACGCGGCAGCTGCCGACGAGCTCTTCAGCATCCTCATGGGAGAGGACGTCGAGTCCCGTCGCTCCTTCATCACGCGCAACGCCAAGGACGTTCGCTTCCTCGACCTCTAGCCGTTCCACGTGAAACAACGACGCCAAAGCGAAGGTGGGCTGTTCCACGTGGAACGCGAGCAGAAAGTGAGTAGTGCAGCGTGACCGAGGTCCTGCCTCCGCCGCCGCCAAGTGACCGCATCGAGCCGGTCGGCATCGAAGTCGAGATGTCGCGGTCCTTCCTCGACTACGCGATGTCGGTCATCGTGCAGCGCGCCCTGCCCGATGTCCGGGACGGGCTCAAGCCGGTGCACCGCCGGGTGCTCTACGCCATGTACGACGGTGGCTACCGCCCCGACCGCGGCTACTTCAAGTGCGCACGCGTCGTCGGCGACGTCATGGGCAACTACCACCCGCACGGAGACTCGCCCATCTACGACGCCCTGGTCCGGCTGGCCCAGCCCTGGTCGCTGCGCTACCCGCTGGTCGACCCGAACGGCAACTTCGGCTCGCCCGGTGACGACCCGCCGGCCGCGGCTCGTTACACCGAGTGCAAGCTCGCGCCGCTGGCGATGGAGCTGCTGCGCGACATCGACCAGGACACGGTCGACTTCAACGACAACTACGATGGCCGCAGCCAGGAACCCACGGTGCTGCCGTCGCGGTACCCGAACCTGCTGGTCAACGGCTCCGCGGGCATCGCCGTCGGCATGGCCACGAACATCCCGCCGCACAACCTGCGTGAGGTCGCGAGCGCGGTGCAGTGGGTGCTCGAGCACCCGGACGCCACGCCGGAGGAGACCCTCGACGCCTGCCTGGCCCGCGTGCAGGGCCCGGACTTCCCGACCGGCGCCCAGATCATGGGCCGGGAGGGGATCGAGGAGGCGTACCGCACCGGCCGCGGCTCGGTGCGGACGCGCGCGGTCGTCACCGTCGAGGAGCACGCCGGCCGCACCCAGCTGGTGTGCACCGAGCTGCCGTACCAGGTCAACCGCGACGTCCTCGCCCGGCGCATCGCGGAGCTCGCCGACGACGGCAAGGTCAAGGGCATCTCCAACGTCATCGACGAGTCGACCACCCACACCCGGCTGGTCATCGAGCTGCGCCGCGACGCCATCCCGAAGGTCGTCCTCAACAACCTCTACAAGCACAGCCAGCTGCAGGACTCCTTCGGCTGCAACATGCTGGCGCTCGTCGACGGCGTGCCGCGCACCCTCAAGCTGCACGAGTTCGTGCTGCACTACGTCGACCACCAGATCGAGGTCATCGTCCGGCGCACCCGCTACCGGCTGCGCAAGGCGGAGGAGCGGGCGCACATCCTGCGCGCGCTCGGCAAGGCGCTCGACCAGCTCGACGCCGTCATCGCTCTGATCCGCGGCGCCGACAGCGCCGAGGCCGCCCGCGAGGGCCTCATGCGGCTGCTCGACATCGACGAGATCCAGGCCGTGGCCATCCTCGACATGCAGCTGCGCCGGCTCGCAGCCCTCGAGCGGCAGCGCATCCTCGACGAGCTCACCGAGCGCGAGGCCGAGATCGCCGACCTGCAGGCCATCCTGGCCGACCCGGTGCGGCAGCGGCGCATCATCAGCGAGGAGCTGGCGGAGGTCGTCGACAAGTACGGCGACGAGCGCCGTACCGAGATCAGGCCGTACGAGGGCGACATGTCCGCCGAAGACTTCATCGCCCAAGAGGACGTTGTCGTCACTGTGACGAGAGGGGGGTACGCGAAGCGCACCAAGACCGACCTCTACCGCTCGCAGCGGCGCGGCGGCAAGGGCGTGCGCGGCGCGGCGCTCAAGCAGGACGACGTCGTGGAGCACTTCTTCACGACCACCACGCACCACTGGCTGCTGTTCTTCACCAACCTCGGCCGGGTCTATCGCTGCAAGGCGCACGAGCTGCCCGAGGCCAACCGGGACGCGCGCGGTCAGCACGTCGCGAACATCCTGGCCTTCCAGCCGGATGAGAAGATCGCCGAGGTCGTCGACATCGCCGACTACGCGGTCTCGCCGTACCTGGTGCTCGCCACCCGCAAGGGCAAGGTCAAGAAGACCGAGCTCACCCGGTACGACAGCCCGCGCAGTGGTGGCCTCATCGCCATCAACCTCGAGGAGGGCGACGAGCTCATCGCTGCCCGGCTCTGCGGGCCCGAGGACGACCTGCTCCTGGTGAGTCGCAAGGGCATGTCGGTCCGCTTCACCGCGGACGACGGCCAGCTCCGGCCGATGGGACGCGACACCGGGGGCGTCCGCGGGATGTCCTTCCGCGCCGGTGACGAGCTGCTCTCGATGGACGTCATCGGCGCGGGCACCGCGGACGGCTCAGAGGGTGCCGCGGCTGCCTATGTCTTCACGCTCACCGACGGCGGTTTCGGCAAGCGCAGCCTGGTCCGGGACTACCGAGTCCAGGGTCGCGGCGGGCTCGGCACCAAGGCCGCGTCGCTGCCCGAGGACCGCGGCGTGCTGGTCGGCGCCCTCATCGTCGGCGACGAGGACGAGGTCCTCGCGATCCGCGCCAGCGGCAGCGTCACCCGCAGCCGGGTGGCCGAGGTTCGCGTCACTGGCCGGCCCACGATGGGCGTGCGCTTCGTGGCGCTCGACGACGGCGACGCGGTGGTCGGCATCGCCCGCAACGAGCCCGAGCCCGACGGCGACGAGGACCTCGAGGCCGGCGCAGACTCTGAGGCCGGCACGGAAGCTGGCACGGAAGCTGGCACGGAAGCTGGGACCGGCGCGGCTCTCGATGCCGAGGGTGCGGCCGAGGCTGACCGGGACACCACGGACGGGGACACCGAGGATGATGGGGACGCCGAGGCATGACCGGACCTGTCGAGCCGTCTCGACCTGAGGGGGAGCGGGAGCGCGACCAGGCCCGCCCCACGTCCGGCAGCACCGGGCGGGACGAGCCCCATGCGCGCCCTTCCCAGGACCGGCCGGCACCGACCGGATGGCCCGGGCGGCCCGATGCCGCCCGGCAGCCGGGCAGTCTCGTCGGCGGGGCGTCCTCGCCGGCGCGGACGGAGGCCCACCCGATCGGTGCGCAGCCGAGCGGGGACGGCATCAGCCCCGCGGGTGCAGCGCCGGTTCGACCGCCGGTGCCGACCGGCGTACCGCCTCGCCCTTCGCCATTGCCACCGCCGCGTCCCGCCGGTGCCGCCCCCGCGGGGTCGGCCGCGGCGGACCTGGCCGGCAGCCTCGCGACCGCGACGGTGGTGCCGGACAAGGTCCGGCGTCCGGCACCCCGGCCGTCCCGTCCGGGTGCCGCGCGCGGCCGGCGCGCCCGGCTTGCGGTCAAGCGGCTCGACCCCTGGTCGACCTTCGTGACGAGCCTGATGCTCTCGCTGCTGCTCGCCGTGGTGACGATCATCGCGGCGTTCCTGCTCTACGCGGTGCTGAGCGGCCTGGGCGTGCCGACCAGCATCAACAACAACATCGGGGACATCACCAAGGACCCGCACCTGCTCACGCGCAGCAAGTTCGTCGGGATCGCGGCCCTCATCGCCGGCGCGAACGTCATCTTCCTCACGGCGCTCGCGACCATCGGGGCGATGCTCTACAACCTGGTCGCGACCTTCACCGGCGGGGTCGAGCTGACGCTGTCCGAGCGCGAGTAGCGGCAGCCCGGGCCCGCACCGCCGTTCGTGTACGCTCGTCCACCGCACCCGGGCCTGTAGCTCAGACGGTTAGAGCGCATCCCTGATAAGGATGAGGCCGGAGGTTCAAGTCCTCCCAGGCCCACCAGCATGTCCCCACCCGGAGGTGACCGCCCGTGCGAAAGCCGGTTCTGCTCATGGCCCTCCTGGCGGCGGCCGCGGCCCTCGCCAAGCGGGCGCGGGCGCAGCGTGCGGAGCGCGACGTCTGGAAGACCGCCACGAAGGAGCCCGACCTCCGCTGACCCCAGGGGCCATAGCTCAGTGGTAGAGCAGCGCCTTTGCAAGGCGAAGGTCCGGGGTTCGAATCCCCGTGGCTCCACCCCCTCCCAGATCCGCTCGCCCGTTCGGTTGACGCACGGCACGAGCGCCTAGCAGACGCCGACGAAATTTCCCCCCGTTCGGCCCTCACCTCTTCGGGTGACCGTGCCGAAGCATGTCGAAGGGCACGCATAGCGGGCCCTGAGCTGCAGGGGGCACCCAGCGCCCTGCAGTGACTTGGGGGAAAGGCAAGGGGTGTCCATGGGCACGGGCGGAGCACGCCTGCTCCGCACCACACGGCTTCGTGCGGTGCGCAGTGCCGCTGCCCTCCTGCTCGTCTCGAGCGTGGCCTCTGCCGGCTTCGTCGCCCTGGCCGTCCCCGCGCACGCCGTCGCACCGCCGCCCCTGATCACGAGCCCGGCCGCCACAGTCACCTCGAACGACCGCACTCCTGCGGTGAGCTTCACCGGCGGCGGCACGCAGTACGAGTGCGCCGTCACCTCCGTCGCCGACCCGAGCCCGACCTGGCAGTCGTGCGGCAGCCCGTGGCCGGTGCCGTCGCTGTCCGCGGACGGGACCTACACCCTCGCCGTGCGCGAGCAGACCGCGACGAACGACGGCGACCAGGCCGACGTCAGCTACACCCTCGACACCGTCGCCGGCCTCACCGTCACGCCGCCGACCTCCCCGGGCAAAGACCCTCGACCGACGTGGCAGGTGTCCGTCGAGCCGGGCGGCGCCGCGACCTGCTCGCTGGACCACGGCGCGGACGTCCCGTGCACCGGTGGCTTCACCCCGAGCGCGGACCTGACCGAGGGCGACCACGACCTCGACGTCACGGCCACGGACGGCGTGGGCAACACCTCGCCGGTCAGCACCACGACCTACACCCTCGACACCGCAGCGCCGGCCGCCCCGACGGTCACGGGGGCGAGTGGCACGAGCAACGACGCGAGCCCGACCTGGACCTGGGCGAACCCGGAGGACGTGACCGCCCTCTGCACGCTCACCTCGCCGAGCGGCCCCGGCAGCGAGGTGGCCTGCACCAGCAAGACGTCGTTCACGGCCGCCGCCTCGACCGAGGGCGACTACAGCGTGTCGGTGGTCCTCGAGGACGCCGCCGGGAACCGCAGCCCCGCGAGCAGCGGGCCGACGTACACCCTCGACACCACCCCGTCAGCGGCCGCGGTGTTCACGAGCGGGCCGAGCGGCGCAGGCACCGACCCGTCGGTGAGCTGGAGCTTCACGACGCCGGGCGCCACCTCGACCTGCGCGCTGGTCGGCACCTCCCACGGCACCGTCTCCGCCGGCACCTGCACCTCGCCGGCCGCCTACACGCTGCCGGCCGACGACAGCTGGAAGCTCGTCGTGTCCGAGGGCGACGGCCACGGCAACACGGTCTCGACCGACAGCGCGGCGTACCTGCTCGACACCACCGGGCCGGACGCCCCCGTCGTCACCGCGCCGACCGGGCTGAGCAACGACCCCGCCGTGCACGTCACCTGGGCCGGCGAGATGCCGAGCACCGCCGAGTGCCGCTGGCAGCGCACCGTCGCAGCCACCACCGCCGACGGACCATGGACCGCTTGCGACGCCGCCTTCTTCGATCCCACCCTGCCGGGCGACGGCAGCTACGACTTCCAGGCGCGGCTCACCGACCCGCTCGGAAACGTGGGCGCGATCGGCACCAGCGCCGGCAGCTACGGGTACGACGGGACGGCGCCGAACCCGCCCGCGCTGACGACTCCGTCGACGCCCGGCAACGACACGACGCCGACCGTCACGTTCGCGCTCGAGACGCCCGGTGGCACGGCGGCCTGCACCTTCTACGCTGGCACCACCCCGCCGGCTGCTCCGTCGTGGACGTCCTGCGCCAGCGGCTCCTACTCACCGACGCTCCCGAGCGACGGCACCTGGACGGTGGCGGTCACGCTCTCCGACGCTGCCGGCAACACCTCGGCTCCCTCGACGTTCAGCTACGACCTCGACACGTCGGCGCCGACGGCGGTGACCATCTCCGGACCGACCGGTCCCAGCAACGTCCGCACGCCGAGCTGGACGCTGACCGGCGACCCCACGACGACGATCACCTGCCGGGTCCTGCTCGGCAACCCGCCGAGCGGTGGCGCGGTCGGGAGCAGCCAGGCCTGCACGACCAGCTTCGACGCGGACCTCACGGGCCAGTCCGACGGCGGCTACACCGTCGAGGTGACGGCCGCGGACAGCGCGCACAACACCACGGTCAGCACCTGGCCGTACACCCTCGACACCACTGCTCCCGCCAGCCCGGTCGTGAGCGGACCCACCGGTTCGGGCAACGCGGCCGCGCCGTCCTGGACCTTCCCGGTGCAGGCCGGCAGCACGGCGCAGTGCCGTCTCGTCCAGGGACTGGCGATGAGCGCCTGGAGCGACTGCAGCGGCGGAACCTTCACCGTCAGCAACCTGGCCGACGGCACCTACACCGTGGACGTGCTCGTCGCCGATCTCGCGGGCAACCAGGCCGCGATCGCCAGCAGCCCGCCGTACACCTCGGACCGGACGGCCCCTGCCGCGCCTGTCGTGGCCGGCCCGACCGGTCCGGGCAACGACACCGCACCGACCTGGACCTGGACCGGTGAGGCGGGTGCCACCGCGACCTGCCGGCTCGACCGGGCCGGCGTCGTGGGCAGTCCCGTGGCCTGCAACAGCGGCACCTTCCAGCCACCGCTGTCCGGAGACACCAGCTACGTCGTGGTCGTGCAGCTCACCGACGCAGCGGGCAACGCCGGGCCTGCGACCAGCACCTCGCCGTACGTCCTCGACACGGTCGCACCCACGGCACCCACCCTCACCGCGCCGACGTCACCGAGCCAGAGCACCACGCCGTCGTGGGGGGTGAGCGCGCCCGAGGGCACTGTTGAGTGCCAGCTCACCTCCGGCGGGGCCCTGCTCGTCGACTGGGTCGCCTGCGACACCGGCTTCTCGACGGTGGTCACCAGCGCTGACGGCCTCTACACGCTGTCCGCGCGGGCGGTCGACGTCGCCGGCAACGTCTCGGCAGTGACCGTCAGCGGGTACGTCCTCGACCGGACGCCGCCGGGGCCGGCGGTCCTCGTCGCGCCCGTCTCGCCGGCGACCACCCGGACGCCGACCTGGACGGTCACCGGCAGCGAGCCGGGGCTGAGCGCCAGCTGCTCGGTCGTCGGGCCGCAAGGCCCGGTGACCACGGGAACGAGCTGCACCGCGCCGACCGGCGGGTCGGCCTTCAGCGCCGACCTGACCGGACTGCCGGACGGCACCTACACCCTGACGGTGCAGTCGTTCGACGCCGCCGGGAACGCCAGCGTGCCGGTCACCGCCGACTACGTGCTGGACTCCACCGCCCCGCACGCGGTCGTCGTCACGGGCCCGATCACGCCGTCGTCCGCACGCACCGCGACGTGGTCGCTCGTCGGGGACAGCGACAGCGTCCTGGAGTGCAGGCTCCAGGGACCGACGGGTGCGACGCCCCCCTTCGCGACCTGCGCGGGCACGGCGGGTGGCGCCGGGAGCTTCACGGCGAACCTGGCCACCGCCGCCGACGGCACCTACGTGCTCACCGTCCGGTCCCGCGACGCGGCCGACAACCTCGGACCCGAGACGTCGAGCGACTACCTCCTCGACACCCTGGCCCCGGCCGCGCCCACAGCTCCGCACACCTCGGTGTCCTCACCGAGCCGCGTCACGCAGATCACCTGGACCTTCTCCGGCGACGCCGACACGACCGCGCTGTGCACCCTCACCACGGCGGCCGCCGTCGTGGAGGCGGAGCACCCGTGCTCGTCGCCCGTGCTCACCGACCTCAGTGGTGAACCGGACGGCGACTACACCCTGACCGTCCGCAGCCAGGACGCCGCGGGCAACATCGGCCCGCCCAGCTTCGGCGACCACGTGCTGGACGCCACGCCTCCAGCTCCGCCCCTCATCACCAAGACCCCCGGCTCACCGGGACCGGACGCGAACCCCGTGTGGGACGTGGAGAAGAGCGACGTCGACGACACGCTCGAGTGCCAGCTCATCGGGCTGCCTGCGTCCACCTGGGCCAGCTGCTCGGACCCGGTGAGCTACGACCTCGCGCCGGCGACCATCGGCACCTACACGTTGCAGGTCCGGGAGACCGACCCTGCCGGCAACACCTCTGACGTGACGTCGGCGGCCACCTACGTCTACGACAGCAGCGCCCCGGCCACCCCCGAGGTCAGCCCGCCGCGGCAGTCGCCCGGCAACTCCACGACGCCGGTCTTCCGGATCGCTCGCGGTACCGGTGACACCGACACGACCTCGCTGCGCTGCACCGTCACCCGCTTCGACGGGCTGCCCGCGACCGCGTCTCCGTGCGCCTTCGGCAGCAGCACCGTGACGCTCGCCGGCCTGCCGCGACGCAGCGAAGGCGCGGTGACGCTGACCGTGCGGGGCGTCGACGCGGCGGGGAACGTCGGCGGCGCCGCGTCGGCCACCTACCTCTACGACAGCCGGCCGCCGGGTCCGGCCGCCGTGCGGCTCCTCACCGACCCGAGGGGTGTCACCCCGCGCGTCACCTGGTCGTTCTCCGGTCCCGAGGACGTCGCGGGCTTCCGCTGCACCCTCACCCGGGCAGGGACGAGCCCCGCCCTGTCGCGCAGCACCACGTGCACCTCGCCGCACTCGGCCCTGCTGAGCCAGACCGGCACCTGGGCGCTCACGGTCTGGGCGCTGGACCGGGCCGGCAACGCGTCCAGCGGGACGTCGTCGAGCTACACGTTCGACTCGCCGGTGCCCGCCGTCACGGACCTGCGCACACCAGCCTCGGGGCCCGACAGCACGCCGACGTGGACCTTCACCGTGCCGCGCGGCTACGTCGCCGAGTGCATCGTCGCCTCCGTCAGCGGTGCGGTCCTCGCAGAGAGCCCGTGCTCGAGCGGCCGGTACACCGCCGACCTGAGCCGCTCACCTCACGGGCAGTACGTCCTGGCCGTGCAGCTCCTCGACGGGCGCGGCAACGAGGGGCCGTTCACGCAGAGCAGGCCGTACCGCTACCAGTCCGTCAGCAGCTCCCCGGGCGTGGTCGGCCCGGTGCCCGGCTCCGGATCGCACCCGGCGCCCACCGTCGGTTCGACCACTCCGGTGCCCGGCACGCCTCGGGTGACCCCGCCGGGCGGGGTGGCGCCGCACCGCACGCACCAGCCGACCCCTGCAGCGACGTCGACGCTGCGCGGCGCCGCTGACGCCGTGACCGACGCCGTGACCCAACCCGGCCTGCTGCCGCACCTCGGCACCGAGCAGCTCGGCCGCACGCTGCAGCAGGTGGCGAGCAAACCGGCTCTGCCCCTCGTGCTCGTCGTTGTCGTGGTTGGCTTCCTGCTGGTGCAGAACCGGATCGACCGTCGCGACCCCAAGCTCGCCTCGGCGCCGGTGGGAGCCGAGCCGGAGCTGGACTTCGGCCCGACGCTGGGATCGGGAGGTGCTCGCGCATGACCCGCGTCGCCACCCTCCCCGGAGACGCGGTCCCCGTCTCCGAGCGGTTCCGCATCACCCAGGCGCTCCGGATCGCGGCGGTCGGTCTGATCCTGCTCTGCCACCTGCTGGCGCCGGACACCCTGCAGCCCGACCGCAACAACCTGCTGCCCTGGACGCTGGGGTACCTCGTCGTGATCGGCGCGGTGGAGGGCCTCGCCCGGCTGATCCCTCGACACACCCTCGTGCTGTTCAGCGGGATGCTCATGCTCGACGGCGTCTGGCTGGCCTGGGCGACCTACCTCACCGGCAGCACCGCCAGCCCGCTGCGCTACGCGATGCTGCTGCACCTCGGTGCCGTCTGCCTGATCGCGTCCTACCGCACCGGCATCAAGCTCGCCGTCTGGCACACCCTGCTGCTGTTCACCATCCGGAACATGATCGCCGGGAACGTGCTGACGGACACCTCGCCGACGAACCTGTCCGGGTACGGCTCCGCGGACCACCGGTTGGCGATCTTCGTGGTGGTGCTGTGGCTCGTCGCCATCTCGACGAGCACGCTGTCGGCGATCAACGAGCGGGAGCTCCGACGGCGCCGTGGTGACCTCGAGGCCCTGACCAGCCTGGCCGAGCAGATCGAGCGCACCGACGACTCCAGCTCGGTCGCGCGCACGCTGCTCGACGCCGCCGTCACCACGTACGGCTTCCCGCGCGGGGTTGTGCTCGCCAGCGCGGAGGGCCACCTGCCGGTGCTCGCGTCCTACGGCCTGGACGAGGACGTGGCCCGCCGACCCGGACGTCCGGGTCCGTCGCTGGTCATCAGCCAGGCGCACGAGTCCAAGGCGACCGTGCTGGTCCGCGGTCTCGACGGGGAGGCCGACCCGTGGCTGGCCCGGCTCCTCCCCAACGCCTCCAACCTGGTCGTCGTGCCGCTGTCAGCGGAGGGCCGCTCGCTCGGCGCGCTCGTCATGGAGCACACCGGCGGGCAGCGCATCCAGCGCCGCATCGTCACCGGGCTCGAGCGGTCCGCGTCCTACGCCGCGCTCGCGCTGCGGAACGCCTGGTTGCTCGAGCAGGTGCAGCGCCTGGCGGCCACCGACGGCCTCACCAAGATCGCCAACCGGCGCACCTTCGAGGCGACCCTCGAGCGCGAGGTGGCCCGGGCGACCCGCAGCGCCGAGCACGTCAGCCTGGTCATGGTCGACATCGACCACTTCAAGGCCCTCAACGACACACACGGTCACCAGGCCGGCGACGAGGTGCTCCGCAACGTCGCCGCGTCCCTGTCCTGCGAGTGCCGCGACTTCGACACCCCGGCTCGCTACGGCGGCGAGGAGTTCGCCATCATCCTGCCGGGCTGCGGACCCGACGAGGCGCTCGACATCGCGGAGCGGCTGCGCCGCGCCGTGTCCGCCGCGCCCTCCGTCGTACCCATCACCGCCTCGGCGGGTGTCGCGACCTACCCGTCCCACGCCGGTGACGCCGACACCCTGGTCAGGGCGGCGGACGAGGCGCTCTACCGCTCCAAGCACGCGGGTCGCGACCAGACCTCCCTGAGCGAGGGCGTACCACCCGAGGCGCAGGTCGACGCGCTGCTGCGACGCGCGGTGAGCCAGCGCCTCGGACGCCCCGTGCCGGCCGACGACGGCGACGCCGTGACTCCTTCGGCACACGGAGCAGATCCCGGCTAGCTGTACTACTTCACGATGTCGCGTCCTGGGAGGTACATGTCCACGGCGCCGTGCTGGACACCCGCAACGCCGACCCGATCGGTTGCGGGCTCGACGGACCCGGCACATCTGGTTGCGAGCTGAGCTTCAGCGCGATCAGTTCCAACGGATCCGGGTGGTCGAGGGCGCGAGGAGGTGCCGTGGCAGCGCCTCCTAGAGTGGCAGGGGTCAGACCCCGAACACGATGGGAGCCCTCGTGGCCTCGCAGCTCTTCGCCATCCTGTCCACCAACCGCGGCGACGTTCGCGTGCAGCTGTTCCCGGACCACGCGCCGAAGACCGTGAAGAACTTCGTGGGCCTGGCCGACGGCACCGGCGAGTGGACCGACCCGCGCACCGGGGCCAAGGGCAACGGGGCGCTCTACTCCGGCACCGTCTTCCACCGGGTGATCGACGGCTTCATGATCCAGGGCGGCGACCCGCTCGGCACCGGCACCGGCGGCCCGGGCTACCGGTTCAACGACGAGATCCACCCGGAGCTGCAGTTCTCCAAGCCGTACCTGCTGGCGATGGCCAACGCCGGCCCCGGCACGAACGGCTCGCAGTTCTTCGTCACGGTGGCGCCGACGCCGTGGCTCAACACCAAGCACACGATCTTCGGCGAGGTGGCCGACCAGGCCAGCCGCGACGTCATCGACGCGATCGCGAAGACGCCGGTGGGTGCCATGGACCGACCGCGCGACGAGATCGTCATCAACGAGATCACCATCGAGCAGGTCGAGGCGTGAACGGGGCACGGCGCTGACGGAGCAGCAGGCAGCACCGGTCTGCTACCGACACGGCGACCGGGAGACCTACGTCAGCTGCACCCGGTGCGGCAAGCCGATCTGCCCGGAGTGCATGCGTGAGGCGTCGGTCGGCTTCCAGTGCCCGGACTGCGTCAAGCAGGGCGGCAAGAGCGTCCGGCCGGTCAAGGCCGCGTACGGCGGGAGGGCGCGCGCCGTCCCCTACGTGACGTACACGCTGATCGCGATCAACGTCGTCATGCTGATCGCGACGACGAGCGGCTCGGGCATCATCAGCGGAGACATCTCCAACCCGGTGTTCCGCAAGCTGGCGCTCATCCCGACGAACACCCTGCTCCCGGACGGCAACGGCGGTGGCGTCCTGGAGCACGGGGTGAGCGACGGCGGCTACTACCGGCTGCTCACCTCGACGTTCCTGCACTTCGGGATCATCCACCTGGCGCTGAACATGTACGGCTTGTACCTGCTCGGACCGGCACTGGAGCAGGCGTTCGGGCAGGTGCGGTTCGCGGCGACCTACCTGCTCGCGGGACTGGCCGGGGCGGCTCTGTCGTACTTGCTCGGGCCGCAGCACGAGGTTGCCGCCGGTGCGTCCGGTGCCGTGTTCGGGCTGTTCGGCGCGTTCTACGTGCTCGGTCGCCATCGCAACTTCGACGTCAGCCCGATCACGACGACGATCCTTCTGAACCTGGTGCTGAGCTTCTCGCTGTCCGGGATCGACTGGCGCGGCCACGTCGGCGGGCTGGTCGCCGGCGCGGCACTGTCGTGGGTGATCGTCTACGCACCGGCGAACAAGCACCGCAGCCTGTACCAGCTGGCGGGGATCGTGGCGGTCGCCGTCGTGGTGGTCGGCATGGTGGCCGTCCGCACCTCGCAGCTCAGCTGACCCGCAGCCGCTCCAGGTCCGCGAGGACCTCCCCGACCGGGGCGCCGAGCCGGCGCTGGGACAGCACCACCACGTGGCCGGCCAGGTCGAGCTCCAGCAAGGGCGTGCGCCGGTCGCGGACCGTCCGGAGGCGGTCCACCTCGGGCCAGCCCGCGGCGACCCGCCGTACCCCGTCGACGACGGACAGACCCTCGGCGTTGGCCGTGAGCACCGGCGTCAGCAGCAGGTCGCGGAAGCCGGAAGCCCCCGCGCACAGCGCGACCGGGACGAGGAGCACCCAGCCGAGGCGGTCGACCACCGGCATGAGCGCGAGCAGCACCGCGGCGAGCCCGAGCTGCGCCCAGGCCCAGGCCGGCTCGGGTTTCCACATTGTGGGTATCTCCTGGGGAGAACTACACGGCTGTAAGCAGGGACCTCGGTACCGGGCTCGGTGCGGGGCTCAGCGCCGGGCTCAGCGCCACTGCGTGGACAGCCCGAAACCGGCCACGATGAAGCCGAACCCGATGAGCAGGTTGTAGTTGTTGAGCCCGCCGACCAGCGGCATCGACGACCCGACGACGTAGAAGACGACCAGCCAGGCCACGCCGACGAGCATGAAGGCGAGCATCAGGGCGGGCACCCAGACCGGGCTCGGCCCCTTCTTCTTCGCCGGGGACATGTTCGGAGGCGGGATGTAGACGGCCTTCTTCCGCTTCTTGGACTCGGGCACGTCCTTGACCTCCTACGTCACGCCGTGGCGGGGCTTGTCCCGTCCAGCGTATCGCCGCGTTAGCGTTGCGGACTGTGACCTCGCCGCCGACGCGCTCTCGCGCCTGGCGGGCGCTCGTCCCGGTGACGGCGATGCTCGCGGGCCTGCTGTTCGCGGCCTCCGCCTCGACGGCCCAGGGCACCGACCTGCGGGCCGGCCGGTTCTCGGACCTCACCGGCCTCATCGACGCCTCGAGCAAGAGCGTCCGCAAGCAGGAGCAGCAGGCCGCCGCGCTCCGCCGCGACGTGGACGGCGCGACTCAGAGCGCCGCGGCCGGCTCCTCCACGGTGGCCGCCGAGAAGGCGCGCAGCGACGCACTCCTCGGCGCCGCGGGTCTGCAGGCCGTCAAGGGTCCGGGCCTCACCGTGAGCCTGGACGACGCACCCACCCGCAAGGACGGCCGGCCGCCGGCCAGTGACAACCCGGACGACCTGGTCGTGCACCAGCAGGACGTCCAGTCGGTGCTCAACGCGCTGTGGGCCGGTGGCGCCGAGGCCATGACGCTCATGGGCGAGCGGATCGTCTCGACCAGCGCCGTCCGCTGCGTCGGCAACACGCTGCTCGTCCAGGGCCGCCTGATCGGGCCGCCGTTCGTCATCAAGGCGATCGGCAAGGCCGGGCAGATGCGGGCGGCCCTGCACGTCGAGCCGGGTGTCGCGCTGTTCCAGCGCTACGTCGACGACTACGGCCTGCGGTTCGACGTGGTGTCCGAGTCGACCCTGCACCTGCCTGCCTACGACGGGCCGCTCGACCTGCCGCACGTGACCAGCGCCCGATGACCGAGTCCGCCACCACGCCCGCCGCCGGGCTGGCCGAGCGGATCCGCTGGTACGCCCGTGGCCTGGGCCAGCTCCTCATCACGATGGGCGTGGTGGTGCTGCTGTTCTGCGGCTACGAGCTCTGGATCACCGGGCTCTACACCAGGCAGCAGCAGCACGAGCTCGGCAAGGGCCTGGACCGCACCTGGGCGCAGGCCCCACCCGCCAGCCCGCGCAGGCCGACGCCGCTGCCGTACGTCGTCGGCAAGGGCATCGCTCGGATCTGGTTCCCGACACTCGGCAAGGGCGCCCACTACGTCGTGGTGGAAGGAGTCGGCACCGACGACCTCAAGAAGGGCCCGGGCCACTACCCCACGAGCGCCCGGATCGGCGCCATCGGCAACGTCGTCATCAGCGGCCACCGCACGACCTACCTGGCGCCGTTCAACCGGGTCGACGAGCTGCACGCCGGCGACCCGATCGTGCTGGAGACGCAGAGCTTCTGGTACACCTACACCGTCACGTCGGAGAGCGTCGTGCAGCCCACCGCGATCGAGGTCACCTACCCGGTCCCGGGGCACCTCGGCAGCCGGCCCACCCAGCGACTGCTGACCCTCACCACCTGCAACCCGAAGTACTCGGCACGGACCCGGCTCATCGTGCACGCGACGCTGACCGCGCCGCTGGCCAAGGGCAGCGGGGTCGTCCCGGCCGCTCTCGACCAGGTGCTGAAGGGATGACCGGCTGATGTACGTCTGGATCTGGCGGCACCTGCCGGGGCCGCTCCTGGCCCGACTCCTGCAGGCACTGCTCCTGCTGCTGGCCGTCGCCGGCGTGCTGCTGTTCGTCGTCTTCCCGTGGGTGGAGCCGCAGCTGCCCTGGAACCAGGTCACGGTGGGCGGCGGCTGACCGGCTGCGGTGCGCAGAGATCTGCCACACTTGTCCGGGCCCGCGCCCGGGTTCCCTGGTTGTCCTGCAGCTCCTGTCGTGCGTGCACACCTCGTGCACGGAGAGGCGTCCACGTGTCCGGCCCCAGCCCGTCCACCAGCAAGACCGCGAGCAAGGCACCTGCCAAGAAGGCCCCCGCGAAGAAGGCAGCGGCCAAGGCCCCCGCGAGGAAGGCACCGGTTGCCAAGAAGGCGACGGCCACCGGTCAGGTCCGGTACGCCGACAAGCCGTGGGTCGCGCACTACCCATCCGGCGTGCCGGCGACTTATGAGTTCCCAAAGACCCCGCTGACGCGGCTGCTCGACGACGCGGCGGCGTCCTACCCGACGCACGTGGCGCTGGCGTTCCTCGGTGCCAGGACGACCTACAAGCAGCTCAAGGAGCACGTCGACCGGTTCGCCGGCGCGCTGCAGGGCCTGGGCGTGCAGAAGGGCGACCGGGTAGCGCTCGTCCTGCCGAACTGCCCTCAGAACGTCATCGCCTTCTTCGCCGCGATGCGGCTGGGGGCGGTCATCGTCGAGCACAACCCGCTCTACACCGAGCCCGAGCTCGCCCACCAGCTCGCAGACTGCGGCGCGAAGGTCGTCATCTGCCTCGACCGGGTCTACGACCGGGTCGCCAAGGTCAAGGGCGACACCTCCGTCGAGCAGATCGTCACGACCTCGCTCGCCGACTGGCTCCCGCGCACCAAGCAGCTGCAGCTGCGGCTCCCACTGAAGAAGGCGCAGCGGACGCGGGCGGAGCTGTCCGCCGTACTGCCCCGAGGCGTCGCGGCGAAGGACTTCTCCGTCCTCATGCGCACTGCGACGCCGGTATCGCGTCAGGAGCCGCTCGAGGCCGCCGACCTCGCGCTGCTGCAGTACACCGGCGGCACCACGGGACTGGCCAAGGGCGCGATGCTCAGCCACGGCAACCTGGTGAGCAACGCGTACATGAACCGGCTGTGGGACACCGAGGCCAAGGGTGGTTCGGAGGTCACGCTCGCGGCGATCCCGCTGTTCCACGCCTACGGCCTGACGGTCGCGATGACCAACACCATCCTGCTCGGCGGCACGCTGGTGCTGATCCCCAAGTGGGACCTCGACCTGGTCTTCGCCACGATCGCCGAGTGGAAGCCGACACTGTTCCCGGCGGTTCCCCCTATGTACAAGGCGATCGCGGACCACCCGAAGGCGCGCACCACCGACCTCAAGAGCATCCGGCTGTGCGTCTCCGGCGCCATGAAGCTGCCGGTCGAGATCGCGGAGCACTTCACCCGCGTGTCCGGCGCCACCCTCATCGAGGGCTACGGCATGACCGAGACCTCGCCCTCGACGCACGCCAACCCGACCGATGGTCTGGGCAAGCCCGGTTCCATCGGGCTGCCGCTCCCCGGCACGTCGGTGAAGATCGTCGACCAGGACGATCCTTCCCAGGAGGTACCGGTCGGCGAGGCTGGTGAGCTCGCGATCGCGGGGCCGCAGGTGTTCTCCGGCTACTGGGGACGCGAGGACCAGGACGGCGTCTTCACCGCCGACGGCTACGTCCTCACCGGCGACGTCGCGACGATGGACGCCGACGGCTACTTCTTCGTGGTCGACCGCAAGAAGGAGCTCATCATCGCGGGCGGGTTCAACATCTACCCGTCCGAGGTGGAGGAGGTCCTGTTCGGGCTCGCGGGCGTCCAGGACGCCGTGGTCATCGGCGTCCCGGACAAGTACCGCGGCGAGACCGTGAAGGCGTTCGTGGTGCGGGCTCCCGGGGCGAAGCTGACCGAGGACGACGTCATCGCGCACTGCCAGGCCAGCCTCACGGCGTACAAGGTCCCGAAGCTCGTGGAGTTCCGGACCGAGCTGCCGCGCAACACCGTCGGCAAGGTGCTGCGCCGGCTCCTCGTCGAGGAGGAGCGGGCCAAGCAGGCCGGCGAGACCACGCCGGGTTCCGTCCCTTCGGGTGCCCCGAAGGCCACGGCCAAGAAGGCAACCGCGGCGAAGAGGGCGCCCGCTAAGAGGGCCCCGGCCAAGGCGGCCGTGCCCGCCAAGAAATCAGCGGCTGCCAAGAAGGCCCCTGCGAAGAAGGCCCCTGCCAAGAAGGCGCCAGAGCAGCAGGCCTGAACCGGTTGGCAGTCGGAGGTAGCGTCGATCACGTGGTCAAGGTCCTCGTCGTCGACAACTACGACAGCTTCGTGTTCAACCTGGTCCAGTACCTGGGCCAGCTCGGTGTGCATGCGCAGGTCTGGCGTAACGACGACGACCGTCTCGCCACCGACGCCGATGTCGCCAAGGCCGCCGAACAGTTCGACGGTGTGCTCCTCTCCCCCGGTCCCGGCACCCCCGAGCGCGCCGGCGCCTCGATCCCGCTCGTCAAGGCGTGCGCCGCGGCGAAGACTCCGCTGCTGGGTGTGTGCCTCGGCCACCAGGCCATCGGGGTGGCCTTCGGCGGCACCGTCGACCGCGCACCCGAGTTGCTGCACGGTAAGACGAGCACCGTCTATCACACCAATGCCGGTGTGCTACAAGGGCTTTCGGATCCGTTCACCGCGACTCGCTACCACTCGCTGACGATCCTGCCCGAAACCGTGCCCGCTGAGCTCGAGGTGATCGCCCGTACCGAGGGCGGCGTCATCATGGGCGTGCGACATGTCGAGCTGCCGATACACGGCGTGCAGTTCCACCCCGAATCGATCCTCACCGAAGGCGGCCATCGGATGCTCGCCAACTGGCTGGCCTACTGCGGCACCGCGCCTGCGGAGTCGTTGGTGCGTCAGCTGGAGGACGAGGTGGCCAACGCCGTGGCTGCGGCTACGACGCGAACGCCAGCGTGATCGGGTCATCAGACCTGACCGGCGTACCCGGCGCCGGACTCTGAGTAACCACCGCGTTGGTCCGCTGGCCGCTGTTCTGCACGTCGGGCCCTCTGATCAGCGGGCCCGTCCAACCGTAGGCGTTGCGCAGGTTCGGCTCGACATCAGT
>JAOPVZ010000315.1 GCA_025965935.1 Frankiales bacterium | reverse complement strand
GGTGGAGCTGAGGGGACTCGAACCCCTGACCCCCACACTGCCAGTGTGGTGCGCTACCAGCTGCGCCACAGCCCCGTGGTGCTCCGAGAACACTACTAGAACTCCGACCCGAAGGTCGCTGACGACGCTGGCTGGGGCGTTCAGGTGGCGCCGGTGGGTGGCCCCGTGAGGGGTCCGAGGCCGGCGTTGTGCCGCTCGAGCCGCCAGCCGAAGTCCGACTCGACGAGCGACGACCAGCAGGTGTTGCCGAGCGGGGCCAGGCGGCGCCAGTGCTCGACCGGCAGCTCAGTGAGGCGGCCGACGAGCGCGCGAGCGGTGCCGCCGTGGGTGACCAGGAGCAGCGTGCCGTCATCGATGAGGTGGTCGAGCGCCGCGGCCAGGGCGCGGTCCCCGACTTCGGCAGGAGTCTCGCCGCCGACGGGGTTCCCTTCGTGCCGACGCCAGGCCTCGAACTCCTCAGGCCAGCTCGCCTGGACCTCGTCGCCCGTCAGCCCCTGCCACTGGCCGAAGTGCGTCTCACGCAGCCGGGTGTCGAGCACCAGCGGCAGCCCCACGTGGTCACACACGGCCTCGGCCGTGGCCTGGGCGCGCAGCAGGTCCGAGCTGACGACCGCGGCTGGAGGGTCGGAGCTGAAGACGGTGCCGAGGGCGTCCGCCTGCATGAGGCCGAGCTCGTCGAGCGGGGTGTCGAGCTGCCCCTGGATCCGTCCGTCCGCGTTGTGTGCGGTGCGCCCGTGCCGCAGCAGGACGATGCGCCTCAACGGCGGTCGGCCACAGCCGCATCGACGAACGGGATCACCGGGCAGTCCTTCCAGAGCCGCTCGAGCGCGTAGTAGACGCGCTCCTCCTGGTGCTGCACGTGCACGATGATGTCGGCGAAGTCGAGCAGCACCCAACGGCCCTCCTTCTCGCCCTCCCGCCGTACCGGCTTGGCACCGAGGTCGCGCAACCGCTCCTCGATGGCGTCGACGATCGCCATGACCTGGCGGTCGTTGGGAGCGGAGGCGAGCACGAAGACATCGGTGATGACGAGCTGCTCACTCACGTCGAGCAGCAAGATGTCCTGGCCGAGCTTGTCCGCGGCCGCCTGGGCGGCAGCCAGCGCCAGCTCGACGGCGCGGTCGGAAGCAGGCATAGGACCAGGCTACTTGGGCTTGAAGTCGGCTCCGACGATCACGACGACGTCGGCGATGGTCCCGATCTCGTCGGTCGTCTGCACAGCAGAGCCGGGTACGCCGATGGCCTTCGCCACGGAGCGGCCGACCGCTACCGACTGCTCCGTCGCGTTGGGCACGAGGACGATGGTCTGCGCGAAGCCGAAGTGCGGGGCGTTCCGGCTGCCGATGAACACGAAGCCGGCCGGCACCAGCCGAGCGCGGACCTTGTCACCGAGGCCTGGTGTGCCGACGCCGTTGAGCACCAGCACTCGGTTGCCGCTCTTGCGAGCTCCCGGCGGGATGGACTGAGAGAGCAGGGTGTCGACCAGCTGCTTGTCCGCCGCCGGGTCGATGCGGAACCGGGTCTGGTCGTCGCCGGTGTCGACCTTCGTCACGGGCAGCGACTGGTACTGCAGGTTGTCCGACTGGTCGTCCTTGGCGAGGCCGGTCAGGAGGTCGGCTACCGCCTTCGCCGGCTCGCTGGTCTTGGAGCCGGGTCCCAGCGAGCCGATGAGCGCCGTCGGGTCCTTGGGCAGCTCGTTGAGGATCGCGTCGAGCACGGCCTGCAGCCGGGTGAGACGCACCTGCTCCTGCTCCCCCGGCGCCAGGTAGGTGGCGAACGTCAGCGCCGAGCCGCCGCTCAGGCGCTGCTGGCCGGAGTTCAGCAGGATCGTGCGGCCCTTCAGAACGGTCACGTCGACGTTGACGTTCACCCCGCCGACGGAGTCCACCAACCGCGCGAACGTCGTGCCGTCGACAACCCAGCTCCCGTCGATGATCACGCCCATCAGGTCCGAGAGCGCGTTGCGTGACCCGCTGATGCCGCCGGTGGCGAGCGCGCTGCCGAAGTCGCCGCTGCCGACACCGGGCACGTTCGCGAGCACCTGCGGCTGGATGAGGACGACCGAGCCGCTGCCGCTCTTGGGGTCGTGAGCCATAAGGGCCGAGGAGATGGCGGCGCCGTTGAGGGCCTTGACCTGGAACAGCAGCGTCCGCTGCACACGAACGCTCGTCTTGTTGTGCTTGCTGGCCGTCCCGCCGTTCCGGACAAGGACGACGGTCACGGCGACGGCGAGCAGCGCGAAGACCGTGACCCCCGCGATCACGAGGCGGCGGCGCTGCCTGCGCCGCCGCTGCCTGAGCTCCGCGCGCCTGCCCACGCGGCTGCCGATCTGTTCGGTCACGAGCTGCTCCGGTAGAGGTGCCGCTTCTCGATGTACTGGACGACGCCGTCTGGCACGAGGTACCAGACCGGCAGGCCGCGCTCGACCCGATCGCGGCAGTCACTCGAGGAGATCGCCAGTGCCGGGACCTCGAGCAGCGTGACAGCGCCCTCCGGGAAGTCCGCGAGGTCAGCCGGTTCGTATCCCGGCCGGCTCACGCCAACGAAGTGGGCCAGGGCGAACAGCTCGTCCGCCGAGCGCCAACCGAGGATCTGCTGGAGGGCATCGGAGCCCGTGATGAAGAACAGCTCCGCATCGCCGTACACGGTCTTCAGGTCTCGGAGCGTGTCGATCGTGTAGGTCACTCCTGGCCGGTCGACGTCGACGCGGCTCACGCTGAAGCGCGGGTTGCTGGCCGTCGCCACCACCGTCATGAGGTAGCGGTCCTCGGCCGGGCTCACCTCGCGGTCCGCCTTCTGCCAGGGCGCGCCGGTGGGGACGAACACGACCTCGTCGAGCTCGTACCGCGCCGCGACCTCGTTGGCGGCGGACAGGTGGCCGTGGTGGACGGGATCGAACGTCCCGCCCATCACCCCGATGCGTCTGCCCACACGAGGCAGGCTAGTGGGGGGACGCTCAGACGAGGCGGCGGCGCGCGAGGCGCCACCCTGTGCGCAGGATGACCAGGGCGACCACCGCGAGGATCAGCGCCAGCAGCCCCTTGCCACTCTTCGAGATGAGCGACTCGACGCCACTGGTGAAGCCGTTCTTGGCGTTGTCGAACGACCTCGACAGACCGCTCTGCACGTGCGGCTTCGTCTCGGCCTTGGCCTTCTCGCTCACCGTCACTGTGAGGGTGCCCATCGACGTCTGGTCAGCGAGCACCCGCATGCGCCCCTTGAGCTGGTCGATCTGCAGCTGCGTGGAGTCGACGCGCTGCTGGACGCTGAGCGTCTCCCCGATCGTGTTGGCCCGGGACAGGATCGTCAGGAAGCGGTCACGGGCCGCCGTCAGCGACTGGATCTGGGCGGTGACGTCGGCGTACTGCGCCGTCACGTCCTGGCCGCTGGTGCTGCTGCTGTCGACCTTGCCCACGCCGTTCTTCACCTGGTCGCGCACCGCCTGCACCACCCGGTCGAACCTGCTGACCGGCACCCGGACCGTGACGGTCGAGGTCGGGTCGTCGCCGAACTCCTGGCTCTTCTGGTTCGAGACGTAACCGCCTGCGCCGGCGGCGATCCCCTGCACCTTCACGACGACGCCGCTGACCTTGCCGTCACCGACGATGAGCGCGATGGACCCGGTCTTCACGATCTTCGCGCTGTCCGCGAACGCGTCCCCGACGCCGGCCGCCGACCCGGCCCCACTCGTCGGCGCGTGTGCCGCCTGCTGCTGCGTCAGCGCGGCCAGACTGTCGGGACTGGACGGCAAGGCCGCGTAGCTCGGAGCCGATGGCTGCGCGATCGGAGCCTCTGGTGCCATGCTGCTGGTCCAGGTCGACTTGCCGGACGTGGCCGCCGACCCGTCGCTCCGCATCGTCATGTTCGCAACGCTGGTGGGCGACTTACCGGCGAGCTGCTGCTTGGTCGAGGGGTTGCCCGCGCCGGCGAAGGACTGCACGACAAGCACTCCGACGACGAGGGCGGCAGCCACGGCCGTCCACTTCACGAGGCGCGACCAGCCCGGCCGCGGCGAGGCAATGGCGAGCTCCTCCAGCACGAAGCCAGGACCCTCGTCCGGCACCGGGAAGGACTCAGCGGTCTCGCCGAGCAATCGCGTGAGGTCCTCGTCTCCGAGCATCAGGTTGGTGGTCACTGCACTGCCTCCTGCGGTGTGGCCCAGGCCGCGAGCCGGGGATCGAGCGCGAGCCGCTGACGCGCGTCGTAGAGGCGGCTCTTGACGGTGCCGGGGCGTCGGTCGATCGCGACGGCGATCTCCTTCTCCGACAGCCCGACGTAGAAGCGGAGGACCAGCGGCACCCGAAGCGTGTCCGGCAGCTCGGCGAGAGCCGCCAGCACGTCCTCGGCCAGCTGGGAGCGCTCCGCCACGTCGTGCGGCGTCGGCTCGGTGTCCGGCAGGGTCTCGAGCCCGAGATCGCCGGCATTCTTGCCGGTTCGGCTGCGCTCGCTGCGGATCCTGCTGACGCACGCGTTGACCACGACCCGGTAGAGCCACGCCTTGCGGGCGTCGCCGGCCGGGATGGAGTCCCGGAACCGCCACGCCCGCAGGAACGCCTCCTGCACCGCGTCCTGCGCCTCGACCGGGTCCCGGAGGACCAGGCAGGCCGTGCGGTAGGCCATGCCGTAGTCCTGCCTGAGCCACACCTCAAGCTCGTCCTGCGGAGCCAATGCGCCACCCCCTTCGCGCATAGGACGCCGCAAAGGGCGAATCGGTTCGCTCAGGCGGGCAGGAGCCGCTGGACGAACTCCTCGAGCTGCACGGCGTTGCGCACCTCGACCATCTCGATCAGCTCGCCGTAGGCCTGGGTCGCGGAGTCACCGCTCCCCCAGTACGCCGACGGCTCGGGGTTGAGCCAGTACGCGTGCCGGGCCCGGGCCACCAACCGCTTCAACGTCTGGGCACCGGTGGCGCGGTAGTTGTTGCGGGCGTCCCCGAGGATGAGCAGTGACGTCCGCGGACCGACCGCGTCCGGGTACTCCTCGGCGAACTTCTCGATCGAGTGGCCGTAGTCGCTGTGCCCGTCGAACCAGATGAGCTTGGCCTCGGCGTTCATGTGCCCCAGGGCATCCGCCACGTCACCGCCCGGCGTGAAGAACCGCGTGACCTCGTCGCAGGTGTCGATGAACGCGAACGCCCGCACCTTGGTGAACTGCTCGCGCAGCGCATAGGCGAGCAACAGGGTGAAGTGCGCGAAGCCGGCCACCGAGCCGCTGACGTCGCACAGCACGACCAGCTCGGGCTTGTGCGGCTTGTGCGGCTTGTGGTGCGTGACGAGCGGCACGCCACCCGTCGCCAGCGAAGCCCGGACGGTACGACGGAAGTCGAGCTTGCCGGTCTTGCCGAGGCGACGGCGGGCAGTGAGCCGCGTCGCCAGTCGGCGCGCGAGCGGGAAGACCTGGCGCCGCAGCTCGGCCATGTCGTTGCGGGAGGCCCGCAGGAAGTCGACCTGCTCCGCGAGCGGCTGGACGGCCGTCTTCGAGATCTGCTCCGCACCACGGTCCTCGGCAAGCCTCCGTCGTACCTCCGCCTCGACCAGCTCCTGGAACTGCTTGATGCGCTCCTGGACCGTCTGGCGCGCCACCTTCTCCGCGAGGCCGCCGCGTTCCTGGCCCTGCAGCATGGCCTCGAGCAGGCTGGCCATGAGGGTCTCCGGCGAGAGCTGGCGCAGCACCCGGTAGGAGAACCAGGACTGCCGGCCGGGAGCGGTGTCGGCGCGACCGAGGCCCTGCACGACCTGGCGCGCGAAGCGCTTCATCATCTCCTCGTCACCGTCGAGGAGCAGCTGGCGGAGCATGTCGCGGTAGGCCTCGGGATCGGCAGGGCCGTCGCCCTCCTCCAGGTCCGCGAGCGGGTCGCCGTCGGTCAGCGTCTGGTCGCCGATGACGGGCGGGAACCAGAGGTCGAAGAGGGTGTCGAAGGTCGTGCGGTGCGCCGGTCGCTTGAGGACGCAGGCGGCATAGGCGTGCCGGAGCGCCTCGCGATCGAGCAGGTCGATCGCGCCCAGGGCCCGGGTGCTGTCGATGACCTCGGCGAGCGACACGGTCAGGCCGGCCTTGCGGAGCGCGTCGAGGAACGCGATCTCCCTGTCGACCAGCCCGGTGCTCATCAGTTGAGCTTCAGCTGCTCGATCGCGCGGGTGTGGTCGCTCGCGTGCTTGAGCACGACGCCGAGCGTCTCGTGCACGGCCTGCTCGTCGAGGGTGTCGAGACCGAGGGCGACGAGCGT
>JAOPVZ010000068.1 GCA_025965935.1 Frankiales bacterium | reverse complement strand
ACCCGGATGCCGGCCGTCGTCGACCTGGTCCGTGAGATGACCGGTGGCAAGGAGCCCAACAAGGGCGTCAACCCGGACGAGGTCGTCGCCATCGGCGCGGCCCTGCAGGCCGGTGTCCTCAAGGGCGAGGTCAAGGACGTGCTGCTCCTCGACGTCACGCCGCTGTCCCTCGGCATCGAGACCAAGGGCGGGATCATGACGAAGCTCATCGAGCGCAACACGACCATCCCGACCAAGCGGTCCGAGATCTTCTCGACGGCGGCGGACAACCAGCCGTCGGTGGACATCAAGGTCTTCCAGGGCGAGCGCGAGATGGCCGCGTCCAACAAGTCGCTGGGCAACTTCGAGCTGACCGGCATCGCCCCTGCGCCGCAGGGCGTGCCGCAGGTCGAGGTGACCTTCGACATCGACGCCAACGGCATCGTCCACGTCCACGCCAAGGACCTGGGCACCGGCAAGGAGCAGTCGATGACCATCACCGGCGGCAGTGCGCTGCCGAAGGACGACATCGACCGGATGATCAAGGAAGCCGAGCAGTACGCGGAAGAGGACGCCAAGCGCAAGGAGGAGGCGGAGACCCGCAACCAGGCCGACGCCCTCGTCCACCAGGCGCAGAAGTTCCTCGCCGAGAACGGCGAGAAGGTCCCGGCCGAGGGCAAGGCCGAGGTCGAGTCCGCGCTGTCCGACCTCAACGGCGTGCTGGGCACGAGCGACGTGGCCACCGTCCGCGAGAAGAGCGAGGCGCTCGCCAAGAAGATGCAGGAGGTCGGCGCCAGCCTCTACGCCCAGGAGGCCCCGGCGCCCGAGGCCTCGGCGAGTGACGACGACTCCGTCGTCGACGCCGAGATCGTCGATGAAGACACGGCCGAGGACGAGACCAAGTGACCGGTCCGGACAACCCGGAGCCCATCGTCGTGACCGACAAGCGCCGCCTCGACCCGGACACCGGCGAGCTCCGTCAGCTTCCTGTCGAGCCGACACCCGAGCCGGGATCCGCTGAACCGCAGGCGATCCCGGACCGGGAGGCGGAGCTGCTCGCAGACCTGCAGCGGATCACGGCGGAGTACGCCAACTACCGCAAGCGGGTCGACCGGGACCGGGTGCTCGTCGTCGAGTCGGCGGTGGCCGGGGTGCTCGAGAGCCTGCTGCCGCTGCTCGACAGCGTCGAGCTCGCGCGTCAGCACGGTGACCTCGAGGGCGCCTTCAAGGGCGTCGGCGAGGGCCTCGAGCAGGTCGCGGAGAAGCTCGGTCTCGAGCGGTACGGCGACAAGGGCGACGTCTTCGACCCGGCCGTGCACCACGCGCTGGTGCACGCACCCGAGGACCCGGACGTCACCGAGACGGTCGTCGCGGAGGTGCTCCAGCCGGGCTGGCGACTGACGAGCGGTCGCGTTCTGCGCCCCGCCGGCGTCGCCGTCAGCGATCCGGTTTCCCCTGCAGCACAAGAAGAGCAAGCATCACAGGGGTCATCCCAGGAATGAGGAAGGAGGGACGCCGATGAGCGCGCGTGACTTCGTGGAGAAGGACTACTACGCCGCTCTCGGCGTCCCCAAGGACGCGTCAGCGGCCGACGTCAAGAAGGCCTACCGCAAGCTGGCGGCCGAGCTGCACCCGGACCGCAACCCCGGCGGTGAGGAGCGGTTCAAGGAGGTCAGCGAGGCCTACGACGTGCTCTCCGACACCACCAAGCGCAAGGAGTACGACGAGGCCCGCGAGCTGTTCGCTGGGGGCGGTCAGCGCTTCGCGGGTGGAGGTGGCGGGTTCCCGGGCGGCTTCGACGTCAACGACCTCTTCGGCAACCGCGGCGGCGGGGGTGGCTTCTCGGACCTCTTCGGCGGCATGTTCGGAGGTCGTCAGAACGGCCGTCGGCCCGTGCCGCGCAAGGGCCAGGACCTCGAGACATCAACCACCCTGTCCTTCCTCGACGCCCTGCACGGCACCACGGTGTCGTTGCGGCTCGCGACCGAGGGCGCGTGCGACACGTGTCACGGCAGCGGTGCCGCACCTGGCACCAGCCCGAAGACCTGCCCGGTCTGCAACGGGCAGGGCCTGGTCAACCGCAACCAGGGTGCGTTCGCGTTCGCGGAGCCGTGCACCAACTGCCGCGGCACCGGTCAGGTCATCGAGACGCCGTGCCCGACCTGCCACGGCACCGGCGCGCAGACCAAGGACCGCACCATCACGGTCCGCATCCCGGCGGGTGTGGCCGACGGCCAGCGGATCCGCCTGGCAGGCAAGGGATCCCCAGGCGGCCCTGGTGCTCCGGCAGGCGACCTCTACGTCCGCGTCACGGTGGCTCCCCACCCGGTCTTCTCGCGCAAGGGCGACAACCTCACCGTGACGGTGCCGATCTCCTTCGCCGAGGCGAGCCTGGGCGCCGCGATCGCCGTACCCACCGTCGATGGTTCGGTCACGCTGAAGGTCCCCGCGGGCACCGCGTCCGGAAGGACGTTCCGGGTCCGGGGCAAGGGTGTGCCGTCCAAGAAGGGGCCGGGCGACCTGCTCGTCACCGTCCAGGTGAAGGTGCCGACCCAGCTCACCGATGCCGAGCGCGAGGCGATCGAGGCCTACGCCGCAGTCGCAACGCCGGTCCGTGAGGAGGTCCGTTCGTGACGCAGGAGACCACCGTCAGCCAGACCACGGTGTTCGTCATCTCGGTGGCCGCCGAGATGGCTGGCATGCACCCCCAGACGCTCCGCCAGTACGACCGGCTGGGGCTGGTGACACCGGTGCGCACCGGAGGCGGCGGGCGCCGGTACACCGAGCGCGACGTCGAGCTGCTCCGCGAGGTGCAGCGCCTGTCCCAGGAGGAGGGCGTCAACCTCGCCGGCATCAAGCGGGTCATCGAGCTGGAGAACCAGGTCGAGGCGCTGCGCAGCCGGCTGGCGGAGGTCGACGCCGAGCTCCAGGAGGCGCAGGCCGCCCTGCTGACCGCCCACGACACGGCGGTGGCCAGCCTGCGCCGCGACCTCGTTCCGCTCAGCCAGGGTGCCCTCGTGGTCTGGCGGCCGCCGGCCCGCTGACGCCGCTCCGGCCTCCCCACCGCCTACTTGAGCGGAACAGGCTCAACTCCTGAGGAGTCGTTCCTGACGAGAGCACTGACCGACACGCCCCCGTAGACCCCACTTGAACGCTGACCGACTGACCACCCTGGCCCTTGAGGCTCTGTCGCTCGCGGTGCGCCGCGCCGCGGCATC
>JAOPVZ010000288.1 GCA_025965935.1 Frankiales bacterium | reverse complement strand
AGCCCGGCCTGGCCGGCTGGCTGGCCACCCACGCCACCGGCCCGGCACAGGCGACCAGCTCGTCCTCGGTGCCACCGGCCACGCCGCGTGCGCACTGCGGTCCGGAGTCACTCCCGGAGACCGGCCGTCAGGGCCGGGTGCCGCTGGCCGACTACGCGAACGGCCGGGCCGCCAAGGGCTACACCTGTAACGCCGTGGAGAGCGCGCACATCGGCAGCACCGGCGGCTTCAAGACCTTCCGCTACGTCGACCGCACCGGGCGGGTGTGCGCGTTCTACGACGGGACGCTGCTGTTCCCCACGGCGCTCGTGCACAACGAGACCGGCGGCGTGCACGTCCTCGACATGAGCGACCCGGTCCGCCCGGTCGAGACCGACCGGCTCGTCACACCGGCCATGGAGAGCCCGCACGAGTCACTGGCGCTGAACGCGAGCCGGGGCCTGCTCGCCGCCGGCATGGGGTCTCCCGGGACAGCGCCCGGGGTCGTCGACGTCTACGACGTGTCGCAGGACTGCCGGCACCCGGTGCTCCAGTCGTCTTCCCCTCTCGGCATCCTCGGCCACGAGAGCGGCTTCTCCCCCGACGGCCGCACGCTCTGGATCTCGACCACCGCCGGACCCGGCGTGACCGCCATCGACGTCAGCAACCCGCGGCTGCCCTCGATCGTGTGGCACTCGTTCAGCTACACCTTCCACGGCATGAACCTCAGCGCCGACGGCAACCGGCTCTACGGAGCCGACCTCGGCACCGTGCACGGGCTGTCCATCCTCGACGTCAGCCAGGTGCAGCGGCGGGTCGCCAACCCGCAGGTCACCCAGATCGCGCACCTCACCTGGCCGGAGGTGTCGATCCCGCAGAACACGATCCCGGTGACCATCAAGGGCCACAAGTACCTCGTCGAGTTCGACGAGTACGCCCGCAACGCAGGCACCTACACCGCCAGCGACCCGGTCGGCGCAGCCCGCCTCATCAACATCGACAACGACCGCAAGCCCTACGTCGCGTCCACGATGCGCCTCGAGGTCAACGAGCCGACCGCCCGCGCGAGCGACCAGCAGAACGACCCGGGCGCCCAGTACGGCGTGCAGGGGTACGCCGCCCACTACTGCAGCGTCCCGCGCACCGTCGACCCCGGCATCGTCGCCTGCAGCTTCATCCTGAGCGGCCTGCGGGTGTTCGACATCTCCGACCCCAAGCACCCGCGCGAGGCGGCCTACTTCAACAAGCCCGCGCCCGACACGCTGCCGCTCAAGAGCGGCTCCTACGCGATGTCGGCCCCGTCTTTCGACCTGGCCCACCACCAGGTCTGGTACGCCGATGGTGACTCCGGTTTCTACGCCGTCACGCTCACGAACGGTGCCTGGCCACGCGGCCTGTAGGTACCGTGCCGCCATGTCCACGGGGCGGCTGGAGGCGTTCAGCGACGGCGTCATCGCCATCCTCATCACCGTGATGCTGCTCGAGCTGCACGTCCCGGGCGGCACCACGTGGTCCGCCCTCGGCGACGAGCTGCCCAAGCTGCTGACCTACGTGCTGAGCTTTGTCTACCTCGGCATCTACTGGAGCAACCACCACCACATGCTCCAGGCGACGGAGCACGTGACGGGCGGGATCATGTGGGCCAACCTGCACCTCCTGTTCTGGCTGTCGCTCGTGCCGTTCAGCACCGGCTGGATGGGCCAGCACCACTTCGCCAAGACACCGACCGCGGCCTACGGCATCACGCTGCTCGCCGCGGCCCTGGCCTACTACGTCCTGCAGACCATCATCATCCGCCGACAGGGGCCCGACTCCCGGCTGCGTCGCGCGATTGGTTCGGACTGGAAGGGCAAGGTCAGCCCCGTGCTCTACGTCGCAGGGATCGGGCTGTCGTTCGTCAACCGCTGGCTGGGCCTCGCGGTGTACGTCGTCGTCGCGCTCATCTGGCTGGTCCCCGACCGCCGGCTCGAGATCCTCTTCGCAGACGAGGGCGGGTAGGTCATGGTCGGTCCGACTTGCACCATGACCGCAATTCAACTTAGGCTCACTTAACTTTAGTGAGAGGATGCTCGTGAGCACCGGACACACCCTTCTGCTCGGCGCCATCGCCGGCGTGACGATCCTGTTGGGCATGCCCCTCGGGCGGCTCGAACGGCCCGCGGCGACGCTGCGCGTGATGCTCAACGGGGTCGCGATCGGCATCCTGCTCTTCCTGTTCTGGGACGTGCTGTCCGGCGCCTGGGGGCCGCTCGACGCCGCGCTGAGCAACGTGCACGAGCACCACGGCGGTCTCGGTCCGGTCTTCGGCTACGGCGCGCTGTTCCTCGGCGGCCTCGCGGTCGGTCTCATGAGCCTCGTCTACTACGAGCGGCTGCTCGGCCGGCCGCGCCGGATGGGACCCGGCACCGTCGCGGTCGGCGACCTGCCCGCCGCGGGCCCGCGGACGCTCTCGCCCGCCCGTCGGCTGGCGCTGCTCATCGCCGTCGGCATCGGGCTGCACAACTTCGGCGAGGGCCTCGCCATCGGCTCGGCCGCCAACGCGGGCGACATCTCCCTGGCCACCCTGCTCGTGGTCGGCTTCGCGCTGCACAACGCCACCGAGGGCTTCGGGATCGTCGCGCCTCTCGCGGCCGACCGGGCCGCCGGTGAGCCGCGACCCTCCTGGGGCTCTTTGCTCGGCCTCGCCGCCATCGCGGGCGGCCCGACCTTCATCGGCACCGCCGTCGGCCAGTCGTTCAGCAGCGAGGCGATGAGCACCGTCTTCTTCACCCTCGCCGCCGGATCCATCCTCTACGTCGTCGTGCAGCTGCTCGGCATCGCCGCCAAGATCGGCCGCCGCGACCTGCTGGCCTGGGGTCTGCTTCTTGGGCTGTTTGCCGGCTTCATCACCGATGCGGTCGTCACCGCCGGCGGGGCCTGACCACTCCTTCGCCACCGGTCAGCGGTCGGTGAGCTCCATCAGGACGTTGCTCTGCACGCTGCCACCGCCGACCGGACCGCCGCCCGGTAGGTACAGGACGTTGCCGATCACGGTCGCCCCGATGCCCTGCCGACCGTGCGGCAGCGAGGGAAGCCGCGTCCACCGACGGGTCCGCGGGTCGTAGCCGTCGACCTCGGTGTCCACGCCGAGCTCGCCCGGGTGCTCTCCGCCGAGCACGACGAACAGCCCGTGGAAGCTCGCCCCCGCCGCCGCCGACCGGCCCAGCGGCACCGGTGGTCCCGTGGACCAGCTGTCGGTCGTGGGGTCGTAGACCTCGAGGGTGGGCAGATCTCCCGGCCGTCCGGTCCCCACATAGATCTTGCCTTGTACGACGGCAGCGGCCATGTGGTCACGGGCCGTCGGCATCGGAGCCGCCTGGGTCCAGCGACTGGTGCGCGGGTCGTAGACCAGGTGCTGGTTCAGCTCTGCGCTGCCGGTCTTGCCCCCGATGTAGTGCAGCTTGCCGTCGAGCACGACGCAGGCGCCGGCGGTCCGTGGTGAGGGCAACGGGGTGCGGGCGGACCAGGTCGAGCTGCCCGGTGTCCACGACCAGACATGGGCGACGATCCCCTGGTCGCTGTAGCCGCCGACCGCCCACAGCGAGCCGTCCAGGACAGCCACCCCGATGTGGTCCAGCGCCTCCGGCAGCGGCACGCCCTGCGACCAGCGCCCCGTCCGGGTGTCGAGCACGAGGTGCGTGCGGGAGTGCGGCCGGCCACCGATGTACCCGCCCAGGACGTGCAGCTGGTCCCCGAGGGCGGCCACGCCGACCTCGCTGAGCGCGATCGGGAGGGTCGGCCCGACGCGCCAGGCCAGGGCCCTCGCCGTCGGGGCAACGGTGGCCGCCGACGGCGAGGGTGATCGGGTCGACGGGGCCGGGCGGGCCGTGGGACTGGCCGCAGGGTGCGCCGCCGTACAGGCGGTGGCAAGCAGCAGTCCGGTGGCCCAGAGCGCCCTCATCGCAGGATGCCGGTGTGGCCGAGCGAGAACCGACCGGGCTGCGGCCAGACGCACAACCCGTGCGGCTCACCGCCCACGTGTATCCGAGCGCGCAGCCGACCGGTGCGGGTGTCGATGGCGTACACCTCTCCGGTGTAGCGGCCTGACAGCCACAGCGTGCGACCGTCGGCCGAGACGCCGCCCATGTCGGGTGAGCCACCTGGGATCTGCCAGGTGGTGCGGATCTGGCCAGTTGCCAGCGACACGACGGCGACCGAGCCGCCGGTGCGGTTCGTCACGTAGAGGTCCGAGCTGTCCCGGCTGACGTAGAGGCCATGGGCACCGAGACCTGTCGTCAGGAAGCGCCGGACCCTTTGGGTGCGGCTGTCGACGAGGTACACGCCGTTGCTGTTCTCGTCGGCGACGTAGAAGGTGCGGCCGTCGGGGCTCAGCTTCACGTCTTGAGGCTTCGGGCGCTGTGACGTCTGGCGCGGCAGGTCGATGACCTTGTCGACGCGACGATGCTGCATGTCGACCCAGAGCAGCTGGCCGCTGAACTCGCACGAGAACAGCGCGTGCGCACCGTCGACGCTGAAGTCCGCGTGGTCGACGCCCTGGCACGGCACGTGCAGCGACTGCTGCAGCTTCATGGTGTGCGGCTCCCGGAAGTCCAGTCGACGCAGCCGCTCGGCCACGACGACGGCGGAGCGACCGTCGAGCGTGAAGTAGAGGTTGTACGGGTCGGCGACCGGCACCGGGGTCCCGAACTTCCCTGTGCGCGGGTCGATCGGGGTCAGGCTGTTGCCCTGGTCGTTGTCGACCCAGAGCGTCCGCAGGTCCCAGGCCGGCGTCACGTGCTGCGGCAGCGTGCCGACCGGCTGGTGCGCGATGACACGGAACGTCGCCGGGTCGATCACGTCCACCCGGGCGTTGCGGTCGTCCGGTACGTAGACCAGCGGCTTGGCCAGCCGGGCCTCGGGACTCAGCAGACCCGGGCGACCAGCGGCGTAGATGTCGACCACCGGCGAGCGCTGCGCCGGCGTCCGTGGCGCTGCCGTCGTCGCACCGTTCGAGGTCGGCGTGCTGCGCACGCGGGCGCTAGTAGCCGTCGAGTGCGAGCACGACGCGACCAGGAGCACGGCCAGGACAGCTGCTGGGGTGCGGGTGCTCACGGCAGTGACCCAACCTGGAAGTTGCTGAAGAGTGCCTGTGTCCCCGTCCTCATGGCCTTCCCACAGGCGCAGCGGAGACTTCGAGACGCGAGCTGCTGCGGCGGGAGTGACCGACGAACCAGCCTGGCCCGACAGCGGCGGAGGCCACCTCCGACTGCAGCCGGCGGGCGGCATCGAGGTGGTCGGCGGTCCAGATCAGCCGTACGCCGGTGGCTGTGCCGTGCCCGTGAGCGTCGGCCAGGTCGCTGCGCACCGCGGCGATCAGGCGACCGTCGGCGACCCGGTCGGGGGAAGCCACAGCCGGGATGGCGCCCTGCCCTCGAAGGGCACCGGCCAGCCCGTCGTACCAGCCGGTGACGGCGGCGGTCTCGTCGAGCACCTCCCGTCGTGCGGCGGAGCGGTCGCCGTCTGCCGCGCCGGCACCTGACGACCACAGCTCGACGATCGCGTCGGCCGCGAGCCGGAGACCGGCCACGCCGGTGACGAGGCTCGTGACCCCCGCCAGGGACATCTGCTTCGGCCCGCGCTCGACGAGGAAGGTGCGGAACGCGTCATCGAGGCGCCGCGCGCTCGCGGCTGCGCGTTGCGAGGCCTCGGACGGTGCCGGCGCAGCGGGAGCCGTGCTGTCACAGCGATGCACGCCGAAGGCCACCGCGCTCCCCAGGTAGGCCGCGGTCGCGGCGTAGGCGTCGGCCAGGGCAGTCCCGAGCTCGCTCGCGGCCCCGCGTGGCCAGAACAGCAGCCCGACGACAAGGCTGACCGCGCATCCGATGGCGATGTCCTCGACGCGAACCAGCCCGACCCGCCAGCCGACCGGCGCCACGAGGTTGTAGAGGATCAGCAGGGTCACGGTGAAGGCGCCCTGCCCGACTGCGAACGAGATGGCCGAGGGCGCGATGCCGGCGATGACGACGGCGATCGGGAGCAGGAACCACAGCACCGTGGTGTGGGTACCGATGGCCCACACGATCACGCCGCCGATCACGACGCCGCCAGCCGTCCCGAGCAGGCTGCGCAGCACGTTCTGGCCAGTGCTGAGCGCGTTGGAGCGCAGCACTGACAGGGTTCCGAGCACGACCCAGAAGGAGTGCTGGACGCCGCTGAGCTCGGCGACGAGGACACCCAACCCGAGGGCGACGGCGCCCCGGAGGCTGTTGTGCAGCCACACGGAGTGCGCCCCGAGATGGCCCCGCGCACGCTTGCGCGCCGCGGCCAGACTGCCCTCGACCCCTTCCGGCTGCCGCCCGAGCAGCTGGTCCCACCAGGTGCGGCGCTCGGCAGCCGCGGTCAACGTGATGTTGGTGGCGACGAGCGAGACGGCGTAGCTCATCTCCAGGGCGCGGAAGGTCGGTTCGAGCGAGCTGACGAACTCCTCGACCTCCGTCGCATCGGCCTCCGCCGGCCGACGGCGCACCGGCAGCGAGTGCGTGGCATGCCGTTCCATGGCTGCGACCGCCGCGTGCAGGTGCCCGAGGGCGGGGTGGAGGTCGAGGGACCGGTCGACCGGATCCTGCAGCAGGTCGGCACCGCGCTCCATGACCTCCGCCGCCGCCGACTGCACGGCGCAGACCTTCAGGTCACCGTGCCCCGGCCGTGCCAGCCCGTCCACGGGGTCACCGGCGTCGAGGATCTGCGCGAGCCAGCCCAGCTCGTCCACCAGACGGACGACGGTGCGAGCCGACGTGCTCAACCCGGTCGGTCGGTAGGGCACCAGGTAGAAGGCGCGCTGCAGCGCGGCGACGGTGCTGCGGGCGGCTTGGGTCGCCGCGTCGACCTCCTGCACGGCCCAGCCTGGGTCGCCGCGCCGGTACGCCGCGTCGGCCTGCATCCGCTCGGCGAGCTTTCGGCATGCCTCGATCGCAGGACCGCGCAGCGGCTGGCGGGTCGGCGCCGGCCAGAGCAAGGCCGTGGCAAGGATCGACGCGGCGCCGGCTAGCCCCCAACCAGCGAGACGCTGCGGGATCGAGGACACCGCGCCGGCCGTGGCGACCGGCAGGATGAACGCGAGCAGCAGCGACGTCGACGCCCCCGCGATCACCGAGCTGGTGACGCCCGCGAACAGGACAACAACTGCCACGAACGCCATCACGAGCGCAGCCAGCCATGCGTTCGTCCTGGCGACGGTGGCCAGCGTGACGAGGACCCCTCCTGCCAGCGCGAGCAGGAGCTGAGCGCGCAGCCGATCGCCCAGCGTGCCGCCGAAGTCGGCCAGCAGCAGCATTGCGAACGTGCCGAAGGCGGCAAACGTGGCGACCGTTGCGTCGCCGATGACGTGGACACCAAGAGCGAACATCGCCGGCATCACGACCGCCGTCCGCGTGGCCCGGCGAAACACGAGGAAGCCGGGGTCGTGCCTCTGCAGCCAGCGGACGGGATGCAGTGCGGTCGCGAGGGCGGCCGATGCCCACGACGGCCAACGCTGAGGAGGGGTCATCGGGCCTCCTCGTCCACCGGCAGGCGAGTCGCTCTCGCATCGTCGCTGCCCGGTCGTCGGGCCGCAAGCCCACATCCGGCGCGGAAGCAGATCGGTTGCGCTACAGGGAAGGCGACCGCGAGACTCGACGACGAGCGCGAGGCGACGGGAGATGCCAGATGGCGGACACGACGCTGGAGGCGGCTGCCTGGGTCGAGCTCACGCCGGAGCAGAGCGACGAGCTCATCCGCCGCTCGTCGCCGATGGCGGTGCGGCCGGGCGATGTCTTGTTCCGGTCGGGCGACCCGCACTACGACTTCTTCTACATCGAGTCCGGTCACGTCGAGATCGTGCGGGAGGCGACCCCGGACTCCGCCGCCGAGATCGTCACAGAGCACGGGGCCGGGCGGTTCCTGGGCGAACTGAGCCTGTTGACGGGTCAGGCGGCCTACCTGACCGCTCGGGTGACCCAGGAGGGACGCGTCCACCGGCTGTCGCAAGAGGGCTTCCGCCAGCTGATGGCCGACAACGCCGAGCTGTCCGACCTGATCCTTCACACGCTGGTCGCCCGACGGCTGAGGCTGCAGGCCGGCACCGCCGCACGCAGCATCGAGATCCTGGGCACCGGTCTGTCCGCGGCGTCACACGGGCTGCGGACCTGGGCTGCTCGGCAGCAGCTCCCGCACGTGTGGCTGGAGTACGAGTCGCCCGAGGGTCAGACGCTCGCGACCGCACTGTCCGCGACCACCGCCGACCTGCCCTTGGTCGTGACGCCGACGGCAGTCTTGAGGCGCGCCACCGCGGGAGACCTCGCCGAGAACATCGGGCTGAGCTACCAAGCCGTGCCGGGAAGCGAGCACGACCTGGTGGTGGTGGGCGCCGGCCCGGGCGGTCTGGCGGCCGCGGTGTACGGGGCCTCCGAGGGGCTCGACACCATGCTCCTGGACGCCGTCTCCGTGGGTGGCCAGGCCGCTGCCAGCTCACGGATCGAGAACTACCTCGGCTTCCCGTTCGGCCTCACCGGTGAGCTGCTCGCCTCCCGGGCGGAGCTGCAGGCGCACAAGTTCGGCGCCCGGGTATCGAGCCCGTGCGAGGTGCGGTCTCTGCGGGCGGCAGACGGGCACCTGCGGCTGACCTTGCCGGACGGCACGGAAGTCGTGTCACACGCCGTGGTGATCGCCACGGGTGCGCGTTACCGCGAGCTCCCGCTCGAGCGGTGGTCGGACTTCCTCGGCGCCGGCATCTACTACGCCGCGACGGAGCTCGAGGCTCGGGAGTGCCGGCCGCACCCGGTCGTTGTCGTGGGCGGCGGCAACTCCGCCGGCCAGGCCTCGCTCTACCTGGCCGACCACGGCAGCCACGTCCACCTGCTGCTCCGTGGCGACGACCTCACCGCCAACATGTCCCAGTACCTCGTCGACCGGGTCCTCGCGCACCCCAACATCGACGTCCTGCTCAGCACCGAGATCACGGCGCTCCACGGCGACACCCACCTCGAGCGGATCACCGTGCACACCCGGACGACGGGTGCCAGCAGCACAAATGCCTGCCACGGCCTGTTCTGCTTCGTCGGTGCCGTGCCCGCCACCGCATGGCTGACCGACGTCGCACTCGACAAGGACGGCTTCGTCCTGACCGATCGCGATCTCGACGATGTGGACCTGTCGCCCGCGTGGGAGCTGCTGGGCCGACGCCCGCTGCCCTTCGAGACGAGCGTCCCTGGGGTCTTTGCCGTCGGTGACGTGCGCTACGGCTCCATGAAGCGGGTCGCGGCCGCCGTGGGCGAGGGCGCGAGCGCGGTCAGGTCCGTGCACCAGGCCATCACGCCCGGGCACTGACGGGCACTGACGCAGACGTCCCCGACGGGCCTAGGAGATCTCCTCGAGGGACTGCACGTGCTGCTCCTGAACGCGCAGGATCGCCTCCTTGCCGCGGAACAGGACCACCCAGCCATCCTCGCGCTGGAGGTCGTCGATGTCCTCGAACGTCTCCCTGATCACCTGCTCGTCGTCGCCGTAGACCATGCGGTAGCTCGCCATCCTGACGCTCCTCCTTGCCGTGGTCGAAAGGCACGACCTGCATCGGTCATGCCCGCTCACTAGTTGAGGTGCCGTTGCCAGTCAGCAGGCACGCGTCCCGCCGGCCCCGGCGTGGGCTGCTCGAGTGGGTGCTGCTGCGGATCGGCGAGCCGGGGTCCGTCGTAGTAGTCCTGGCTGCGGTAGTCCCAGAACCAGTCCTCGCCGGGCTCGAAGCTCTGGGCGAGCTGATGGCCGCTGGCCTCGGCGTGGGCGCTCGCGTGCTGCG
>JAOPVZ010000284.1 GCA_025965935.1 Frankiales bacterium | reverse complement strand
AACAGCGTGCCGGCGAAGGAGGCCTTCGCTCCGCCGTACACGGGCAAGTCGATCGCCGGTCCCTACACGGTGGCCGTCGACCTGTACCCGGCCCGCAAGGGTGTGAACGGGCTGCACGTCTACACGGTGCTGACGAGCTCGGGTCTGACGAAGACCGTCGCCCAGGTGAGCGGCTTCATCGAGAAGAAGGGCAGCTCGCAGCAGATCACGGTCGCGCCGCCACTGGTGTCGCCGGGCCACTACGAGGACCTCAACCTCGTCCTCCCGTCGAAGGGCAGCTACGTGATCGACCTGCAGATCCGGGTGGACGACCTCAACAGCTACGAGACGAAGCAGACCTTCACGGTCAAGTAGCGGTCAGCTCGCGAGCCGCTCCATGGCGGCCGCCCAGTGCGGGCCGTGCCGGAGGTGGTCGGGCAGCGCGAGCAGGCTGGTGCGCAAGGCGATTCCGGCCGCGGTGGCTCCCACGTCGGTGGTCGGCAGTCCGGGCAGTCGGTACATCCGGCGGGCCCAGCGCGGCAGCATCGCGACGCTCAAGCCGGCGATGCCGAGCCAGGCCGGCTTCAGGGGCCGCAGGCGCGAGGGCAGCGGCGGCGACAGCACGAAGCGGGCAGCCTGCCTGGCCGCGGGCGTGACGTGCAGCTCGGGCCGCATCGAGTGGAAGTACTCGGCCATGGCGGCCCTGGAGGAGGGGGCGGTCGGCAGCCCGACGAGCCGGGCGTTGGCGACCTGCTCGGCGTAGTACTGGTCCTTCTCCGCGGCCGTCAGCCGCAGCCCGCAGCGGGTGACGGTGGTGAGGAACGACTCCACCTCGGTGCAGTGCACCCACAGCAGCAGGTGGGGGTCGTCGAGCCCGAGCCTGCGGTGGATGCCGCGGACCCGGGACGCCGCGCGCTCGGCCTCGGCCGTGGTGCCGAAGCTGGTCACGCCGACGTACTCCGCTGTGCGATGCAGCCGCCCCCACGGGTCGTCACGGAAGCCGGAGTTGCCGGCCACCCCGGCCATCGCCTCGGGCTGCAGAGCTTGGAGCAGCAGCGCCCGCGGACCTGCGAGCGCCATCACGGGGTCGCTGTGCACCCGCCACGTCACCGAGGTTGGGCCGTAGAGCCCGGGGTCGGTCATGCTGTTCAGCATGTCTTACGTCGCCATCAACGTCCTGTCGGTGCCTGAGGGGGCCGGCGCCACCCTGGAGGAGCGGTTCGCCGCGCGCAAGGGCGCCGTCGAGGGCTCGCCCGGGTTCGAGCACTTCGAGCTGCTCCGCCCGGTCGAGGGCACCACCGACTACCTCGTCTACACCCGCTGGGCGAGCGAGGCCGACTTCGTCGCCTGGCGCGACGGCGGCCGGATGGCTGCCGGCCACGCAGGCCAGGCCGGCCCTCCCGCCGCCAGCGGGTCGACGCTCTGGGCCTTCGAGGTCGTCCAGTCCGCCTGACGGCGCGAGGTCAGCGAGGCAGGAAGCCCAGCACGGCGGCGAGGGTCGCGTCGGGCTGCTCGACGGCGGGGGAGTGCCAGGCGCCGTCGACGACGACCACCTCGCAGCCGAGCCGCGCGGCCATCTCGTCCTGCTGAGCCGGCGTCCAGGCGTCGTCCTTCTCGCCGTACAGAACCAGGCACGGCACGCCGGTCGCGCGCAGCTCCTCGACGCGGTCCGGTTCGGACGTCAGGGCGGTTGCCGTGCCGAGCAGGCCCGCTGCGGTGTTGCCCAGCATCCGGGCCCGCAGGAACTCCTGCACCTCGGCGGTCACCGCCGGCTTCTCCGGGTGCGGTGGCAGCTGCAGCGACGCCTCCCACACCGCCTCGACGCCACCGTCGAGCAGGACCGCGCGCAGGAACGGCAGCACCTCGGCCCGGGCACCGCCGAGCGCCGACGGGCCGGAGTCCATCAGGACGAACGACCGGAACGAGGAGGGGTCCTGCAGCACGGCGGCCCGGCCGACGAGGCCGCCGAAGCTGTGCCCCACCAGGTGCACCGGCCCGTCGCCGAGCACCTTGACGACCTGCAGGAGGTCAGCGCCGAGCACCTCGGTCGTGTAGGCCGACTCGTCGTCCGGGCCGGCTGACTCGTGCTGCCCGCGCTGGTCGATCGCGACCGCGTGGTAGCCCGCGTCGGCCAGCGGCTTCACGAGGAGGCGGAAGTCCTCCTTGCTACCGGTGAACCCCGGCACCAGGAGGACGGTGCCGCGGTCGGAGGTGCCTGCGTCCAGCACTGCGAGCGGGCCGCCGGGGATGTCGACGGTGGTCCGCGCGACGCCCTCGGGCAGGGGGGTGTTGTCGACCGCGCTCATGCCCCCAGCCTATGCAGGACGACCGCGCTGCTGGGCAGGTCCAACGTCATGTAGGTGCAGTACGGCTGGCTGCGCCGGTCCGTCGGCGACCCGGGGTTGAGCAGCCTCAGGCCGCGAGGTGTCACGGTGTCCCAGGGGATGTGCGAGTGCCCGAAGACGAGCACCTCGTCGTCGTAGGCGGCATCAATCCGGGCCTCGCGGCCCTGGGACGGACCGGTCTCGTGGACCACCGCGAGGCGCACCCCGGCGACGGTACGGCGGGCGACCTCGGGCAGCCGTGCACGCAGCTCGGGTCCGTCGTTGTTGCCCCAGCAGCCGAGGACATCGGCCCTCGTCGAGAGCGCGTCGAGCAGGTCGACGGTGACCCAGTCGCCGGCGTGCACGACCAGGTCCGCGCGGTCGACCTGGTCCCACACCTCGGAGGGCAGGTCCTTCGCCCGGCGCGGCAGGTGGGTGTCGGCGAGCAGGAGCAGCTGCACCCGGTCAGCGTGTCAGAGACAGCCCATGACCTCGGCGAGCGGGGTGCCGGGCAGCACCATGTCGGTCAGGCCGTCGATGCGGCCGCAGTCGACGCAACGGGCACCGAGCACCAGCCACCGCACGTCGTCGCCTTCCGGCATGGACAGGCCGGCGGCGACTTCCGCGATCGACTGGCCGCAGGTCTGGCACGACCACACGTGCGGGAACGTCCAGCGCGACTCGCTGTCGAGCACCCACACGTTCGTGGCGCACTGCAGGCAGCGTCGCCGAGCGACGCCCTCGGCAGCATCGGCCTCGACGTAGGTCCAGGTCGGCCGCTCGTCGCCGTGGTTGCCGCAGGCGAGCAGGACGGTCTCGTGCACCGCGGGCGAGCCCTCGAGCCTGGTGAGGTAGGCACGGAGGTCCTCCGTGTCCTCACCCGTACGCACTCCACCGACCATCCGCAGCACCATGGTTCCTGCTTCGGCGCGGCCGACCGGGCGGCTTGAGCCGCTCAGGCCTGCGAGCTGCCGCCGCCCGAGCCACCGCGGCCGCGACCGCCCCGACGGCGGCTCCGGCGCGGCGCGTCACCGTCGGCGGCGGGAGTCTCGGCGGAGTCGCTGAACGCAGGCGCGGCACCCACCGCGGCACCGCTGCCACGGGTGCGCTGGCGCGCTGCTCCCGTGCGCTTGGGCAGCGCAGGACCGTCGGGCGCTTCCGCCGTACCGCTCGCTCCGCCGGTACGGCGGGAGGCCTGGGCCTTACGGGGCTTGCGCCCGGTCTCGCCGACGTCCTCGATCTCCTCCGCCTCCAGGCCGGCCCGGGTCCGCGAGGCGCGCGGCAGCCGACCGGTGGTGCCCACCGGGATGTGCAGGTCCTCGTAGAGGTGCTTGGAGGAGGAGTAGGTCTCGACCGGCTCGGGGAACGGCAGGTTGAGGTCCTTGTTGATCAGGCCCCACTTCGGCATGTCGTCCCAGTCGACGAACGTGATCGCGACGCCCTTGGCGCCGGCCCGGCCGGTGCGGCCGATGCGGTGCAGGAAGGTGCGCTCCTCGTCGGGGCACTGGTAGTTGATGACATGCGTGACGTCCTGCACGTCGATGCCGCGGGCCGCGACGTCGGTCGCGACGAGCACGTCGATCTTGCCGCTGCGGAACGCGCGGAGCGCCTGCTCGCGCGCGCCCTGGCCGAGGTCACCGTGGACGGCAGCGGCCGCGAAGCCGCGGTCGTTCATGTCCTCGGCGACCTTGTCGCAGGTGCGCTTGGTGCGGCAGAAGACCATCGTCAGCCCACGGCCCTCGGCCTGCAGGATCCGCGCGAGCACCTCGCCCTTGTCCATCGCGTGGCAGCGGTAGACGAAGATCTCGGTGTCGGGGACGGTGCGGCCCTCGTCGACCTCCTCGGCGCGGATGTGCGTCGGCTGGCGCATAAAGCGGCGCGCCAGCGCCACGACCGGCGACGGCATCGTCGCGCTGAACAGCATCGTCTGCCGCTCGTCGGGCGTCAGGTCGAGGATGCGCTCGACATCCGGGAGGAAGCCGAGGTCGAGCATCTCGTCGGCCTCGTCGAGCACCAGCATCTCGACCTGGCCGAGGTTGAGGTGGCCCTGCCGGGCCAGGTCGAGCAGGCGACCCGGGGTGCCGACCACGATCTCGACGCCGCGCTTGAGCGACTCGACCTGAGGCTCGAAGGCCCGGCCGCCGTAGATGCTCTGCACCCGGATGCCGCGGGTCTTGCCGGCGATCTCGAGGTCGCTGGCGACCTGGACGCACAGCTCGCGGGTGGGGACCACGACGAGTCCCTGGGGGACGCCGTTGCTGCCCTCCTCGCGGCTCTTGACGTTCTGCAGCATCGGCACGCCGAAGCCCAGCGTCTTGCCGGTGCCGGTGCGGGCCTGGCCGATGAGGTCGTGCTTGCCCATCGCGATCTGCAGCGTCATCTTCTGGATCGGGAAGGGCTGTGTGATGCCGACGGCCGCGAGCGCCTCGACTGTCTCCGGGCGCGCGCCGAGCGCGGCAAAACCGTTCTCTTCTGTCATGTGTCCTCTACCTGGCTGGCGTGCCGACCGCCGGTCGCGAAGCGCAGCTCCCGCGGGGCGCGCCTCTCAGGTGAGGGTCAACACTCGGTGTCTTCGGGTGCAGCCTACCTTTTGGGACATGGATGCCGCTGTCATCGACCTGCTCGGCGTGCTGGCGTACGGCGAGCTGACCGCGTTCGAGCGGCTCGCGACCGACGCGCAGCTCGCGCCCACGGTCCCCGACAAGGTGGCCCTCGGCACCATGGCGAACGTGGAGTTCGCGCACTTCCAGAAGCTCAGCAAGCACCTGCAGGACCGTGGCGTGGACCCGTTCGAGGCGATGGCGCCGTTCGTGGACCCGCTCGACAGCTTCCACGACTCGACGCAGCCCGCCGACTGGTACGAAGGCCTCATCAAGGCCTATGTCGGCGACGGGATGGCGACCGACTTCTACCGCGAGGTCGCGACCTACGTGAAGGACGACGAGACCCGCAGCCTCATCCAGGACGTGCTCGCCGACACCGGTCAGGCGTCGTTCGCCGTGGCCAAGGTGAAGGAGATCATCGCCGAGGAGCCCTCGGTCGGCGGCCGGCTCGCGCTGTGGGCTCGACGGCTGGTCGGGGAGGCGCTGATCCAGGCACAGCAGGTCGCGGTCGAGCGGGATGCGCTGCTGGAGCTGCTCGTCGGGTCGGGCGACCTGGCCGGCATCACCCGGCTGCTGAAGTCGATCACCGACAAGCACACCGAGCGGATGGCCTTGCTCGGCCTCGATGCCTGACGTCGACGCCTGACGCAGACGCCTGAGGAGGCGCCTGACTAGATGGCGCCGAAGCCCACTCGGCGGGTCTCGGCCTCGGCGATCTCGACGTAGGCCAGCTTGTCGGCCGGCACCAGCACGCGGCGGCCCTTCTCGTCCTCGAGGGTGAGCACGCCGAGGTCGGCCTTGAGCGCATCGGCCACCGCCTTCGCGACGTCGTCGGGGGACTGGCTGCTCTCGAGCACCAGCTCGCGCGTCGCGAACTGCACCCCGATCTTGACCTCCACGGCGGAGCCCTCCTCGTGTCTCGTTGGCCAGAGGCTAACCGAGTCGTACGGCGGCACGGCCCCTGTCAGCCCTGGGCGGAACGCCCGCCCCTGGAGATCAACAGCACTTCCGTCGTACGACACGCCGGCGCGTCGCCCCTCCGATCGCCTGCTGATCACCCAGGTCGCCCGAGTTGCGTGATCAACAGGGCCTTGCCGGTACGACACGCCGGCGTGTCGTGCGTCCGATCGCCTGCTGATCACCGGGGGGTGCGAGCGGGGGGGTGCGCGCGGGGTGCGCGCGGGGTCGGCGGAGGCGGGTCAGGGGTGGAGCGGGGCGCCGGAGATGCCGCGCCAGGCGAGCGTGACGAGCAGCTCGACGGCCCGGCGCTTCTCCAGCCGGTCCTCGCTCGACAGCCACCAGCGGGCGCCGACCTCGGCCATGCCGGTGAGGCCCACGGACAGCAGCCGCGCCTCCTCGGTCGGGAAGCCGGTGTCGTGCGCGATCACCTCGGTGATGGCCGCGACGCATTCGGCGGTCATCCGCTCGACGCGCTCGCGGACCGTCGGGTCGTTGCGCAGGTCGCTCTCGAAGACGAGCCGGAAGCCCTCGCCGTCACCGTCGACGAAGTCGAAGTACGCGCCGATGGAGGCGGCTACCCGCTTCTGGTTGTCGGTCGTCGAGTCGAGCGCGACCCGGACCCGCTGCGTGAGGGCGGCGGCGTGCTCCTCGAGCAGCGCCAGGTACAGCTCGAGCTTGCCGGGGAAGTGCTGGTAGAGCACCGGCTTCGAGACGCCGGCGCGCTCGGCGATGTCGTCCATCGCGGCCGCGTGGTAGCCCTGCGCGACGAAGATCTCCTGGGCAGCCCCGAGGAGCTGCTTGCGGCGGGCCGGCCGTGGCAGCCGCTGCCCGCGCGCCGGGATCTCGGAGGCGGTCATCCGCCGAGCCTAGGACCTCGGACGCGCAGCTAGGCGTCCTGCCCGGCGAGCTCTCGCGAGCCGTGCCGCGTGCGCCGCGCGTCGATCACCCGGTCCGGGTTGCGGCGGAGGTACTCCTCCTCCAGGTCGGCCGTGCGGGCGGTGTGGAACGTCAGCGCGTCCTCACTGCCGTGCAGGAACGTGTCGTGCCGGGTCTCGTGCAGGTGCTCGAGCTCGCGCTCGAGGCACTCGTCGGTCAGGGCGGGCGGGGGGACACCAGTCACGACAACACCTCCGGCAGCGATGCAACACCCGCAGGTGTCAGGACAGCAAGGGCTCGAAGAGGTCTCCCAGCTCCTCCACACGGAACAGCACGTCCTCGCTGAGGAACACCAGGTCCGACGCAGCTGAGCATGAGGTGACCTCTTCCCAGGTGACCGGCGTCGACACCGTCGGCTCGTGCCGGGCCCGCAGCGAGTAGGGGGAGACGGTCGTCTTGGCGGGGTTGTTCTGGGACCAGTCGATGAGCACCTTGCCGGGCCGGAGCGCCTTGGTCATCTGTGAGACGACCAGCTCGGGCATCGCCTTCTCAACGGCCTCGGCGAGATCCTTCGCGAAGGCACTGGTGTCCCGCACGGGCGCCTTGGCGACCAGCTGCATGCCCTTGTTGCCGGACGTCTTGGGGAACAGCTCGACGTCCAGCCGCTCCCGGATCGCGAGGGCGACCTGGCAGCACTCGACGATCGTGGCCGGCGGTCCCGGGTCCAGGTCGAGCACCAGCAGGTCCGGGGTCTTGCGCCCGACCTTCCACTGGTGCGTGTGCAGCTCCAGCGCGGCCAGGTTGGCGGTCCAGACCAGCGTGGCCAGGTCGTCGACGACGACGTAGTCGATGGTGTCGCGGTTCTTCGACGATCCCGGCGACGGCAACGTGACGGTCCGCACCCACGGCGGCGTCCCCTGCGGCTTGTTCTTCTCGAAGAACATCGGCCCCTCGGTGCCGTTGGGGTAGCGCTTGCGGGTCAGCGCCCGGCCCGCCAGGTGCGGCAGGAGCACCGGCGAGATCCGCGAGTAGTAGTCGATGACCTGGCCCTTGGTGAACCCGCTTGGGTACAGCACCTTCTCGAGGTTCGTCAGCTTCAGCGTCCTGCCCTCGACGTCGACGAGCACCTCACTGCTGCTCACGCGTCACCTCCTCCGGCGAGATGTCCTCGCGCAAGCCCTTGTACGACGGGTGCCTCAGCCTGCCGTCCTTGGTCCACTCCGTGTACTCGACCTCCGCGACCAGCCGCGGCTCGACCCACACCGCGTCCTTCGCGTACTGCCGCGGCACCTCGTCCGCGAACGGAGAGTCCTTGCGCCGCAAGGGTTCCAGCTGTCGGCCGAGCGACTCGAGCGTGGCTGCGGAGAAGCCGGTCCCGACGTGACCGGCGTAGAGCAGTCCCTCGGGTCCGTGCACCCCGAGCAGCAGTGAGCCGATGCGGCCTGCGCGCCCGCCCTCTCCCGGCTTCCACCCGGCGATGACGGCGGACGCCCGCTTGACGTGCTTGAGCTTGAGCCAGCTGTCGCTGCGCCGTCCGGGCTGGTACGTCGAGTCGCGCCGTTTCGCGATGACGCCCTCAAGTCCCTGGGCGCGGGTCGCCTCGAGCAGCTCGGTGCCGTGACCGACGAAGGCGTCGGGCACCTGCCAGTGCTCGCCCTGCAGCCCGAGGCCGACGAGCGTGGCCCGCCTCTCGTCGTACGAAGCACCGAGCAGCGACCGGCCGTCGAGGTGCAGCACGTCGAACAGCACCACCTGCACCGGCGTCGACCGGAGCAGCGCCGCCGAGGGCTTGGCGACGTGCATGCGGGCCTGCAGGGTCCCGAAGTCGGAGCGCCCGGTCGTCGTCATCGCCACGATCTCGCCGTCCAGCACCACCGATGTCGAGCCGAGCTGCAGGCCGAGCCCGCGCAGCTCCGGGTAGGACGCCGTCACGTCGTTGCCGTTGCGGCTGCGCACCGTCAGCCGACCGCCGTCGACCCAGATGAGGGCGCGAACGCCGTCCCACTTCACCTCGAACGCCCACGCGTCCTGGTCCAGCGGCATGACGCCCGTGGTCGCGAGCATCGGTCTGAGGTCCTTGGGGAGCGGCGACCAGCCCTCGGGCGGTCCGTCCATGCGGTGCACCATCCAGTCCGTGTCGCGCGGTCCCTTGGTCCGGAAGAAGACGTACCGACCCTGCACGCGATGCCCGCTGAGCACCACCTTGACCTCGCGGTCGGTCCACTTCTCCAGGACGTACGTCCCGGAGTCCCACACCGTCACGGCACCACCGCCGTACTCGCCCCTCGGGATGCTGCCGGCGAACTTCGCGTACGACAGCGGGTGGTCCTCTGTCTGCTTGGCCAGGTGGTTCTGCTTGGGGTCGAGCGGGAGGCCCTTGGGCACTGCCCAGCTGACGAGCACGCCGTCGCGCTCGAGCCGCACGTCCCAGTGCAGTGCGGTGGCGTGGTGCTCCTGCACGACGAAGGTGTCGCCGCGGCCGTCCTGGTCATCACCGGTGTGGTCGACCCGGTCCGCCTCGTCGGCATCCGGCACCGGCTCGGGGGTGCGTGCCGCATCGCGCATCGACCGGTACCGCTCCAGGGGCATGCCGACTTCCTACCCCGAAGGAGGGGCGCGGTGATGTCCGGTTTGACCTACCGTCGGCAGTCCCGGCCGGGGCGGGTGTGTGGACCCGTCCCGGCCGCTCCCCGTAGCGTGGCCGTCTGCGTTGATCATCGGCGCGAGGGGTAGGAGCCGGGCATGAG
>JAOPVZ010000063.1 GCA_025965935.1 Frankiales bacterium | reverse complement strand
AAGAACGCCGTCGTGCACGCGACCAGCGGGCCGTGCCTGCAGCAGAACCTCGTCGCCGTCCTGGAAGGCAGCAACTGATGTCGGGCAAGCTCGCAGCGGTCCTCGGGACCGGGCAGACCAAGCACGTCAGCGCGCGCAAGGACGTGAGCATCGCGGGCCTCGTCCGCGAGGCGGCGGACCGCGCGCTCGCCGACGCGCAGCTGGAGTGGAACGACATCGACGCCGTCGTCGTCGGCAAGGCGCCCGACATGTTCGAGGGCGTGATGATGCCGGAGCTCTACCTCGCCGAGGCGCTGGGCGCCCTCGGCAAGCCGATGTTCCGGGTGCACACCGCAGGGTCGGTCGGGGGGTCCACGGCCGTCGTCGCGAGCCACCTGGTCCAGGCCGGCATCCACGAGCGGGTGCTCACGGTCGCCTTCGAGAAGCAGTCGGAGAGCAACGCCATGTGGGCGCTGTCGATCCGCATCCCCTTCTCGCAGCCGCTCGTCGCAGGTGCCGGTGGCTACTTCGCCCCGATCGTCCGCGGCTACATCCGCAAGTCGGGCGCCCCGATCGACACCGGTTACAAGGTCGTCCTCAAGGACCGCCTCAATGCGCTGAAGAACCCGTTCGCGCACGTGCACGACCACGAGATCACCTACGAGAAGATCGCCGAGTCCCCGCTGCTGTGGGACCCGATCCGGTACGCCGAGACCTGTCCCTCCTCGGACGGCGCCGCCGCCATGGTCATCGGCTCCGAGGCCGCAGCCGCCAAGCAGGACAAGCCGGTCGCGTGGATCCACGGCACGGCCGTGAAGTCCGAGCCGACGATGGGTGCCGGCCGAGACCGCGTCAACCCGCACGCCGGCCGTGAGTGCGCCAAGGCGGTCTACAAGGAGGCGGGGATCACCGACCCGTTCCGGCAGATCGACTGCGCCGAGATCTACGTGCCCTTCAGCTGGTTCGAGCCGATGTGGATGGAGAACCTCGGCTTCGCCGAGGAGGGCACCGGCTGGAAGATGGTGCACGACGGCACCACCTCGCTGACAGGCGAGCTGCCCATCAACATGTCGGGCGGTGTGCTCTCGACCAACCCGATCGGCGCCTCCGGCATGATCCGCTTCCTCGAGGCCGCCAACCAGGTCCGGGGCATGGCCGGTGAGCACCAGGTGCCCGATGCGAAGGTCGCCATGGGACACGCGTACGGCGGTGGCTCGCAGTTCTTCGCCATGTGGGTCGTCGGCAGCGAGAAGCCGACGTCGTGAAACGACAGAGGGGCAGAGCGTGACTGACAGGACGAGGTTGGACGGGCGGGTGGCGCTCATCAGCGGCGCCGCTCGCGGTATGGGGGAGGCCACGGCCCGCCTCATGGTGTCCCGGGGCGCCTCGGTGGTGCTCGGCGACATCCTGCCCGAGGTCAAGGAGGTGGCGACGTCGCTGGGTGACAAGGCGGTCGCCGTCACCCTCGACGTGACCGACCCGCAGTCCTGGCGCGATGCCGTCGACGCCGGGGAGAAGGCGTTCGGCAAGATCGACATCCTGGTCAACAACGCCGGCATCCTGCTGATCGAGGCGCTCGAGAACACCAGCGACGACATCTACGACCGTGTCAACGGGGTCAACGCGCGGGGCTGCTTCCTGGGCATGCGCGAGGTGCACCCGGCGCTCAAGCGCGCCGGCGGTGGCGCCATCGTCAACCTGTCGTCGGTCGAGGGGCTCGGCGGCAACCGCTTCCTCATCGCCTACTCGGGGTCGAAGTTCTCGGTGCGCGGCATGACCAAGGCCGCGGCCATCGAGCTCGCCTCGGACGGCATCCGCGTCAACAGCGTGCATCCCGGCGGCATCGACACCCCGATGGTCCGGCACTTCGTGCCCGACGAGGCGGACCGCCAGAAGGGCATCGGCCGGCAGGTCGCCATGCGTCGCACCGGCAAGGCCGAGGAGGTCGCGGAGGCCGTGACGTTCCTGGCCAGCGACGCGGCGTCCTACATCACCGGCGCCGAGCTGGCCGTCGACGGAGGGGCCACCGCCACCTCCGGCTTCAAGCACTAACGGGGAGACAGACACGTGGAGTTCAACCTCGCAGACATGCTCGAGAACGTCGTGGACACCGTCCCCGACCGACCGGCGCTCTACGCCGAGGGCCGCCACCTGTCCTTCCGCGAGTTCGACGCGCGCGCGAACCAGCTGGCGCACCACTTCCAGTCCGTCGGCATCGGGCTCGGCGACCACGTCGGCTGCCACATGATGAACGGCACCGAGTACCTCGAGACCATGTACGCGCTGTTCAAGATCCGCGCCGTCCCGGTGAACGTGAACTTCCGCTACGTCGAGGAGGAGCTGCGCTACCTCTACGACGACGCGGACCTGGTCGGCGTGGTCTACGACACCGAGTTCGCCGACAGGGTCAGCGCGGTGCTCCCGAAGGTCGACCACGTCAAGCACCTCATCGCGGTGGGTCCGACCGAGGGGTACGAGCTGCCCGAGGGCACAGTGCTGTACGAGGAGGCGCTGGCCGCGCAGAAGGACGACCGCAGCGACTTCCCCGAGCGCTCGGCCGATGACCTGTTCATCATCTACACCGGCGGCACGACCGGCATGCCGAAGGGCGTCATGTGGCGCCAGGAGGACCTGTTCTTCGCCGGCATGGGCGGCGGCTACCCGGCCGGCGAACCGCTCACCAAGCCGGAGGAGGCCGGCCCGCGCGCGCTGGCCAACAGCCCGATGGTGAGCTTCCCGGCGCCGCCCCTCATGCACGGCGCCGCGGAGCTGGGCTCCTTCATCAACCTGCTCGGCGGTGGCAAGGTCTGCCTGATCCGCAAGTACTCCGGTGACGGGGCGCTGCGGATCATCGAGGAGCAGAAGTGCAACACCATCACCATCGTCGGTGACGCCATGGCGATGCCGCTCATCGAGGCGCTCGACCACGGCAGCTACGAGCTGTCGAGCCTGTTCGCCGTCGCGAGCGCCGGCGCGCTGCTCAGCCAGTCGGTCCGCGACAAGCTCGTCGAGCGGATCCCCAACCTGTTCATCAACGACTCGTTCGGCTCCACCGAGACCGGCTACAACGGCTCCGCGAAGCCCGGCACCAACGCCAAGGATGGCCTGAAGTTCTCGGTGAACCCGCGGACCTCGGTGTTCGACGACGACCTCAAGCTGGTCGTGCCGGGGTCCGGTGTCGTGGGGCGGGTCGCGCAGAAGGGTCACATCCCGCTGGGTTACTACGGCGATCCGGAGAAGACCGCCAAGACCTTCGTCGTCATCGACGGCGTCCGCTGGGTCATGCCTGGCGACATGGCCATGGTCGAGGAGGACGGCACCATGCACTTCCTCGGTCGCGGCTCGATCTGCATCAACTCGGGCGGCGAGAAGATCTACCCCGAGGAGGTCGAGGGCGCCATCAAGAGCCACCCCGAGATCGACGACGCGGTCGTCGCCGGCATCCCCGACGAGCGGTGGGGCCAGAAGGTCGCCGCGGTGCTCCAGGTCCGGGAGGGCGGCACGGCTCCGACGCAGGCCGAGCTCGAGCAGCACCTGTCGACGCTCATCGCGCGCTACAAGCTCCCGCGGTTCATCACGGTCGTCCCGGTCATGCAGCGCTCGCCCAGCGGCAAGCCCGACTACGGCTGGGCCACCAAGGTGCTTACCGAGGCCGAGGCGGCGGCCGCCGTCTGACTTCCCTGATCCGGTGCCGGTCTCGGGTCCGCTCCCGGGTGCGCAGCGCGCTCGGAGCCAGGTCGGCAGCACGCGCGGGGGCAGCACCAGCTCAGGGAAGTGGGAGAGGTAGGGGTCATGGAGTGGGTCACCACGGTCTCCGCGCTGGTCAGGGCACGGGCCGAGGACGACCAGCCGGGGCTGCTCTTCGAGGGACGGTCGTGGACGTGGCGCGAGCACACGGCTGAGGCCGCGGCCCGCGCCGCCTGGTACGAGACAGTCCGGCCGCAGAACGAGCCGCCGCACATCGGCGTGCTGCTGGAGAACGTGCCGGAGTACAGCTTCTGGCTGGCTGCGGCGGCGCTCGGGCGGTTCGTCCTGGTCGGTCTCAACGCGACCCGCAAGGGCGACGGCCTGCTGCAGGACGTCGCGGCCACCGACTGCCACCTCGTCCTGACCGACCGCCCGGAGCTGTTCGACGGCGTCGGGATCCCGGTGCTTGACCCGCACGAGATCGCCTACGCCCCAGCGGATCTGCCGGCCGCAGAGGCGGAGACCGACGACCTCTACCTGCTCATCTTCACCAGCGGCACCACCGGGTCGCCGAAGGCCGTGATGTGCAGCCAGGGCAAGATCGCCACCCAGGGGCTCGGGCTGACCTGGCGCGTCGACCTCAAGCCCGAGGACACGTCGTACCTGTCCATGCCGTTGTTCCACTCGAACGCGGTGATCGCCGGCTGGTCGCCGTCGCTGGCGGTCGGAGCCACCATGGCGCTGAAGCGCCGCTTCAGCGCGTCGAGCTTCATCGACGACTGCCGAGCCGTCGGGGCGACCTTCGCCAACTACGTCGGCACGCCGCTGTCGTACGTGCTCGCGCAACCGGAGCGGCCCGAGGACGCCGACAACCCGCTGGTCCGGGTGTTCGGCAACGAGGGCGCGCCCGCGGACCTCGAGCGGTTCGCCAGCCGGTTCGGCTGCCAGGTGCTCGACGGCTTCGGCTCGACCGAGGGCGGCATCAGCATCACCAAGACCGACGACACCCCGCCGGGCTCGCTGGGTCGCAGCAGTGCCGGCGACGTCCGGATCCTCGACAGCGAGACCGGCGAGGAGAAGGCGGCCGCGGAGTTCGACCCCCAGGGGCGGCTCGCCAACGCCGAGCAGGCGGTCGGCGAGCTGGTGAACATGGACGGCCCCTTCGCCTTCGAGGGCTACTGGAACGCGCCGGACGACACCGCGCACCGCAACCGCGACGGGCGCTACTGGTCTGGCGACCTGGGGTACCGGGACGCCGACGGGTTCCTCTACTTCGCGGGTCGGTCGCTCGACCGGCTCCGGGTCGGCGGCGAGAACTTCCCGGCCGCGCCGGTCGCCCGCCTCCTCACCCGCCACCCGGCGGTCGTCGAGGCCGTCGTCTACGCCGTCCCGGACGCGACGGCCGGCGACCAGCTGATGGCAGCAGTGGTCCCGGGCGACGAGTTCGACCCGACCGGCTTCGCGCAGTGGGTCGCGGCGCAGCCGGACGCGAGCCGCACCTGGGTGCCGCGGTACCTGCGGGTCGGGGAGGTCCCCAAGACCGCCACCGGCAAGGTCCTGGTGCGACAGCTGTCCCAGCAGCGCTGGGACGCCGACGGCGTCTGGATCCGCGACGACAGCGGTGCGATGCGGCCGCTCACCGAGGACGACCGGGCCGCCCTCGAGAAGGCCTTCGCCGACTCAGGCCGCCCCCTGCTCTGACCAAAGGTCGTAGGAGAACGTGTTCCAGTTCTGTGCTTGACCGGCTGTCCGGCACCACGTAGAACGTGTTACAGCAAACAGGGCGAAACGAGGCCGCATGTTCCTGACCTACACCGACGCTCAGCGCCAGCTGCGCGACGAGCTGAGGGCCTACTTCGGCCAGCTCATGACGCCGGAGCTTCGGGCGTCGCTGTCCGAGGGCGAGCTGGAGGGCAGCGGCTACAAGGACCTGGTCAAGCAGCTCGGCAAGGACGGGATGCTCGGCATCAGCTGGCCGAAGGAGTACGGCGGGCAGGGCCGTGACCTGCTCGACCAGTACATCTTCTTCGACGAGAGCCAGCGGGCCCAGGTGCCGATCCCGTTCCTGACGCTCAACACCGTGGGGCCGACGATCATGCACCTCGGCTCGCCGGAGCAGAAGGCCTTCTTCCTGCCGAAGATCCTCAAGGGCGAGCTGCACTTCTCCATCGGCTACTCCGAACCGGGTGCGGGTACCGACCTGGCGAGCCTGAAGACGACCGCGGTCCGGGACGGCGACCACTACGTCATCAACGGCCAGAAGATGTGGACGTCGCTGATCCACCACGCCGACTACGTCTGGCTGGCCTGCCGCACCGACCCGGATGCCAAGCGGCACAAGGGCCTGTCCATCATCATCGTCCCGACCGACTCCGCGGGCTTCAGCTGGACGAAGGTCCACACCCTCGGCGGCGGCTACACGTCCGCGACCTACTACGACAACGTGCGGGTCCCGGCCGAGAACGTCGTGCTCGGCGAGAACCGCGGCTGGGAGCTCATCACCAGCCAGCTCAACCACGAGCGGGTGTCGCTGTCGAGCGCCGGCAGCGTCCAGACCAAGATCGACACGGTACGGCGGTGGGCGCAGGAGACGAAGCTCGCTGACGGCCGGCGGGTGATCGACCAGGAGTGGGTGCAGCGCTCGCTCGCGGAGCTGACCGCCAAGACGCGCTTCCTCGAGATGCTGAACTGGAAGGTCGCCTGGAGCGGCACCCAGGGGAGCCTCAGCCCGGCCGACG
>JAOPVZ010000277.1 GCA_025965935.1 Frankiales bacterium | reverse complement strand
TGCTGGCGCACCACGAGATCCCGGTGGCCGGTCGTGAGGTCTGCATCCTCGGTCGCGGTACGACGCTGGGCCGGCCGCTGGCCCTGCTCCTGTCGCAGAAGCGGCCGACCGCCAACGCGGCGGTCACAGTCGTGCACACCGGGGTGAAGAACTGGGCCGACTACACGCGACGCGCAGAGATCGTCATCGCCGCCGTTGGCGTGCCCTACATCCTGCAGCCGGAGCACATCACTCCCGGGTGCACCGTCATCGGTGGCGGCGTCCGCTACGAGGGCAAGAAGCTGCTGCCCGACGTCGACGAGGCCTGCAACGAGGTCGCCGGCGCGATCACGCCGCGGGTGGGCGGCGTCGGTCCCACCACGGTGGCCATGCTGTTCAAGAACTGCGTCGAGGCCGCCGAGCGCCGCGCCTTCGGCTGATGGCCCCCTGTGCCGGCGGACGGACGGTCAGCCGGCGCGGCGGACGTCGGCCTCTACGTCGTTCGGCAGCGGGCGCACGACGCCCGCGCTGATCACCTCGTTGGCCAGCCGGGCGCGTCGGTTGACGCCCTCGCCGATGCGGAACTTCTGGTAGAGCCGGAGCAGGTGCTGCTTGACGGCGGCCTCCGTCACCACGAGCTCGGCCGCGATCTCGTGCGCCGTCGCCGGCGCGACGAACGCGTCCTGCTGCAGGGCCGGCCGGCACAGCGCCGTGAGCACCTCGTGCTCGCGACGGGTCAGGTCGGGCGCTGAGATGCGCCGCAGCTCGACGGTGTCGTCCACCGTCGCGAGGCCGGCGAGGCCGCCGACGCGGGTGCGGCAGGTCCCGAACGAGAGCACGTCGCCCTCGATGAGCACGCGCTTGCCGACCGGGCGGCCGTTGACGCGGGTGCCGTTCACGGACAGCCCGAGATCGGAGACGTAGACGTAAGGGCCGCGCCGGATGACCTCGGCGTGCAGCCGCGACACGCTCGGGTCGTCCAGCGAGATGTCGACCCCCTCCCCGCGTCCGACCGTCGTGAGCTCACCGGTCAGGGCGAACGTCTCACCGCTGTCCTCGAGTCTGAGGTGGGGCGTGTCCATGTCCGAGATGTCCCTTCGATGGCAGGTGAGATCCTTCTGTCCCACGACGGCCCTACCCCTGAAGCAAGAACTCACACACCTTCCAGGCGTGAGTAGGGTCGGCTTGTGACGTCGGCGGACCTGGGGCCGGAGCTCGACCCCACCCACCTCGCCGTGGCCAGGTGGCCGCGCGGGTGGCGTCCCGCGGTGCTGCCCGACGGCTTCTTCGGGCTCGTCGAGGACGACGACGAGGTGACGCTGGTCTGCGCCGAGACCGACCAGCCCGATGGCGCGCTGACGGTCGAGCGCGGCTGGCGGCGGATCACCTTCGCGGGCCCGCTGCCCTGGGAGCAGGTCGGCTTCCTCGCCGATGTCGCCGGTCGGCTGGCCGCCGCCCAGATCCCCTTCACGAGCATGGCCGGGTTCACGACCGACCACGTCCTCGTCCGGGCGGCGCAGGCGGACCTCGCCGTCGCCGTCCTCAAGGGCCAGGCGCCGCCCGCGCCCCGACCCGGAACGACGAACCCGTGAAGGAGCTGCCGCTCACCTTGTCGATCGCGGTGGCCGCGATCGGCCTGGTGTTCATCGCCCTACTCGACCGGTGGCGGCTCGGCTCCGGGGTCATGGGCCTGGCGTTCTGCCTCGCAGCGGCGCTGCGGCTGACGCTGCCCGCGCGGCAGGCGGGACTGCTCGTCGTACGGTCCAAGGGGGTCGACGCGGCGGTGCTGCTGGCCCTCGGATTCGGTCTGGTCGTCCTGGCGAACACCATCCCGACGAGCTCCTGAACCGCCTCACTAGGCTGGGACGGCAACCCCACCAGCACTGAGGAGCTCCACGCATGGCTCAGCCCGTGAACGTCACCGTCACAGGAGCGGCAGGCCAGATCGGCTACGCCCTGCTGTTCCGCATCGCTTCCGGCCACCTGCTCGGCCCGAACACCCCGGTGCGCCTGCGGCTGCTGGAGATCACGCCGGCCCTCAAGGCCGCCGAGGGCACCGCGATGGAGCTCGACGACTGCGCGTTCCCGCTGCTCACGGGCATCGACATCACCGACGACCTGAAGACCGCGTTCGACGGCACCAACGTCGCCCTGCTGGTCGGCGCCCGCCCGCGCACCGCCGGCATGGAGCGCGGCGACCTGCTCGCCGCCAACGGCGGCATCTTCGGCCCGCAGGGCAAGGCCATCAACGAGCACGCCGCGGACGACATCAAGGTCCTGGTGGTCGGCAACCCGGCCAACACCAACGCCCTCATCGCGCAGCAGAACGCTCCCGACGTACCCGCCGACCGCTTCACCGCGATGACGCGGCTCGACCACAACCGGGCGCTGTCCCAGCTGAGCGCCAAGCTCGAGGTCCCGGTGACCGCCATCGAGCAGATGACGATCTGGGGCAACCACTCGGCCACGCAGTACCCCGACCTCTACACCGCCAAGGTCAACGGCAAGAGCGCCGCCGAGCAGGTCGACGCGGCGTGGCTCAAGGACACCTTCATCCCGACGGTCGCCAAGCGCGGCGCCGCCATCATCGAGGCGCGCGGTGCGTCGTCCGCGGCGAGCGCGGCCAACGCCGCCATCGACCACGTCTACGACTGGGTGAACGGCACCGACTGGACCTCCTGCTCACTGCCGTCCGACGGCTCCTACGGCGTGCAGGAGGGGCTGATCAGCTCCTTCCCGTGCCGCTCCGTCAACGGCCAGTGGGAGATCATCCAGGGCGTCGACATCAACGAGTTCAGCCGCGGCAAGATCGACGCCTCGGTGGCGGAGCTCGCCGAGGAGCGCGACGCGGTGCGCGAGCTCGGCCTCATCTGATGAAGATCATCTACACCTACACCGACGAGGCGCCGGCCCTCGCCACCCACTCACTTCTGCCGATCATCGAGGCGTACGCCGGGAAGGCCGGCGTCCACGTCGAGACCCGCGACATCTCGCTGGCCGGCCGCATCCTCGCCGCGTTCGGGCTGGTGCCCGACTCGCTTGCCGAGCTCGGCAGCCTGGCCAAGACGCCCGACGCCAACATCATCAAGCTGCCCAACATCAGTGCCTCGATCCCGCAGCTCAAGGCCGCCGTCAAGGAGCTGCAGGACGCCGGGTACGCGGTGCCGGACTACCCGGAGCACCCTCAGACCGAGGACGAGAAGAAGGCGCGCGCGGCGTTCGACGCCGTCAAGGGCAGCGCCGTCAACCCGGTGCTGCGCGAGGGCAACTCCGACCGCCGCGCGCCGGCGTCGGTGAAGAGCTACGCCCGGAAGCACCCGCACTCGATGGGCGCCTGGTCGCCCGACTCGAAGTCACGGGTCGCCACCATGTCCGACGGCGACTTCCGGCACTCCGAGAAGTCGGTGACCCTCCCGGCCGCGGACACCCTGCGCATCGAGCTCGTCACCCCTGACGCGACGGTCGTCCTCAAGGAAGCTCTCAAGGTCCAGGCCGGCGAGATCGTGGACGCCGCCGTCATGCACCGGGCCCCGCTCGAGGCCTTCCTCGCGCAGCAGGTCGCGGCGGCCAAGGCAGAGGGCGTGCTCTTCTCGGTGCACCTCAAGGCGACCATGATGAAGGTCTCCGACCCGATCATCTTCGGGCACGCCGTGAAGGCCTACTTCGCCGACGTCTTCAGCCAGTACGGCGCTGAGCTGGCGTCCGTCGGAGCGAACCCCAACGATGGGCTCGCGGCGGTGCTGACGGCCATCCAGAAGCTGCCGGCGGACACCCGCGAGGCAGTCGAGAAGGCCATCACCGCGACCTACGACAGCGGCCCCGACGTGGCGCAGGTCGACTCGAGCAAGGGCATCACCAACCTGCACGTTCCGAGCGACGTCATCATCGACGCCTCGATGCCGGCCGCCATCCGGTCCTCGGGCCAGATGTGGAACAAGGACGACGAGCAGCAGGACACCCTCTACGTCGTCCCGGACTCCTCCTACGCGCCGCTCTACGCCGAGACGATCGCGTTCTGCCAGCAGCACGGCGCCTTCGACCCGCGCAGCATGGGCACGACGCCGAACGTCGGCCTGATGGCGCAGAAGGCCGAGGAGTACGGCAGCCACGACAAGACCTTCGAGATCGTCGCGGACGGCGTCGTCAACGTCGTCGGGTCGGACGGCGCGGTGCTGCTGTCGCAGGAGGTCGCCGAGGGCGACATCTTCCGGGCCTGCCAGACCAAGGACGCACCGATCACCGACTGGGTGCAGCTCGCCGTCTCGCGCGCCCGGGCCACCGGTGCGCCCGCGGTCTTCTGGCTTGACGAGACCCGCGCCCACGACGCCGAGGTGCTCAAGACGGTGCGGGCGGTCCTGCAGACGCTGGACACCGACGGCCTCACGCTCGAGTTCCTCGACGTCGCCGCGGCCACCCGGTACACGCTGGCGCGGGCCGCCAAGGGCGAGGACACCATCTCGGTCACCGGCAACGTGCTGCGCGACTACCTCACCGACCTGTTCCCGATCCTGGAGCTCGGCACCTCGGCGAAGATGCTGTCGATCGTGCCGCTCATGGCGGGCGGCGGGCTGTTCGAGACCGGCGCCGGTGGGTCGGCCCCGAAGCACGTGCAGCAGCTCGTCAAGGAGGACTACCTGCGCTGGGACTCCCTCGGGGAGTTCCTCGCACTGGCGGTCTCCTTCGAGTTCCTCGGCGACAAGACCGACAACGCCCGCGCGGCGCTGCTGGGGCGCACCCTCGACCAGGCCACCGGACGCGTCCTCGAGGAGAACAAGAGCCCGGCCCGCAAGGTCGGCCAGATCGACAACCGCGGCTCGCACTTCTACCTCGCCCTCTACTGGGCGCAAGCCCTCGCCTCGCAGACCGACGACACTGACGCGGCCGCGCTGTTCGCACCGCTCGCGGAGCGGCTCGCCGCCGACGAGGACACGATCAACGCCGAGCTGCTCGCCGTACAAGGCAAGCCGGCCGACATCGGGGGCTACTACTACCCCGACAAGGCCAAGACGGACGCCGTGATGCGCCCGAGCGCGACGTTCAACGCGGCACTCGCGGAGTTCTGACCGCGGATATCCTCTGCCGATGGACCACCCTCCGAGTAGCCGGGCGCGTCTCCTCACCGGGGGCGCGCCGTGACCGACGTGCTCGTCAGCATCGGGCTCATCCTGCTGCTCATCCTCTTCGGAGGCGTCTTCGTCGCCAGTGAGATCGCGCTGGTCTCGCTCCGGGAGAGCCAGATCAAGGGCATCTCCGACAGCAAGCGCGGCCGTCGGGTGGCCGCCCTCTCGGAGAACCCGAACCGCTTCCTGGCCGCCGTCCAGATCGGCGTGACCGCCGCCGGCTTCCTGTCCGCGGCCTTCGGCGAGGCCCGACTCTCGAGCCACCTGGCACCGAAGCTCGAGAAGGCGGGCCTGTCGCACGGGCTCGCGGACGTGGTGTCGCTGATCCTCATCACCCTGGTCATCTCCTACGTCGCCATCACGGTCGGCGAGCTCGCCCCCAAGCGCATCGCGCTGCAGCGCGCCGAGGGGACAGCGCTGCTGCTGGCTCCGGTGGTCGACCGGTTCGCGCGGCTGGCCCGACCGGTCATCTGGTTCCTGTCCAAGACCACCGACCTGCTGGTCCGGATGCTCGGCGGTGACCCGACCGCCAAGCGCGACGCCATCACCGAGGAAGAGCTGCGCGGTCTGGTGGCGAGCCACGAGTCGCTGACCCGTGACGAGCGCAAGCTGATCGACGAGGTCTTCGCGGCGGGGGAGCGGCAGATCCGCGAGGTCATGATCCCCCGCACCGAGGTCGAGTTCCTCGAGCACTCGATGACGGTCGCGCGGGCCGCCAAGGTGACGGCCGACCAACCGCACTCGCGCTACCCGGTAGCCCGCTCCAGCCAGGACGACATCGCCGGCTTCGTGCACGTCCGGGACCTGCTGCTGCCGGCGGCCAAGGCACGCACCACGAAGGTCAGCGACGTGACGCGCGACGTGAAGATGCTGCCCGGCACCAAGAAGGTGCTGGCCGCCCTGAGCGAGATGCGCCGCGAGGGCCACCACCTCGCCATCGTCGTCGACGAGTACGGCGGCACCGCGGGCATCGTCACCCTCGAGGACCTCATCGAGGAGGTCATCGGCGACATCCGCGATGAGTACGACGCCCCCGAGGAGGCGCTCCAGTTCCCCGGCGGGGAGATGGAGGCCGACGGCCTGCTCAACCTCGACGAGGTCAAGGAGCAGACCGGCGTGCGGCTCCCCGAGGGCCCGTACGAGACGCTGGCCGGCTTCGTCATGGCGACCCTCGGCCATCTGCCGCGCCTCGGCGACGCCGTCGAAGCCGACGGCCACCGGCTCGAGGTGAGCCAGCTGGACGGTCGGCGCGTCAGTCGCGTCAGGGTTGCGCCTATCGTGCCGGAGGCCGAGACCGAAGCGTCGTGAGGAGCTGCCCGTGCCCGCCAAGTTCAAGGTCTCCCACGAGATCCCCTCGGACGTGGAGACGGCGTATGCCGCGATCTCGGGCGAGCGCTGGGCAGCCGCCAAGGCCGCCAGGCTCAACGACGAGAGCAAGGTCATCAGGCGCGACGTGGGACCGGGCGACGCGGTCACCCTCGTGGTCTCCCGCAAGCTGCCGGACGGCATCCCGGGCTTCCTGCAGAAGTTCCTGCCGTCGGACGGCAAGGTGACCCAGACCGACAGCTGGGACGCCGCGCTGGACGGCGTCCGCACCGGCATCTGGAAGGCGGAGACGCCCGGCTCGCCGGCGAAGATCGACGGCACCATGCGCCTCGAGCCGGCGGGTGCCGGCTGCCGCTACATCGTCGAGGGCACCGTCAAGGTGAGCATCCCGCTGATCGGCGGCAAGGCCGAGGGCTTCGCGGTCGGCATGACCGAGAAGCTCACCGCCGCGGAGGC
>JAOPVZ010000257.1 GCA_025965935.1 Frankiales bacterium | reverse complement strand
GGCCCGGTAGTCGCGGTACGGCTGCCACGACTCGACGACGTAGGACAGCCGCCTGCCCGGGACGTGCTCGACGATCCGCTCGGAGCTGCCGAGCGGGCCGACCCCGAGCCGCCGGACCGCACCGACCGTTCCGGGCGGATCCGTCTCGACCGCCCAGCGGGAACGGGGCACGAACGGGCCGGCCCACTCCGACCAGCGGTCACCCGCCTCGAGCAGCGCGAACACCCGTGCCGGTGGTGCGCTGCTCACGGCCTCGGCGCAGAAGGTCTCGGTCACGTGGGGGCACCGTAGTCCCCAGGGGACGTCCGGGATAGCTGCCTGATGGCTGTCGCAGGCGGCCGGGAGGAGTCGACCGGCAGGCGTCGAAAGGAGTGCCCATGACGTCAACCCAGCTGGAGTCCTGATGCGTCGGCCCGTGCTCGCGCTCGTCCCCCTCGCGGTGCTCGGGGTCGCGGCCGTGCTGCAGTCCCCGTCGGAGGCGGCGGTCCCCCTCCCGACGTACCAGGTCTATGCCGTGGGGCACGACAGCGGTGAGCCGTCGATCGGCTACGACACCCAGGCGGATGCGGCGATGTACACCGCGGGAACCACGACCGTCCGGATGCGCTGGGACGCGAAGAACCGGCTCGTCCAGGCGGCGGACGTGTCCGACCCGGACGCCGTCACCTCGTTCGACCCGATCGGCTTCACCGACCAGCGGACCCACCGGTCGTTCACGTCGCAGCTGACCCTCGCCTGCAGTTTGCTGTCCTACAGCGACGACGCGGGCACGTCCTGGACGCCCTCCACCGGCTGCGGGCCGGCCACCCTGCTCGACCACCAGACGGTCGGCGGCGGGCCGTACACGAAGGAGGGCCGCCCGGCGACGGCCGGCCTCACCGGCTACCCCGACGCGGTCTACTACTGCGCCCAGAACGGCTACAGCGGCACCTGCGCCCGCAGCGACGACGGTGGCCTGACGTTCCCGTTCACCAGCCCGGCGTACAACGCTCCCGGCGTGCACTCCGACGACGCGTACGGAGGAGCGTGCTCGGCGATCCACGGGCACCTGCGGGTCGACTCCGCCGGCATCGTCTACCTGCCGAACAAGGGCTGCGGCGGGACGCCGACCCCCAACAACCTCACGAACTCTGAGTTCTTCGGTGGCGCGCCGGCCGTCATCGTCAGCGAGGACAACGGCACGACGTGGAACGTCCGGAAGGTGCCGGGCGCCCACAACCAGGACGAGAGCGACCCCTCGGTCGCGTTCGACAAGGCGAACACCGTCTACTTCGGCTGGGAGGACGGCACCAACCCCACCGAGACACAGCTCGGCATCAAGAGCGCGGCGAAGATCGCCGTCTCCCACGACCACGGCAAGACCTGGTCCAAGCCCTACGACGTGGGACGTGCGCTCGGCCTGAACAACGTGCAGTTCCCGGAGGTCATCGCCGGCGACCCCGGGCGGGCGGCCTTCGCCTTCCTCGGCTCGCGGGGCATCGGTGACGACCAGCACATCGGCTTCGTCGGCTCGTGGGACCTCTACGTCTCCACGACGGTCGACGGCGGCAAGAGCTGGGTCACCGTCGACGTCACGCCGACCGACCCCGTGCAGCGCGGCTGCATCGACCTGCAGGGCACGTCCAACAAGAACGTCGCGGACACCCGGCTCTGCGACCAGCGCAACCTGCTGGACTTCAACGACATCACCGTGGACAAGCAGGGCCGGGTGCTGGTCGCGTACACCGACGGCTGCGTGAAGCTGTGCGTCACCGACGCCGCCGGCGTGAGCCACTCCGGCATCTCGATGGTGGCCCGGCAGACGGGTGGTCCGCTGCTCTACGCCAAGGCCTCCGGCCCGCTGCCGGTCACGGTCCCGCCGCACACGACGCCCGGCTCCGGGCCGACGCCGTCCACAGCCGGCGGCGCGCTGGCGGCCACTGGTGGGACGCCGGCGCTCGCCGGTCTGGCGCTGCTGGTCCTAGCGACCGGAGGGGTGGCGGTGCGCCGCCGGCAGCGGGGCTAGTCCGGGCTGTCCCCAGAACGCGATCGTCGCCGTGCGGCCTCGACCACTAGCCTTGCGACGTGCACCAGGTAGCGGTCATCTCAGGCGGGTTGTCTCACGAGCGGGACGTCTCGGTCCGCTCCGGTCGACGGTTGACGGAGCAGCTGGTCAAGGCCGGCCTCGAGGTCCAGCACTGGGACGTCGACGAGCGCTTCGTCGGGCTGCTCTCCGCCCGCGACGCCGATGTCGCCTTCGTCACCCTGCACGGCGGCTCCGGCGAGAACGGCACCGTCCAGGCGCTGCTCGAGCTCGCCGGCCTGCCCTACGTCGGCAGCACCGCCGGCGCCTGCCGCGGCGCCTACGACAAGGCGATCGCCAAGACCCGGATGGTGGAGGCGGGTGTCGCGACGCCGCGCTGGGTCACGCTGCCGAGCACCATCTTCCGCGAGGTCGGCCCGGAGAACCTCTACCACCTCGTCGACAGCGTCATCGGGCTGCCGTTGGTCGCGAAGCCGGTGCAGGGCGGGTCGTCGCTCGGCGTCTCTCTCGTGCGCGAGGAGAAGGACCTGCCGGGCGCCCTGGTGCAGGCCTACGCCTACTCCAGCGAGGTGCTCCTCGAGGCCTGGGTCGACGGCCATGAGGTGACGGTCCCCGTGCTCGATCTCGGCGAGGGCCCGCAGGCCCTCCCCCCGATGCTCATCGAGCCGCCCGCCGGCACCTGGTACGACTACCAGGCCCGGTACGACGCCTCCTCCGACGTCCGGTACACCTCGCTCACCGACGATGACGCCCGCCTCGACGTGCCCGCCGTGCGCGCGGTCGCGGAGCAGGTGCACGCGCTGCTCGGGCTGCGCGACCTGTCGCGGGTGGACGTGCTCGTAGGCAGGGACGGCGTGCCGCAGGTGCTGGAGGCCGCGGTGACTCCCGGCCTCACCGAGACGTCCACGTTCCCGCTCGCCGTGACGAGCGCGGGGCTGGAGCTCTCCGAGGTCTACGCGACCCTCGTCGCCAACGCGAAGAAGCGCGGCGGCTGAGGGTGGCCCTCACCGCTCTCCTCGACGGAGCGGTCCTCGCCGAGAAGACCGGCGACGACCCCCGCGTGCTCGCACTGCACGGCTGGGGCCGCACCCGCGCCGACTGGCTGCCGGCGCTCGGGGCTCCGGCGCTCGCCGTCGACCTCCCCGGCTTCGGCGCCTCGCCCCCGCCCCCGGCAGGCTGGGGCTCACGTGACTACGCCGAGCTGCTCGCGCCTGTCCTCGCTGCCGGCGGGTGGACGCTCGCCGGGCACTCCTTCGGCGGCCGCGTCGCCGTGCACCTCGCCGCGGGCTGGCCGGACCTCGTGGAGCGGGTCGTCCTCACCGGGGTTCCCTTGCTGCACAAGGCATCTGGCAGCAAGGCGCCCCTCGGCTTCCGGCTCGCCAAGAAGGCGAACCAGCTCGGTCTGCTGTCGGACGAACGGATGGAGGCACAACGGCAGAAGCGCGGAAGCGCCGATTACCGTGCCGCCACCGGCGTCATGCGCGACACCCTCGTGCGGCTCGTCAACGAGGACTACCGCCACCTCCTGCCGAGCATCACCGCTCCGGTCGAGCTGGTGTGGGGCGCGGCTGACACCGCAGCGCCGCTGCTGATGGCGCAGGAGGCGCAGGGGCTGTTCCCCAAGGCTGACCTCGTCGTCTCGGACTCGAGCGGGCACCTGCTCGACACCGGTCTCTACGCGCTGCTGCGGGACCGGCTGTCGTGATCCAGGTCTTGCTCTGTCTGGCTGCGACCGTCCTCGGCACGCCCCGTTGGCTGCGGGTGGCGCAGCGCGAGCACTACGTCCCCGGGACGGTGACGTGGACCGACCAGCTCTGGCTCAGCCGGTCCCGGGTCTCGGCCGCGCTGCTGCTGCCTGTCCTCGGGGCCTTCGTGCTGGGCCTCTTCAGCAGCGACTGGTGGTTCGTCGCGGCCGCCGTGCTCGCCCAGCTGACCCCGGTCGGGCTGCCGTACCGGGGCCGCACGTCGCGGCTGGCTTGGACGCCGCGTGCGCGGCGGCTCAGCATCGTGCTCGCGGTCCTCGTCCTCGTCATCGGCGTGTGGGGACCGGCGTTGGCCGCGCTCACCTCGGTGCTGCTCCCGACACTGGTCGACGCCGCGCTCTACGCCGTGTCGCCGTTGGAGAAGCGGCTGGCGCGCACCTTCCTGGATCGCGCCAGGCAGCGGATCGGTCAGGTCCGGCCGACCGTCATCGCGATCACCGGCTCCTACGGGAAGACGACCACCAAGAACTACCTCGCGCACCTGCTGTCGGGCACCCACACCGTGCTGGCGAGCCCCGCCTCGTTCAACAACGAGATGGGCCTGTCGCGGGCCGTGAACGAGGGCCTGGTCCCGGGGACGGAGGTCTTCGTCGCCGAGATGGGCACCTACGGCGCCGGGGAGATCCGTCGCCTGTGCGAGGTCTTCCCGCCGGACATCGCGGTCCTCACGGCGATCGGCGAAGTGCACTTGCAGCGGATGGGGACGCGCGACGGCGTCCTGGCCGCGAAGGCCGAGATCACCGAGCGAGCCCGGGCCGTCGTGCTCAACGTCGACGACGACAAGCTCGCCGGGCTCGCCGGCCGCCTGAGCGGCAAGCAGGTCGTGCGCTGCTCGCTGCAGGACCCGGCCGCGGACGTCGCGATCGTGGGGGGCCGGCTCCTCGTCGCCGGCGCCGACCTGGGCGAGGTGACGATGCCCGAGTCCGTGCACCCGATGAACGCGGCGTGCGCCGTGGGGGCTGCCGTCGCGCTCGGCGATGACCCGCAGCCGCTCGTCAAGCGGCTGGCGACCCTGCCGACAGTGGCCCACCGACTGGAGCCGATCGAGCAGCCGGGCGGCAGCTGGATCCTCGACGACACCTACAACTCCAACCCGGTCGGTGCCGCAGAGGCGGTACGCCGGGCGGTGCTGCTCGCGCAGCGCTCGGGTGGTCGGGTGCACGTCGTTACGCCCGGCATGGTCGAGCTCGGCAGCGTCCAGCGCCGCCGCAACACCGAGCTCGGCGCCGCGGTGAAGGACGCCGGGGTGTCATCGCTGGTGGTCGTGGGAACGACCAACCGCGCGGCGCTCCGGAAGGGTGCCGCAGGCGGCACCACTGACGTCGTCTGCGTACGCACGCGACCCGAGGCGGTCGCGCTCGTGGAGCAGCGGTCGGCGATCGGTGACGTCGTACTGTTCGAGAACGACCTGCCCGACCACTACCCGTAGAAGAGGTTCCCGTGGGCCAGCTGGCCATTGTCTTCGGCGGCCCGTCGCCTGAGCACGACATCAGCATCCTGACCGGTCTGCTCAGCGAGCGCGTGCTCCGTGAGGCGGGCCACGACGTGGCGCCGCTGTACTGGACGCGCACCGGCGAGTGGGTGCTGTGCCCGGCCAGCTCGGAGGCGAAGGACTTCCTCGAGGGCGCGCCCAAGGCGGGCACCCGGCTCGACGTCTCGCTGGGCGCCGGCTTCCAGCTGCCCAAGAAGGGTCTCGGCTCCGCGAAGCCGCTCCTGCTCGATGCCGCCCTGAACTGCTGCCACGGCGGGGCCGGGGAGAACGGCGGGATCAACTCGGTCTTCGACCAGCTGGGCATCCCGCTCACCGGCGGCCCCGGTCCGCTGGCCGCGCTCGGCATGGACAAGCTCGCCTTCGGGGCGGTGCTCGCGCAGCAGGGCATCCCGACCCTCCCGCGGGTCGCTCTCGGCGCCGACGTGCACTTCGACGGGCCGTACATCGTCAAGCCGCGGTTCGGTGGCTCGAGCATCGGCATCGAGGTCGTCGAGGACCTGGAGACGGCCCGGGCGCTCGCCAAGAGCTCGGTGCACCTGCGTCAGGGCGTCGTGCTGGAGCCCTTCAGCAAGGGTGCGATCGACCTCAACATGGCCTACTCGACGTACCCGTCGCTGCGCACGTCGCTGCTCGAGAAGCCGCTCGCCCCCGAGAAGGAGGAGGGCATCTACTCCTACGGGCAGAAGTACCTGCAGACCGACGGGCTCGTGGCCGCGCCGCGCGAGCTCCCGGCGAAGGTGCCCGATGCCGTGACGAAGGAGGCCGAGCGGCTGACGGCGGCCGTGCTGGACGTCACGGGGCTGAAGGGCCTGGGGCGCCTCGACTTCCTGCTCGTCGACGACGTCCTGCACGTCAACGAGATCAACACCATCCCCGGCTCCATGGGGCTGTACCTGTGGCCGTCCGAGGTGCCGGCCGCAGAGCTGCTGCTGGGTGCGGTCGAGGAGGCGAAGCGGTCCTTCGGCCAGGCGACGCCGGCCCCGTTCGAGCCTGGTGCCGCGCTGCGGGCCGCGGGCGGGATGGCCGGCAAGCTCGGCCAGATCGGCCGCTGACGGCCCCGCTCCCTCCACGCTCCACCCCCGGTGATCAAGAGGGCTTTGGAGGGCCGGCGCGCCGGCGGGTCACCCGCGTGATCCCGTGTTGATCACCAACGGGCGCGGGCCGGCCTCGTACGGCGGGCCGGTGACGGGGCAGCACACGAGGCCGGAGGTCGGCACGCGCTCGCGCACGAACAGCCAGGAGAGCACCGCGCCGATCACGAGAAGCCCTGCACAGCAGACCATCGCGGTCCGGTACGGCCCCACGAGCAGGTCGCCCCGCGCGTAGCCCTCGCCGTGCAGGCCGGCGACCAGCGGCAGTGCCGCGACGGCCAGGAGGCCGCCCACCCTGGCCACCGCGTTGTTGACGCCGCTCGCCAGTCCCGCGTGCTCGTCGGGCGCCGCGGCCAGCACCGTCGCCGTCAGCGGTGCGACGGTGGTCGACAGCCCCAGGCCGAACAGCAGGACGCCGGGCAGCACGTCAGTCGCGTAGGAGGCGTCCCGAGGGATCTGGCTGAGCCAGCCCACGCCCACGGCGCACACCAGCGGCCCGACCGTCATGGGCAACCGCGGCCCGGTGCGGGTCGCGAGGGCGCCGGCCCGAGCGGAGAGCAGCAGCATCAGCACCGTCATGGGCAGCAGCGCGAGTCCCGCCGGCAGCGGCTTGAAGCCGGCGGCGACCTGCAGGAACAGCACCAGCCAGAAGAAGACGCCGCCGAGCGCGGCGTAGACGACGAAGGTCACCGCGTTGGTGGCGCTGAAGACCCGCGACGAGAAGATGTCGAGCGGCAGCATCGGCTCGTCCGCACGTTGCTCGCGCAGCACGAACGCGCCCAGGGCCGCCACGCCCAGCAGCAGCGGGGCGAGGACGTTCACCGACGCGAAGCGATGGTCCTGCCAGGTGATGAGGCCTTCCGTGAGCAGGCCGAGCCCGACCGCGCCGGACACGGCGCCGAGCACGTCGACGTGCCGGGAAGCTGTCGGATCGAGCGACTCGGGCACGTGGCGCACCGCCATGGCGACCACGGCCACCGCGAACGGCAGGTTGACCAGGAAGATCCAGCGCCAGGAGGCGACCTCCACCAGCCAGCCCCCGAGGAACGGCCCCACCGCGCCGGCGATCCCCGCCAGACCGGACCAGGCGCCGATCGCCCGAGCCCGGTCCTCGGGGCGGAACGACGCCTGCAGAAGAGCCAGGCTGCCCGGCGTGAGCAGCGCACCGCCCACGCCCTGCAAGGCCCGGGCCGCGATGAGCGCCTCCACGTTCGGTGCGAGCCCGCACGCGAGCGACGCCAGCGCGAACCACACGACTCCGACGATGAACACCCGCTTGCGCCCGAAGCGGTCGCCCAGCGAGCCCCCGAGCAGGATGAGCGAGGCCAGGGTCAGGGTGTAGCTGTTGACCGTCCAGGTCAGCCCGGACAGCGACGCGCCCAGGCCCGTGCCGATGTGCGGAAGCGCCACGTTCACGACGGTGCCGTCGACGAACACCATGGCGGAGCCCAGGACCGCGGTGGCCAGGACCCAGCGGCCACGGGCCTCGCCGTACCGAAGTCCCGACACACGACCATCCTGCCCCTGAAACACCAGGCAGGAGAACCGTCAGCGGTGACGAAGCACGCCGACATGCGCTGGCCACTGCTCGCCGTACCGCTCGTCATCGTCCCCGTCCTCGCGGCGGCGCCCGTCGGGCAGGCGGCGACCGTCAAGTCTGGGCAGCCCGTCCTGCTGCGCGACCACCTCGCCGGCTTCGACGCCCTGCCGAAGCACGTCGGGCCGGAGCAGGTCGACACCACGATCGAGCCCTCGATCGCCGTCAACCCGAAGAACCCGCTCAATGCGGTCATCGGGTTCCAGGTCGGGCGGGTCGACGCGGGCGGTGACGCGACCAACGGCTACGCGGTCACGTTCGACGGCGGCAAGACCTGGAGGAACGGGATCATCCCCGGCCTGACCGTGGGGCACGGCGGCACCTTCGACCGGGCTTCGGACGCGGTCATCGCCTTTGGTGACGGCAACCAGGTCTACTTCAGCTCGCTGATCTTCAACGACACCACCGGCGGTGGCCTCCAGAGCGCGATCGTCAACAACACCAGCCTCGACGGCGGCCGGACGTGGGGGCCCGTGACGGTCGTGCAGGACGACCCCGGTGGCGGCCTCAACGACAAGAACTGGGTGGTGGTCGACAACGGCGTCGAGGGCGGCCACCACCACGGCCGGGTCTACGTTACGTGGGACCGGGTGGCCGGTGTGATCGTGAAGTACTCCGACGACCAGGGCAAGACGTGGGTGCCGGCCAGCCCTGCCTACGCGCCGAACGGCTATGCCGGACAGGGCATCTCCGCCTACCCCGTGGTGAAGCCGAACGGCGACCTGTTCCTCGCCTTCATGTCGGAGGCGGCGCCGCCGGCGATCACCCTGGCCCCGGGCGACGAGCTGGGCGAGGCAGTCTCCGGGCTGTCCAAGGTCTCGAGCGCCACCTTCGTCGGGGCCGGCTCGGTGCCCTCCGGCGTGCCGCTGCCGCAGGCGGTGGTCGCGAGCGTCCGGACCTACACCGGCAACCCGGTGCGGCACCAGCGCGCCGGCACCCTGCTGGCCGCGGACGTCGACCCGGTCACCGGCCGGATCTACGTCGTCTGGGAGGACAGCTACTTCCGCACCGACGCGGCCAACGACGCGGTGCTCGCCTGGAGCGACGACGGCTTCCGGTGGTCGACCCCGGTGCGGGTCAACCCAGGCAAGACCAACGACGCCCTGGACCACTACAACCCGAGCGTCGCGGTGCACCGGGACGGCAGCGTCGACGTCATCTGGCGGCAGCGCCAGGAGTCGTCGAGCACCGATGTCGACACCTACAGCCGCGACGTCGACACCTACCTGGCCCGGTCGCACGACCACGGCCTGACCTTTGGCGCGCCGGTCAAGGTGGACCTGTCCCCGAGTGACACCCGCTTTGGCGCGTTCTCCCGCGGCGGCCTGTTCCAGGGCGACTACGACCAGGTGGCGACGGCCGGCGACCTCACCTACGTGGTGCGTTCAGAGTCCTACGCGCCGAGCAGCCGGACGGTCGCGCCGGACACCCCGAGCGCGACCACCGTCCACCACCAGACCACCTGGGTCGCGGTGGTCGGCACCGCGCAGACCGGCACGAAGGCGACTCCGCCCACCACGACGCCGGTCTCGGCGCCGGTTGCGGCGTCACCGACGACGACGGCCCTCGCGGCCACCGGTGGCCGTGCCGGACTGGCGGTCTTGAGCCTTCTGCTGCTGGTGGTCGGCCTGCGGCTCAGCCCGAGACGTCGGGCCCGGCTGCGGTCAGCGTGATCCGCAGCAGGCACCGCTGCTCGCGCTCCATCGCCGCCCGGTAGTCGTCCCAGTCGGGGTGCTCGCCGGACAGCTTGCGGTAGTAGTCCACCAGCGGCTCCATCGCGTCCGGCAGGGAGACCACCTCGACGGTGCCGTCGAGCTGCACCCACTGCCCGAAGAACGACTCGTCCAGGACGCACAGCCAGACCCTCGGGTCCCGGCGCACGTGCCTGACCTTGTACGCGGTCTCGCGCGTCGACACGACGACCCGCCCCTCGTCGTCGACCGCGACCAGCACCGGCGTCAGCTGCGGGCTGCCGTCCTGCTTCAGGGTCGCGAGCACGGTGCGCGGGTGGCTCCGCACGAAGTCGAGGGCAGCGGTGAGGTCCATGCCCTCAGTGTGGCTCCCGAACGCGGATCCACACATCCCGGAAGGGCGCGCCCTCCAGCACGGTCAACCGAGGATCGGGTACGTCGAGCAGCCGGCCGCTGACGGGCAGCTCGCGCAGCCGAGGGTCCTGCAGCACGTCGTCGACGGCGGCCCGGTCTCCTCCGGTGACCAGCGCGTCCAGCCGGCGGTCGGCGAAGACCCGGGCCGCGGTGTCGGCCGCGGCCTGCATCGCCACCGCCGTCTGGCCGTCCCGGCGGCGGGCGAACCGCTGCTGGGACCAGCCCCCTGCCGCCGTACGCCCCTGGACGTACCGGCTGCCGACCTTGCTGGCCACCAGCCGGTTGCCGACGAAGACACCCGCGGCGTGCCCGCCCTTGCGCACGAGGAGCACACCGACGGTGCGGTCCTGCAGGACGTGCGGCAGGAGCTCGCCCTTCAGTGGGGGGAACGGCACCTCGACCTGGGCCTCGGCGCCGTCCGCCGCGATCAGCGTCACCTCGTCAGGCCCCGTTACGGTGGCGACCTCCCCGTGCCGGTCCGCGAACCCGTCGAGCCAGCGCTCGAGCCGCGCCGGCGGGACAGTCACCCAGAAGCCGCCTCCGGCAGCGGGTCGTCTGGGCACGTGCCGAGGTTAGCCAGGCCTTAGGGTCGCCACGTGGGCTCGCTGCTGCTGTCGGTGCTGGTCATCGCTCTGCTCGCGCTCGTCGTCGGGGTGCTGGCGGCGGCCTTCACCGCCTGGCCGTTCGTGCTCGCGGTGGACATGGCGGAGCGGCGCGGCTTCTCACCGACGCGCTGGGGAGGCGTGCAGCTGGTGCTGCTCGGGCTCGGGGCGCTGCTGGCGGTACTGGCCCTGCGGCACACCGGGTTCCTGCTGCTGCCGGCGGCAGTGCTGTGCTGGGTCACCCCGCTCGTCCTGTCGCTGCTGAAGGAGGACGAGGTCGGCGTCGGTGGCCAGCAGGGCGCCCACGAGAGCTGACGCTCAGGGGACCGCGACGACCCGGAACGACTCGGCCAGCCGGCCCTCCGGCAGTCCGCCGGTGACGGCATTGGCACCGAGCCAGCCGCGGAGCATGCCCTCGAGGTCCTCCATGTGCGCCGTCTGGCTGACGTGCCGGCGCAGCGCGGCGACCTTGCGGTCGAAGGTGTCGGTCACGTCGACCCAGCGGTTGGCGCCCCCGCTCTGACCGGCCGCCATCACCCAGAGGTCATGGACGGTCCACGCCTCGAGGCCCTCGTCCTGCAGCAGCGACACGTGCGTGAACGGGTTGCGGGCGTCGGGGTAGACGGAGTTGAGCGTCGCCTCGCCGGACGCCCGGTGGTCGGGGTGCGAGGCGCCGATCCGTTCCCAGTTGATCTCCGGGCTCTGCATGAGCAGCCGCTGCGGCCGCACCTGGCGGATCACCCGGCTGATGTCGCGGCGCAGCTCGAAGGAGGGGACGAGCTGCCCGTCGGCGTAGCCCAGGAAGCGCACGTCGGTGACGCCGACCTCCTTGGCCGCGGCGCGCTGCTCCTCCTTGCGGATGCCCGCGATGTCGGCGCGCGCCACCTGCGGGTCGAAGCCGCCGGCGTCGCCGTTCGTGCACAGCAGGTAGGTCACCTCGATGCCCTCGTCGACCCAGGACGCGACCGTCCCGGCCGCGCCGAAGTCGATGTCGTCCGGGTGCGCCACCACGACGAGCGCTCGCTCGACCGGGCCCTGGCCCGTGGGAGAGGTCATACGGGAAGTGAACGCGGCTCCCCGGACGTTGTTCCCTTGCGGAAGGATGTGCCCATGAAGAAGCTGGACCCGAGCGAGCTCTACGACCTGGACCCTGGCCGTCCGGACCTGGACGGCGTCGTGATGGTGCAGGCGCTCGACGGCTTCATCGACGCGGGCGGCGCCCGCAAGCTGGCCGCCGACCACCTCCTCGCCACGCTCGACAGCCAGGTCGTGGTCCGATTCGACCACGACCAGCTCTTCGACTACCGCGCCCGCCGGCCGATCATGATCTTCGCGCGCGACCACTGGGACTCCTACGACGCCCCGGAGCTGGCGCTGCACCTCGTGCACGACCTCGACGGCAAGCCGTTCCTCGTGCTGGCCGGACCGGAGCCCGACGTGCAGTGGGAGCGGTTCGCGCTGGCCATCGAGCAGATCTCGCGGCTGCTCGGCGTGAAGCGCAGCGTCGGCCTCAACGCCATCCCGATGGGCCTGCCGCACACCCGGCCGGTCGGGGTCATCGCGCACGGCACACCGCCCGCCCTCGTGGCGGAATACACCCCTTGGGTGGAGACCGTCCAGGTGCCGGCTAGCGCCGGCCACCTCCTCGAGCTCCGGCTCGGGGAAGCGGGCTTCGAGGCGATGGGCTTCGCGGTCCACGTGCCGCACTACGTGAGCCAAGCGGCGTACCCGGCCGCCGCTGCCCAGCTCGTCCGGGAGGTCGCCAAGGCGGGCTCGTTGCGGCTCCCGGTGGAGGGGCTGGACCAGGCGGCGGAGGAGACCCGCCGGGCCATCGACGAGCAGGTCGCCGGCTCGCCCGAGGTGGCCGAGATCGTCCACCAGCTCGAGGTCCAGTACGACGCCTTCGTGAGCGGGCAGGGGCGGTCGCTGCTCGACGAGTCGCAGCTGCCCAGCGCCGACGAGCTCGGTGCCGAGCTCGAGCGGTTCCTCGCCGAGCAACCCCCGCGGGACTGAGCCCTCCTGCACTCTCGCGCAGGCAGAGCACCTCCAGTCGCCTCCGCCGAGCGTGTGCCTGAGCTCTGGCGCGCGCGAGAGCTCAGGGTGTTGTGGG
>JAOPVZ010000240.1 GCA_025965935.1 Frankiales bacterium | reverse complement strand
GCGGTCTCCGTCAGCCACGCCGTGACCTACCTCGTCACCGGTGAGCACAGCGACCCGGAGTCCTACGCCAGCGAGTAGCCCCCGTCCCCCTCCTTGGTGATCAACAGGCGATCGCGCGGCCGGCGCGTCGGTGTGTCGCCCTGCCGAACCTCTGTTGATCAGCAGGGCGCGGGGGCGGACACTGCCCGGCATGACGCTGGCACCGGCACGGCCTGCTCACCTCGACTCGCAGCTGCTGGCGCTTGCGGTGGCCGACACCGCGCGGGCAGGCTCGCTGACCTTCCTGGTCGGCGACGAGGTGCTGACGTACCGCGCCTCGGGTGACACCGTGACCGAGCACCAGGTCCCGGATGGCGACACCGTCGTCCGCCTCGAGCCGGCCGCCTGGCACGACCTCGTCGCCCAGCTGCGGACGCCGATCAACTTGCTGCTCGGCGGGGTGCTGGACTTCGAGCGCGGCGGCTTCGACCAGCTGGCTGCCTGGGACCGGGTGCTCCGCTACCTGCACGCCGGCTTCCCGCCGTACTCGGCCGACCGCACCGACCTGCGCGGCCGGGACGTCCGGGCGACGATGACGCTCGCCGACCCGGACGCCGAGCTGCGGGCTCAACTCGACACGATGGGCTACCTGCACGTCCGCGACGTGTTCACCGCCGCCGAGATGGCCGTGGCGAACGCCGCCGTCGACGAGCTCGCCGCGCGCGCCACCAAAGGCGACGACGAGAGCTGGTGGGTCGGGACCGACGAGGGCGACAAGCTGTGCCGGCTCGTCTACAGCACCCTGCGCTCGGAGGCACTGCGCCGGCTGGAGCAGGACCTCCGGCTCGCGCGGCTGGGGAGGCTGCTCGACGCCGACGCGATCGTCACGCCGGACCGGATGGAGGGAAGCGCGGTCCTCATCAAGGTGCCGGGCCAGACGCAGGGCCTGTCCAACATCCCCTGGCACCAGGACTGCGGCATGGGCGGGCACGCGATCCTCTGCCCCGCCGTGAGCATCGGGATCCAGCTGACCGGGTCCACCGCAGGCAGCGGCAACCTGCTCATGGTGCCGGGCAGCCACGGGCAGACGCTGCCCTACCAGTGGCACAGCCGTTCCGACGTACCGGTCGTGGAGATCGACACCGCTCCCGGCGACGTGACCGTCCACGTCCAGGACGTGATGCACGCGTCCCCGAAGCCGACCGGGGCAGGCGGGCGGCGGACGATGTACGTGACCTTCTACCCGCGGACGCTGACCGACCACGTCGGTCCGGGCCAGGCCTTCAACGACCTGGTCCGCAACCGCACCGCCGAGGTCGCCGGACTGGCCTGAGTGAACACCCGGCGAACGTCGCGCGAACGACTGCCCTAGCCTGGCCGGGTGCGCCTGAGACTGACTCCCCGCGACACCTCCTTCTACGACCACTTCACTGCCGCCGCGACGAACCTGGTCCAGGGCGCCGACCTGCTCGCGCAGATGTTCGCGCCCGGTGCGGACCGGCCGGTGCTGGCCAAGCGACTGCGCGACGTCGAGCACGCGAGCGACGAGATCACGCACACCGTGATGCGCCAGCTCAACTCCACCTTCGTGACGCCGTTCGACCGGGAGGACATCTACCGCCTCGCCAACCGGCTCGACGACGTCATGGACTTCATGGAGGCCGCCGCCGACCTCGTCGTGCTCTACGAGCTCGGCGACCTGCCGCCGGAGAACCTGCGCGTCGTCGAGGTGCTCCAGCGGGCCGCAACGATGACGGCCGAGGCGATGCCGCGGCTGAAGGACATGAAGAACCTCGAGGTCTACTGGATCGAGGTCAACCGCCTCGAGAACGAGGCCGACCAGATCTACCGACGCACCGTCGCCCGGCTCTTCAACGGCGAGTACGACGCACTCACCGCTCTCAAGCTCAAGGACGTGACGGACGAGCTGGAGGCCGCGGCCGACGCGCTCGAGGACGTTGCCGACGCGGTCGAGACCATCACCGTCAAGGAGTCCTAGGCCCTTGTCCGGCATGGACCTCGGGCTGGTCGCGATCGTCATCGTCGCGCTGGCCTTCGACTACACCAACGGGTTCCACGACGCCGCCAACGCGATCGCCACGGCGGTCTCGACGCGCGCGCTCACCCCGCGCGTGGCCCTCCTCCTGGCCGGCGTCGCCAACCTGGTCGGTGCGCTGCTCTCGACCGAGATCGCCAAGACCGTCGGGAAGGGGATCGTCGACCCAGCACTGCTGACGGGGGCCAAGGGGCTGGTGGTGGTGTTCGCCGCCCTGGTCGGGGCGATCACCTGGAACCTCATCACCTGGTACTTCGGGCTGCCCTCCTCCAGCAGCCATGCCCTCATCGGCGGGCTGGTCGGGTCGGCGCTGGCCGCCGGCGACGCCGTGAAGTGGGACGGCGTCTACTCCAAGGTCCTCATACCGATGGTGCTGTCGCCGCTGGTCGGCTTCGCGCTGGGCGCGCTGCTGATGCTGGTGATCCTCTGGCTGGTACGACGGGGGAACCCTCGTCGCGTCAACCGCGGCTTCCGGACGGCGCAGATCCTGTCGTCGACCGCGATGGCCTACGGCCACGGCGTGCAGGACGCGCAGAAGACGATGGGCGTCATCACGCTCGCGCTCATCGTGACCGGCAACCTCGGGGCGAATGCCGACATCCCGCTGTGGGTCATCCTCTCGGCCGCGACCGCGATCTCGCTCGGCACCTTCTCCGGCGGCGCGCGCATCATGCGCACCCTCGGCCGCCGCGTCATCAAGATGGACCCCGCCGCCGGCTTCGCGGCACAGACCGTGGCGTCCAGCGTGCTCTTCACGACGGCCCACTACGGGCTACCGGTCTCGACGACCCACGTCATCACCAGCTCGATCATGGGCGTCGGTGCGACCCGCAAGCTGTCCGCCGTCCGGTGGGGTGTCGCCGGCAACATCGCCCTCGCCTGGGTGCTCACGATCCCCGCCGCGGGCCTGGTCGCGGCGGTGTTCTGCCTGCTCGGTCGAGCGGTCTTCGTCTAGGTACCTGACTGCCTGCTTTCTCCCCTGGAAGTCCTGTGACGTCGGGCGCACACTCGAGGGAGAGGAGGTCCACATGACCTACAGCTGCCCGCTCTGCCACCTGCGCTTCCGCTGGGCCAGCGAGCTCGAGGGCCACGCCCGCGACGACCACCAGCCGCCGGCCAAGCCTGAGGCCCGCGAGCACGTGACGCGCTACACCGCCGAGCGGCCGCCGCCGCGGCACGTCACACCCTCGATGTAGACCTGCGGGCATGACCCGCACCATCTACTACACGGCGACGACGCTCGACGGCTTCCTCGCCGATCCGCACGACTCGCTCGACTGGCTGTTCGAGGTCCCGGCCGAGCCGCCGACCGACCGGTTCAACGCCTTCTTCGCCGGGATCGGCGCCTTCCTCATGGGGTCGACGACGTACGAGTGGGTGCTCGCCCACGAGAAGGTCCTCGACGACCCGGCCAAGTGGACCTCCTGGTACGGCGAGACGCCGGCCGTCGTCATGACGACGCGCACGCTTCCGGCGGTGGCTGGGGTCAGGTTCGCGTCGGGTGACGTCCGGCCGGTGCACGCCGCGCTTGTCCAGGCAGCGGGTGACAAGGACATCTGGGTCGTCGGAGGAGGTGAGCTGGCCGGTCAGCTGGCCGACCACGGCCTGCTCGACGAGCTGCGCCTCAGCATGGCACCCGTGACCCTCGGCGCCGGCAAGCCCCTGCTGCCGCGCCGGCTCACCGCCAAGGACCTGCACCTGACCAACGTGGAGCCCGACGGCCAGTTCGTGCACCTGACGTACATGGTCCAGTCTGGTGGGCGAGGGGTATGAGGCCCTCTTCGCCCTGGGGCTTCCCCCAGCCTCCACGCTCACCAGCCGCGCCGGCTTCGGACCACGAGCAGCCCAGCGACTCTTCCCTGCTGCTCGACCCGGACGGTCGCGTTGGAGGTCCACTGTGGAGTTGTCTGGAGCGGCGCCCGGCGGGCTGTCACCGTCCGGCCGCCTTCCACGGCCACCCTGACCGGTCCGGAGTGACCGCTTCGTGTCAGGTGTCGCTCGGTGCGAGTCCGG
>JAOPVZ010000237.1 GCA_025965935.1 Frankiales bacterium | reverse complement strand
GCCCGGTTCGACCAGGTCGAGGGCGTCACCGATGCCGAGCGGGACCGCGCGTGGAAGCGCATCCTCGCGGCGGCGAAGCGGTACGACGTCGAGGTGTCCGCCTCCGACTGGCGCGAGCTGTTCAAGGGCGGCAAGGAGAGGAAGAAGTAGCGGTTTCGCCACGGCTGCAGCGCCGCTGGCGGCCCTTGCTCGACGCGCAGCCGGGTAGGTCGTCGCCATGAGCAAGTCATCAAGCCGACGCCCGAACTCTCACTGAGACCTGCTGATGGCCACCGGGTGGCGAGTGCGTCGTGGTGCGGATCCGGCCCACCGCGGCGGCCGCGATGGTCGGCTGACTGCTCTTAGGAGGCCACCATGTCAAGGAGAGTCAACCCCCGGACGCTGAGGCTGCCGGTCGCCACCGCGCTAGGAGTGGGCCTCGGCTACCTGCTCGATCCGGACCGCGGCAAGGCACGCCGGCGACGAATCGCCGAGCAGGCCGCAGCGGGGCTGCGGCGGCAGCGACGTCGGGCGCTCGCTCAGGCACGCTTCCGACGTGGGCGGCTCAGGGGCCGAATGCTGCGGAGCGTGGGGGCCGGCAGCACCGAGCCTGTCGACGACGTAGAGGTCAAGCAGCAGGTCCAGCGAGCGCACCACGCATCGCACGTGGACGCGAACGCGATCACCGTCGAGGTGAGCGACCGGACAGCCGTGCTGCGTGGACAGGCTCGCGACCGAGCCGAGATCGACCGGATCGGGCAGCTCGTGGAACGCGTCCCCGGCGTGCGGCGGCTCCGCAACCTGCTGCACGAACCGGGCGAACCACCACCCAACAAGGCCGACGCGCTGCGCCTCGGCCACAGGGCCGGTTGAGCTCACGCGCTCGGCAGGTCGTCATGGGTCGGACGAGGAGGTCCTCGAGCTGCTCGCGAGGGGCCGAGTCGTGACGCGACCATGAGCACGGTCGAGCGGCGCGGCATCCGGATCGCCCTTCATGGCGTGGGACTTCTGGGAGCCGATCTCACCCTTGCGCGAAGCACCGGTCCCTTGGTGGTGTTCGCACACGGCAGCGGCAGCAGCCGGAACAGCCCACGCAACAAGGCCGTGGCGCAACGCCTGAACGCACACGGCCTGGGCACCCTGCTGCTGGACCTGCTGACCGACGTCGAGGAGGCGGTCGAGCAACGCGGCGGCCGGCTCCGTTTCGACGTCGACGAGCTCGCGATCCGACTGGGCGGCTCGGTCGGGTGGATCATGTCCCAACCGGACGTCAAACCCACGGCTCTCGGGTACTTCGGCGCGAGCACCGGCGCAGCGGGTGCCCTCGTCGCCGCCGCCCGCCAGCGCGAGCAGGTGGGCGCCGTCGTCTCACGAAGCGGCCGACCGGACCTCGCCGGCGAGTGTCTGCCGCTCGTCACCGCACCCACCCTGCTCATTGTCGGCGGCCACGACCCGCAGGTCCGCCGGCTCAACGAGCAAGCGCTCGAGCAGCTCCGCTGCGACCGCCACCTCGAGGTCGTGCCGGGGGCCAGTCACCTCTTCGAGGAGCCCGGCGCGCTGGACCGGGTGTCGGAGCTGACTGCCGACTGGTTCACCCGCCACCTAGGATCGACGCCGCCATGACGATCGAGTCCGACGTCACCAGCGTCGCCTGCGCCGGGCCTGGGACGCGGCCGGCGATGGGCCGCGGCGGACGGGGTACGACGGCAGCATGACGACAGTGACGTGCGCACGTGGCACCGCTCCCCCGGTCGAGCCGTTCCCACCCGTCGAACCGGACCCGCTGCCGCCGGACCCACCGCCTATGCCCGAGCCACCCATCCCGCAGCCGCCTGTGGAACCGCAGCCCCTTCCCGAGCCCGCACCGGTGTACAGGAGCGCTGGACGCTGACAGGTGACGAAGCCATGGCCCGCAAGACGCAGCGGAACCCGAGGCTGCGTCCCGACCAGCCCCCACGTCCCAGGAGCCTCGAACGGCGAGATCCCGCGAGGTCCCTGCCGGCACCGCGCGGACAGCTGGTCAGCTGACACGCAGCACCGCAGCACCCCGGACCGCGCCGGACGCGAGATCGCGCAGAGCTTGATCGGCTCGGTCCAGGGGATAGGACTGCGTCGCGACCTGCAAGCCGATGCGCGCCGCAACGGCCAGGAACTCCTCACCGTCCTGTCTGGTGTTGGCAGTGACGCTGCGGACCGATCGCTCCCGGAACAGGTGTCGGCCGTAGTCCAGGGGCGGGATCTGCGTCAGGTAAATCCCAGCGACGACGAGGGTGCCGCCCTGCTCGAGGTTGGACAAGGCGACCGGCACCAAGGAACCGGCCGGCGCGAACAGCAACGCCGCATCCACCGGCTCGTCGGGCGGGGTCTCGCCGGCCGAACGCGCCCCGAGTTCGAGCGCTAGCAGTTGGGCCTCTCGTGAGCGCGTGATGACATGCACGCGCGCGCCCTCCGCGACCGCCACCTGGGCGGCGAGATGGGCGGACCCCCCGAAGCCGTAGATGGCCAACCGTCCCCCCGGTGGGAACTTGGCCTGGCGCAGTGCCCGAAACCCGATGATGCCCGCACAGAGCAACGGAGCCGCGTGCTCGTCGTCGAACTCCCGAGGCAAGGCGTACGCGAAGCGCTCGTCAACGACGCACCGCTCGGCATAGCCACCGTCGGCATCCCATCCGGTGAACAGCGCTGCCGGGCAGAGATTCTCCCTGCCTTCCGCACACCAACGGCACACTCCGCAGGTGCTTCGCAGCCACGCCACCCCGACCCGGTCACCGACCGCGAACCGGCTGGCGCAGGAGCCGAGCGCATCGACCACGCCGACGACCTCGTGCCCAGGAACAACACCACCGGCCCGCGGCGGCAGGTCACCCTCCGCAAGGTGGAGGTCGGTGCGACAGACCCCGCACGTCCGCACCAGCAGGCGCACCTGACCCGCGGTGGGCTCGGGATCCGGGCGGGCGCCGAACCGCAACGGCGACCCCGCGAGCGGTCCAGGCCGCTCGACCCACCATGCCAGCACGCCACCAATCCTGCGCCTGCCCGGGCCACCGCGCGACTGCTCCTGGAGCACTGTCTCGAGCCTCGTGGCCTACTGGACGGCCACGTTGGCAAGGTCGATCTCGCCGCCGAACGGCAGCGAGGAGCGGACGTTCTTCACGCTCTTGCCGTAGAGCCAGGTGGTGATCCCGAAGTAGCGCGGGAGGACCACGGCTTCCTCGATGAGCAGCTTGTCGAGCGCCTTCCAGATCTGCTCCTGCTTGCTCCGGTCGGTCTCGGCGAGCGCCCTGTCGACCTGGGCGTCGAAGCCCTTGTCGCAGTAGTTCGACGGGTTGTGGTTGCCCTGCGGCTTGATGGCGCTGCAGGTGAACAGCGGTGGGATGACCCTGGACGCCGACGGCCAGTCCGGGATCCAGGCGTAGGCGACGAGGTCCGGCTGCGTGGCCGGCTGGCCGATCGTGTCGTAGTAGCTCGAAAGGGCGATCTGCTTGACGTCCAGCTCGAAGCCGGCCGGTGCCAGAGCCGCCTTCACGGCTGCCGCCACCTTGCCGGCCGTCCCGGTGTCGGTGACGTCTGTCGTGATCGTGACCCCGTTGGGGTAGCCGGCGTCAGCCAGCATCTGCTTGGCCCGCGCCGGGTCGCCCTTGAAGTCGTTGGCCTTCTGGCCGTAGACGTCGAGGTCCTGGTGCGATGTCAGCGAAGGCGGCAGGACGTCGGTGGCGAAGTCCCCGACGAGCGGACCGCCGGCGGCCGTGCGGGCGGTGGCCAGCGGGTAGGCGACCTCGAAAGCCTGCCGCACCTTGATGTCCTCGAACGGGCCTCTCACTGTGTTCATGGCTGAGTAGACCGTCGATCCGTCCAGGCCCTTGTAGACGAAGTTCTTGTACCGGTCGTTGTTGAGGTACTTCTGCAGGCTCGCCGGCTCGAGGTTCGGCTTGTCCGTGACGGCGTTCGCGTCCTCGCCGTTGCCGGTCGCGATGCGCTGGTCGATCGTGGCGCCATCGAGCGCGAGCTCACCGACGACCTCATCCGGGTACGCGCCGATGGCTGGCGAGCTCTTGGGGTCCCAGAAGGGGTTGCGGACCAGGTCGATGGCCTTGCCGCGCTGGTAGGTCTTGATCTTGTAGGGGCCGGAGCTGAACGGCCGGTTGTCGTACTTGACGCCGGTGTCCTTCTTGACCGGGACAGGGGCCGTGGTCGTCAGGGCCGCGGCATAGTCGGCGTCCGCGAACGGCTTCGCGAAGTGGAACACGATCGTGTACCTGTCCGGTGTCTCGACGCTCTTGAAGTCGCTCTTGTCCTGGTAGGGACCCTTGTAGGTCGAGGCGTTGGCGAGCAGCGTGTTGTAGTACGAAGGCCCCTCGAGCAGGTCGGCCGAGAACGTGCGCTCCACCCCGTACTTGACGTCCTGGGCGGTGATCGCTGTGCCGTCCTCGTACTTCTGGCCCTTCTTGATCTTGTACGTCCAGGTCTTCGCGTCATCGGACGGCGTGCCAGGACTCTCGGCCAGGTCCGGGACGACCTTGGTGCTCGCGGTCCCAGACCTGGTGTCGTAGGTCATGAGGGTGCGGTAGAGCAGCCGGCCGAAGTCGCTCGCAGCAGGCCCGGACACTCGGGCGGGATCAAGGTGCTCGAAGTCGCTCTGCGACAGGTAGTGCAGGACGCCACCCTTCGTCTGGCTCGGCGCGCCTTTCGAGGTGGTCCCCTTCGACGAGGAGCCAAAGCAGGCCGCGGTGAGCAAGAGCGGTCCCAGTGCCGTGAGGGCGAGCAGGCGCGTTGGCACGCGCGACGGGACCAGGGACATGCGAGCAGCATGTCGCCCCCGACGACAGCCGGTCGAACTCGGGTCTCTCCCCAACGGGGTGAAGCACATCGATGTGATTCGTTCACCCGTATGGCCCTACAGAACCCTCGACCTCTGGTCGAGACAGTCCGCATGACAGCCCTTCCCCTGGCTCAACGGCTCCTGCAGGACGGCATCCCGCTGACCCTGCTCATGGACCTGCTGGACCCCGAGGGCATGAAGCTCGCGCTCGCCGCCGAGCTCACGCCGTCGGACGTCGCCCGCACACCCTCGCCTGCGCCGCGCAGGGCGGCCCGCACGGCCTAAAACCGGGCGCGGGACGTCTCACGTCCGACGTAACCTCCACCGGATGGATGGCCGCAGCAAGCACCCGATGAGGTCGCTGCTCCGCATCCTCGGATACCTCAGGCCTTACCGCGGCCCGATGGCCCTCATGACCGCAGCCGCCGTCCTCGCGACGGCCGCCTCGCTGTTCGTGCCGATCGTCACCGAGCACGTCGTCGACGGCCCGGTCACCCACCACGACCGCGGTGGCCTCGTTTCGCTCGGCCTCCTCGCGTTGGCCCTGGGAGTCGCCGAGGCCGCGCTCGTCTTCGTGCGCCGCTGGACCCAGGCGTACCTGGCGCTCGGCATGGAGACGGCCGTCCGCGACGACCTCTACCAGCACCTGCAACGGCTGCCGGTGTCCTTCCACGACAAGTGGCAGAGCGGGCAGCTGCTCTCCCGCGCGACCAGCGACCTCAGCCAGATCCGGCGGTTCCTGTCGTTCGGTCTCGTCTTCCTGTTCGTCAACATCGCCACGTTCATCACGGTCGTCGTGCTGCTCGTGCGCATCAACGCCGGCCTCGGACTGCTGGTCGCCCTTGCCGCCGTACCGCTGTTCCTCATCTCGCGCTCGCTGTCGCGCTCCTACATGGCCGTGGCCCGCAAGGTGCAGGACCAGCAGGGTGACCTCGCCACGTACATCGAGGAATCGGCGGTGGGGGTTCGCACCATCCGGAGCTTCGGACGAGCGGGGTACGTCGGGACGGCTTTCCGATCCCAAGCCGCCTTCCTGCACGACACCGCCGTCGAGAAGGCCGGTGTGGTGTCGCGGTTCTGGTCGACCTTCGACCTCATCCCGTCGCTCACGCTGTCGCTCGTCCTGCTGCTGGGCGCCCGCAGCGTCGATGCCGGGCACATGACGCTGGGCCAGTTGGTGGCCTTCGTGACCCTGATGCTCACGCTGTCCTGGCCGATCGACTCGCTGGGCTTCATCCTCGCCAACGGGCAGGAGGCCATGACCGCCGCCGACCGCATCTACGAGGTCCTCGACAGCCGATCCGACGTGCTGGACGGCGCACTCGGCACCAGCGAGGGACCGGGCGCGCTGAGCCTGCAGGGCGTGGGCTTCACCTACCCGGGTGCGACAGTGCCTGTCCTGCACGGGATCGACCTCGAGGTGCGGCCCGGGGAGACGATGGCCCTCGTCGGTGTCACCGGCTCTGGCAAGACCACCCTGACGGCTCTGGTCCCTCGCTTGTACGACGTGACGGCCGGCCGGATCCTCCTCGACGGCGTGGACGTGCGCGACCTCAGGCTCTCGACACTGCGGACCCGGGTCGCGACCGCCTTCGAGGAGCCGACCTTGTTCTCCGCCTCGGTCCGGGAGAACATCACCCTCGGCCGGCCGGACGCCTCCGAGGAGGACGTCCTCGAAGCCATCGAGGTCGCACAGGCGAGCTTCGTCCACGACCTGCCATGGGGCCTCGACACCCGCATCGGGGAGCAGGGGCTGTCGCTGTCCGGCGGCCAGCGGCAACGGCTCGCGCTGGCCCGCGCGGTCCTCGGCCGGCCCGACGTGCTGGTGCTCGACGATCCGCTGTCGGCGCTCGACGTACAGACCGAGGCGCTCGTCGAGGAGGCTCTGCACCGGGTACTCCAGGGCACCACCGCGCTGCTCGTCGTGCACCGGCCTTCGACCATCGCCCTGGCCGACCGCGTCGCGTTCCTGCAGGACGGCACCCTCGTGGCGGTGGGCAGCCACGCCGAGCTGCTGCAGATCCCGGCCTACCGGGCCGTTCTCAGCGCCGACGCCGAGGTCTCGGCATGACCGCGCTCGACTGGCGAGGCGTCGCGGCTGAGGGGCGCGACGACCTCGACGTCGCCACGACCGTGCGGCTGCGGGCCCGCTCCCGGGCCCTGCTGCGCTCCCTGCTGCGACCGCACAAGCGCCGGCTCTGGTGGGCGGTCGCGCTGCTGCTCGTCTCCAACTTCGCCGCCATGGCCGGCCCGTACCTGGTCGCGGTCGGCATCGACAAGGGCATCGGCGACGACCGGCTGCTCACCGAGGTCGTGATCGCCCTCGTCATCGCCGCCGTGACCGAGTACGCCAGCAAGCGAGCCTTCCTGCTGCTCTCCGGCAAGATCGGGCAGGGCGTGCTCCTCGACCTGCGGACACGGGTCTACGACAAGTTCCAGACCCTGTCGGTCGCCTTCCATGAGAAGTACACCAGCGGCCGCGTGATCAGCCGACTGACCAGTGACGTGGACGCGATCGGGGAGCTGCTCGACGGCGGCCTCGACGACCTCGTCATCGCGGCGCTGTCAGTGCTCTCGGTCGGGGTCATCCTGCTGACCCTCGACCTGCCCATGGGTCTGGTGACGCTGCTGTCGTTCCCGCTCCTGCTCTGGATCTCGCGGTGGTTCCGCCGCGAGTCGGCGCTGGCCTACCGCCGTACCCGGGAGTGCGTCGCCCTGGTCATCGTGCAGTTCGTCGAGTCGCTCGGCGGCATCCGGGCGGTCCAGGCCTTTCGGCGAGAGCCGCGCAACGACGAGATCTTCGGGCAGCTCAACGAGGACTACCGGGTCGCCAACGACCGCGCCTTCAAGCTGGTGGCGCTGTTCGCGCCTGGCATCAAGCTGATCGGCAACGCCACGATCGCGGCGGTCCTCGTGTTCGGTGCGGTGCGGGTCATCGACGGCCACACCGAGGTCGGCGTGCTCGCGGCGTTCCTGCTCTACCTGCGGCGGTTCTTCGAGCCGATGCAGGAGCTGTCGATGTTCTACAACTCGCTGCAGTCGGCCACGGCCGCGCTCGAGAAGCTCAGCGGGGTGCTGGAGGAGCCGTCCACGGTGCCGGCCCCGGCCGACCCGGTGCCGCTGCCGAGCGCGCGCGGCGAGCTGACCTTCGAGGCGGTGCGGTTCGGCTACCGCGACGCCGTCGTGCTGCCCGACCTCGACCTGGTCATCCCGGCCGGCGAGACGGTGGCCCTCGTCGGCGCGACCGGCGCCGGCAAGACGACGATCGCGCGGCTCGTCAGCCGGTTCTACGACCCGCTCGAGGGCCGGGTCGCGCTCGACGGCGTCGACCTCCGGTCGCTGTCCGAGGAGGACCTGCGCCGGGCGGTCGTGATGGTCACGCAGGAGAACTTCCTGTTCGCCGGCACGGTCGCGGACAACATCCGGTTCGGCCGACCGGGGGCCTCGACGGACGACGTCGTCGCGGCGGCGCAGGCGCTCGGCGCGCACGACGTCTTCGCGGCGCTGCCGGACGGCTACGAGACCGACGTCCGCAAGCGGGGCGGTCGGCTGAGCGCCGGGCAGCGCCAGCTGGTGGCGTTCGCCCGAGCGTTCCTCGCCGACCCCGCCGTCCTGGTGCTGGATGAGGCCACCAGCTCGCTGGACATCCCGAGCGAGCGACTGGTGCAGCACGCGCTGCGCACCGTGCTGGCGGACCGGACCGCCGTCATCATCGCCCACCGGCTGTCGACGGTGGAGATCGCCGACCGGGTCCTCGTCCTCGACCAAGGCCGGGTGGTTGAGGACGGCTCCCCCATCGAGCTGCTCGAGCGCGGTGGCCGCTACGCCGACCTGCAGCAGGCCTGGGACGACTCGCTGGTCTAGTCGGCGCCGATGAGGGTGCCGAGCCCGACCAGTACGAGGGCGCGCTGCACGATCGGCTGGGGGTTGGTGAGGACCAGCCCGGCATCCCGCGCGCGCTGCGACTTCAGGGCGGCCGCCAGGACCGCGAGGCCGGAGCTGTCGAGGAACGACACGTCACAGAGATCGATGACCAGCTCGTCCGGCTGCCCGTCGAGGACAGCCTGCACCTCACGGCGGAACGGCTCGACCGTCGCAAGGTCCAGCTCTCCGGAGGGACGGAGCAGCGCCATGCGACGACCCTAGGCAGCGACGGGCTCGAGCGATAGCGAGGTCCGCTGCGGAGCGGGCTCGAGCGCCGTGTCCGCGCGCAGGAACACCACCACGAGCAGCACCAGCATCGCGGCCCGGCCCCACACGCCCAGGATGAGCGCCTCGTAGGCCAGGCCGTAGTCCGGCGCGGGTGACCCGAGCGCGTAGTACCAGCGGAACAGACCGACGTACATCAGAAGGTCGAAGACCATGTAGGCGGTCCACCAACCCCAGCGCAGCCGGATGAGGCAGAAGAAGGGCAGCAGCCAGAGCGCGTACTGCGGGCTGTGCGCCTTGTTCGTGACCATGAAGACGGCGAGGATCGCCCCGCAGACCTGCACGAACGGGAACACCCCCTCGCGTTGCGCCCGTCGCCAGCCGTAGCCGCACGCGCCCACGATGCCGAGCAGCAGCAGCACAGGCACGAGCGTGTTGAGGGTGCCCGTGGAGACCGGCTTGCTGAAGCCCCAGTACCAGATGGAGTTCGACGTGATGTCGGCCGCGCGCTCCTTCTGAAAGGCGTACGGCGCCCACCAGCCGCTCGGCGACCGGATGATGAAGTAGCCGTTCACCAGGATGCTGACCCACGCGATCGACCCCAGTGCCGTGGTCAGCCCGTGCTTCTGCCTCCGGTGCCAGAGGTCCAGCATCAGCGGTACGACGAACAGCAGCGGCCAGAACTTCAGCCAGCCGCCGACTGCCAGCAGCGCCCCCGCCCACGCCCAACGCTGCTTCCACCAGGCGTAGAACGCTGCCGTCGTGGCGCACACCACGAGCAGGTCCCAGTTGTGGAAGGAGTACCAGATGAGAGGCGGCGCGAGGGCGTAGAGCAGCGCCCGCCAGCGCACCATCCGGCTGAGCAGGAAGACTGTCAGGAAGCTGAACGGAGCGAGCAGCAGCGCGGTCAGCTGCAGGTAGCCGCCGTCGTGGTCCACGAACAGCGCGGGGAACCAGGCGAACAGGCCGGTCAGCACCGGGTACTCCAGCGAGCCACCGGTCAGGTCTTCGGTGACGGAGCCGTCCGCGTTGCGGGTCGTGACGAGCTCACCGTGGATGTACGGCAACCGGTGCTGGTCCAGGTGCCGGTTCCAGTACAGGACCTGGATGTCGTTGCTGCAGAGGTCCTTGTCACGGTTCGCGTTGTAGTTCGCCGCCCCGATGCACGGTGACTTGAGCAGGTAGCCGCCGACCGTGAAGACGCCGACGCAGACGAGCAGGACGGCAAGCAGCCGGCGCGCGGCGAGATCCACGACCGGAAACCTAGTGCTCCCCCATCTGGACTCGAACCAGAA
>JAOPVZ010000223.1 GCA_025965935.1 Frankiales bacterium | reverse complement strand
CCGACCGCGAAGGGGAACGGCGCGATGGGGTACCAGGTCGCCTCGACGTCGCTGTTGGCGTTGGAGAGCAGCTCGCCGGTCGGGTGCAGCTGGTGCCACTCGAGCGGCAGCTCGAGGTAGCGGCGGGTCACGCGCTTCCGGTAGGTCGCCTGCAGCCGGTACTGCATGATCCCCGCGCCGAGGCGCCGGCCGAGGATGCCGAAGACCTTCAGCGTCGCGACGCCCATGACGAGCAGCACCGCACCGGCGAGGGTCGCCGTGGTCGCGTCGCCGCGCTTGATGGACGGCTCGATGACGGTGCTCGTGATGTGCCCGAAGGCGTAGGCCTGCGCGATCGTCATGCCGCCGAACAGCGCGCTGCCGACCGCCGAGATGGCGAAGATCCGCGGCTCCTCGCGCACCGCCAGCCACAGTATCCAGAGGCCACGCCAGATCACCTGTCGTGAGGTGCGCGTGGGAGTGTCCATGTCGAGGGTCACGGAACCACTTCAACCGTGGTTGAGGTCAACGCGATTCCCTAGCGAACGACGTGACCGGCGGCGCGGAGAGCGTCCTTCGCGTCGCCGATGCGCATCGTGCCGAAGTGGAAGACGCTCGCTGCGAGAACGGCGTCGGCGCCGGCCTCGACGGCGGGTGCGAAGTCGTCGACCGAGCCCGCGCCGCCGCTGGCGATCACCGGGACGGAGACGCGGCTCCTGACGGCCTTCAGCATCTCGACGTCGTACCCCTGCCGGGTGCCGTCGGCGTCCATCGAGTTGAGGAGGATCTCGCCGACGCCCAGCTGCTCGCCGCGCTGCGCCCACTCGAGGGCGTCGATGCCCGTGCCCTGGCGGCCGCCGTGGGTGGTGACCTCGAAGGAGCCGTCCGGGGCGCGGCGCGCGTCGACGCTCAGCACGAGCACCTGCGAGCCGAAGCGGGTGCTGATCTCGCTCAGCAGCTCCGGCCGCGCGATGCCGGCCGTGTTGACCCCGACCTTGTCTGCGCCGGCGCGGAGGAGTCGGTCCACGTCGTCAGTGCTGCGGACCCCGCCGCCGACGGTCAAGGGGATGAAGACCTGCTCCGCTGTCCGCCGTACGACGTCATACGTCGTCTCACGCGAGCCCGACGAGGCAGTGATGTCGAGGAAGACCAGCTCGTCGGCCCCCTCGGCGTCGTAGACGCGGGCCATCTCGACCGGGTCTCCGGCGTCGACCAGGTCAGTGAAGTTGACGCCCTTGACGACCCGTCCGGCATCCACGTCGAGGCACGGGATGACGCGGACGGCGAGTGTCATGTCCAGGAACGCTAGTCGTCACGAAAACGCTCTACCCTGTGGGCGTGCTGTTCGCGCTGCTCGTCGTCTGCGTCGTGCTCTTCGTCGTGCTCCCGGTCATCGGCGCGACGCTCATGTCAGCGGTCTGGGCCCTCGTCGTGGGGCTCGTCCTCGGCATGATCGCGCGCGCCATCGCCCCCGGCCACGGCCGCATCGGGCTGCTGATGACGGCTCTGCTCGGCGTCCTCGGCGGGCTGATCGGGCGCGTCATCGCGCGCGGCATGCACGCCGGCGCTATCGGCCAGTTCCTGCTGGAGGTCCTCGCCAGCGCCGTCCTCGTCATGGTGGCGCGCGGCGCCAGCTCGGGGGCGAAGACGTGAGGCTGGCGGTCTGCTCCTCCAAGGGAGGGGTCGGCAAGACCTCGACAGCGGCCAACCTGGCGGCGGTCCTCGCCCGCTCGGGTCGCGTCCTCGCGGTCGACGCCGACCCGCAGGACTCCCTCGGCCGGGCCTTCGGGGTCGTGGCGAAGTCCAAGGACGACTCCCTCGCCGGCCTGCTGGAGGACCCCGAGGCCGACCCGCGGGCCGTCCTGCGCACCGAGGTCGCCCCCGGACTGGACCTGCTCCCCGCGCACCCGAGCCTCGAGCACGTCGGCGTCACGCTCGCGGCCCAGGGCGGCATCGTCACTGGGGTACGGCGGGTGCTGCGACCGCTCCTCGACGACTACGACCACATCGTCCTCGACACCCACGGCGACCTGGGCAACCTCACGCTGTCGGCGGTGTGCGCCGCCGACGCCGTCCTCACCGTGTTCACGAGCGACCCCGGCTCGGCCCTCGGCGCGGCTCGGGTGACCGCCTTCCTCGAGCAGCACAAGAGGTTCGAGAACACCAACGCGCGCCTGATCGGTGTCGCGTGCTCCCTGTGGGACAGGGAGGGCAAGGCCGCCCGTGAGGTGTTCGGCGCCATCGAGGGCACCGAGCTCCCCATGCTCGCCACCCGCATCCCGGTCTCGCGGCGCGTCCCGTCCGCGACGCTCGCGAAGCGCCCTGTCGTGCTGTCCAACCCCACGTCCGCGGTGGCCGAGGCCTACGCCGCGCTCGCCGTCGACGTGCTGAAGGCCTACGAGGAGACCCGATGACGGCCGCCAAGAAGGACCTCCGCGCGGACCTGCAGGCCGACCTGCTGAGCGATCTCGCTGGTCCGATCGAGGACACGCCCGCTCCCCTGCCGGCCGAGCCCGTCGCCGTACCCCCGGAGCTGAACGACGCCACTCCCGCCTTGTCCCTGCAGTGGACGCCGCTGCGCTGGTCGCGGCCGAAGGTGACAACCGTCCGCGGCGGCCTGGGCAAGACCGTCACGCTGGGGCCGCTGAAGGTCGAGCTCTCCGTCAAGGAGTAGCCGATCAGCAGCCCTTGAGGATCTTGGGGTTCACGACGGTCGGCGGCACCCGGCGGTGGGTGCCGGCCTCGTAGGCAGCTGCGTACCGCAGCAGCTTCGCCTCCGACCAGGCGGTGCCCATGAAGGACAGGCCCTGCGGTGACGTGTCGTTGACCAGACCGGCCGGGACGATCACCGTCGGGTAGCCGGCCGACGCGCCGATGTTCGCGTAGTCCGCGCCTGGCGCGACGATCGCCGCCAGCGAGTCGGCCTGCAGCGCCGCGTCGATGGCCGCGCCCATCGTCGTACGCAGGGCGAGGGAGGAACCGGATGCGGCCTCGCGGCTGCCGGGCTGCGCGGCAGACGCGATCAGCAGGCTCTGGCCGTACTTCACCTTGTCGGGGTGCTGCCGGTTGTAGAGCACGATGTCGGCGAGGCTCCGCACGCCGCTCTTGGGCGTCGGCGCCTCGGTCGCCAGGTAGTGGTCGAGGTTGGCCTTGAAGTCGTTGGGGATGAGGCCCAGCTCCGTGATGCCGACGTTGCCGGTGTCGTCCAGCTTGTCGGTCGCGACGAGCACGGCACCGAGCCGCTTGAGGTCGGCGAGCGCCCGGTCGTAGACCCTCAGCTTGGCGGCGCTCAGGCTGCTGCGCTCGCTCTCGCTGTAGCCGAGCCGGACGCCCTTGAGCGACGCACCGCGGATCGCCTTGCTGTAGTCGGTCCGGTGCAGGTTCGCCTGCTGGGACGCCGGGTCGGCGGGGTCCGTGCCCGCGACCGCCGTGAGCAGCGCGGCGGCGTCGGGGACGCTGCGCGCCATCGGTCCCGCGGTGTCGAAGCCCTCGGCCAGCGGGATGACGCCCTCCCGGCTGATCAGGCCGCGGGTCGGCTTCACACCCACCAGTCCGTTGACATCGCTCGGGCTGAGGATCGAGCCGGACGTCTCGCTGCCGAACGCGGCCGCCGCGAACGCCATCGACCCCGCCACGCCGGAGCCGCTCGAGGAGCCGCTCGGATCGCCCAGCGTGTAGGCGTTGCGCACCTGCCCACCGAGGCTGGAGTAGCCGTTCGGCATCGAGAGGTCGACCCAGTTGGCGAACTCCGACAGGTTCGTCTTGCCGAGCACGATCGCCCCTGCTGCGCGCAGCTTCGCGACGAGTGTCGCGTCCTGGTAGGGCCGCATGCCGGCGAGCGCGATCGACCCCGCCGTCGTCGGCTGGTCCGCCGTGTCGATGTTGTCCTTCAGCAAGACAGGTACGCCGAGCAGCGGACCCCGCACGATGCCGGCCGCCCGCTCCTTGTCGAGGCGCGCCGCCCAGGCCAACGCCGTCGGCGACAGCTCGCGGATCGAGTTCGTCGGGCCGTCGTAGGCGTGGATCCGCGCCAGGTAGGCCTTCACGAGCGCCACCGACGTCGTGCGGTGGGTCGCCAGCGCCTGTGTGAGGTCAGCGATGCTCGCCGTCTCGAGGTCGAGCCCCGCGACCGCCGCCCGGCAGTCGCTGCTCGGAGATCCGGTGGCCCCGAAGGACGGGACGGTCAGGCCGACGGTTGCGGCAAGGGCAAGGCCGAGGAGGGCACGGGAGCGCATGCCGCTGACTTCGAGGCGGCAGGGATCGTTCCTGTCCGGCGCAGGTGACGATCTGTTGTCGTGTGCGTTTCACCATTCCCACCACGCAGCGCGGTCCGATCGATGTCGGTAGATCCACCGCGCTCTGACGCGGTCGAACTACCGATTTCGCGTGGTGATGCCTTCCGCGGCGAGTGAACCGTTCGGGCTCGACAGCCCGGCGCGTCAGTCAGCGCGGACGTCGAACCCGAGCGCCCGGGCGACGTTGACGGCCTGGTCGTAGGTGACGATCGCATCGGCCACCTTGGTCTCCGCCGGGTCGAGTGAGGACAGGTCGCTTCGGCGGAGGTCCGCTCCGCTGAGGTCCGCGCCGACGAGGAGTGCGGCGGAGAGATCGAGTCCCGCCAACGTCGCGCCGGCTGCGTTCACGTGGGACAGGTCTGACTCGCGCATCCGCACGTCTTCCAGCCGGGCCGTGCGCAGATCGGCGGACGCGAGCGACACGAAGGACCAGTCGCCGCCGTCGACCTTCAGCAAGTCGAAGGTGCAGCGCTCGAACGACGAGCCGACGAGCTTGCAGCCCGCGAACGCGGCGCCCCAGAAGGTGGAGCGCAGGAACGTGCAGTTCACGAAGGCCGAGCCCTGGTGACTGGAGCCGTTCAGGCGCACGCCCTTGAAGGTGCAGCCGTCGAAGACCGCAGCCGACGTGGCCAGCTCCGACATGTCGACCTCGAGGAAGGTGGCGTCGGTGAACGTCTCACCCTCGATCCGCCGGCCGCCCCAGTCCTCACCGTCGACGAGGTCACTCACCGCGGACAGCCTCGAGGGCCTGCGGCAGCGTGAAAGCGCCCGCGTACAAGGCCTTCCCGACGATCGCGCCCTCGACGCCCGGCACGCCGGCGATGGCGACGAGGTCCTCGATCGACGACACTCCCCCACTGGCGACAACCGGCTTGGTCGTCGCGGCCGTGACGGAGGCGAGCAGCTCGAGGTTCGGCCCGGTCAGCGTCCCGTCACGCCGGACGTCGGTGACCACGTAGCGAGCACAGCCGTCGGCGTCCAGACGAGCGAGCACCTCGAACAGCTCGCCGCCGTCCTGCGTCCAGCCGCGGGCCGACAGCGTCGTCCCGCGCACGTCGAGCCCGACGGCGATCTTGTCGCCGAACCGGGCGATCGCAGACCGCACCCAGTCCGGGGCCTCGAGTGCCGCCGTACCGAGGTTGACGCGGGTGCACCCGGTGGCGAGGGCTGCCTCGAGCGACGCGTCGTCCCGGATCCCACCGCTCATCTCGACCTTCACGTCGAGTCGGCCGACGACCTCGGCAAGCAGTTCGCGGTTGGAGCCGCGGCCGAAGGCGGCATCGAGGTCCACGAGGTGCACCCACTCGGCACCGTCGCTCTGCCACTGCAGGGCGGCGTCGAGCGGCGAGCCGTACGACGTCTCGGACCCAGCCTCCCCCTGGACCAGGCGCACGGCTTGCCCGTCCGCCACGTCGACGGCAGGCAGCAGCTCGAGGGTCATCGGGTGGGGCTCCTTCTGGCGGAAACGACATAGACGAACAGGACAGCGAGGGTGATGACCGCCAGGCCGACGCGGACCCGCAGCGAGA
>JAOPVZ010000157.1 GCA_025965935.1 Frankiales bacterium | reverse complement strand
CTCAAGAGCCTCACCTTGAAGGGCTTCAAGTCCTTCGCGGCACCGACGACCCTCCGCTTCGAGCCCGGCATCACGTGTGTCGTCGGCCCGAACGGCTCCGGCAAGAGCAACGTCGTCGACGCCATCGCCTGGGTGCTGGGCGAGCAGGGGGCCAAGGCGCTGCGCGGCGGCAAGATGGAGGACGTCATCTTCGCCGGCACGCCCGGCAAGGCGCCGCTCGGCCGGGCCGAGGTCACGCTCACGATCGACAACACCGACGGTGCGCTCCCGATCGAGTACACCGAGGTCACCGTCAGCCGGCTGATGTTCCGCGACGGCGCGTCGGAGTACGCCATCAACGGTACGAAGTGCCGGCTGATCGACATCCAGGAGCTGATGAGCGACAGCGGCATCGGCCGCGAGCTGCACGTCGTCGTCGGCCAGGGTCAGCTCGACGCGGTGCTGTCCGCCCGCCCCGAGGACCGGCGCGCGTTCATCGAGGAGGCCGCGGGCGTCCTCAAGCACAAGAAGCGCAAGGAGAAGGCGCTGCGCAAGCTCGAGGCGATGCAGGCCAACCTCACGCGCCTGCAGGACCTCACCACCGAGCTCCGTCGCCAGCTCAAGCCGCTCGGCCGCCAGGCGGAGGTCGCCCGCCGAGCCGGCGAGGTGCAGGCCGACCTGCGCGACGCCAAGCTGCGGCTGCTGGCGGACGACATCGTCGCGCTCCGCACCGCGCTCGAGGCGGAGGTCCGCGACGAGACCCAGCTGCGCGAGCGCCGCGCGTCGGTCGAGAAGGAGCTCGGGGAGTCGCAGCGCCGCGAGGCCGACCTGGAGGCGGCCGCCGCGGAGCAGGCGCCGCGGCTGACGCGCGCCCAGGAGACCTGGTACCGGCTGTCGGCCCTGGAGGAGCGGCTGCGTGGGACCGCCACCCTGGCGTCCGAGCGGCACCGGCACCTCACGTCCGAGCTGCCCGAGGAGGCGCGGACCGGTCGCGACCCGGACGACCTCGACCGCGAGGCCGTCCAGGTGCGGGGCCAGGAGGCCCAGCTGCAGGAGCAGATCGCCCAGGACAACGAGCGGCTCGACGTCGCGGTCCTGCGTCGCACCGACGCCGAGGCTGCGCTCGCCGCGGAGGAGAAGGCCCTGGTCGCCGCCCGCCGGGCGATCGCCGACCGCCGTGAGGGCCTCGCCAAGCTCACCGGCCAGGTCGGCGCGCTGCGGTCCCGGTCCTCCGCAGCGGAGGCCGAGATCGGTCGCCTCACCGCTCAGCTCGAGGAGGCGCACGCGCGGCTGTCGCGCGCCGTCGCCGACCTCGAGGCGCTGCAGTCGGAGGCCGGCGGCCTCGACGAGGGCGAGGTCGACCTCGACGAGCGGCACGAGACAGCCGCGACCGCCCTGGCGGCGGCGCAGGACCGGTTCACGGCCCTGCAGGCGGACGAGCGCGAGGCCGAGCGCGACCGCTCCACCTGGGCTGCCCGGCGGGAGGCGCTGGCGCTGAGCCTGGCGCCCAAGGACGGCTCGGCCGCCCTGCTCGACACCGCCGGCGTCCTCGGCACGGTGGCGCAGCTCGTCACCGTCCGCACCGGACACGAGGCGGCGGTCGCGGCCGCCCTGGGTGCGGTCGCCGACGCCGTCGCGGTCGCCTCCCCGGGCGATGCCGCTGCTGCGCTGCAGCGGCTCAAGGACCTCGACGGCGGCCGCGCCGGGCTGCTCGTGAGCGGGGCCACCTACGAGAGCGACAGCTGGCCGACGCTGCCGCCCGGCGCCCAGTGGGCGATCGACCTGGTCGAGGCGCCCCCCTCGCTGCGCCCGGCCCTCACCCGCGCCCTCCGCAGGGTGGCCGTCGTGGCCACCCTCGATGACGCCAGGCGGCTCGTCGAGACGACGGCCGACCTGCGCGCCGTCACGGCCGACGGCGACCTGCTCGGCGCCGACTGGGCCATCGGTGGTTCCGCCAGCGCCCCGTCGCTGCTCGAGGTGCAGGCCGCGGTCGACGAGGCCGCCACCAAGCAGCAGGAGGCCGAGCAGCGGCATGAACGCCTGGCCGCGGAGGTGGCGCAGGCGCAGACCGTCGTCGCCCACCGCCAGGCCGAGGTGCATGAGGCCCTGGCCGCCCTGCACGACAGCGACGCCCGGATGGCCGCGCTCGCCGAGCAGCTCGGGCTGCTGGCCTCCGCGAGCAGCGCTGCCGAGGCGGAGGCCGGTCGGCTCGAGCAGGCCCGTGCCCGCGCCGAGGAGGCCCGCGACCGCGACCTGTCCGGCCTCGCGGAGCTCGAGGAGCGGCTCGCGGCCGCCGAGGCGGCTCCCGCCGACGAGGAGCCGTCCACGGAGGTCCGCGACCGCCTCGTCCAGACGGCAGCGGACGCCCGCGCCACGGAGGTGGAGGCCCGACTCGCCGTACGCACCGGTGAGGAGCGGGCGAAGGCCCTGGCCGGACGGGCCGAATCGCTGGAGCGGGCGGCGCGTCAGGAGCGACAGGCCCGGGAGCGGCTGGTCGCGCTCCGTGCCCAACGGCAGCGCGGCGCCCTGGTGGCGGCCGAGGTCGTGCGCGGTGCGCAGACCGCCCTCGGGCGGATCGCCCTCTCGCTGCAGCAGGCAGCGGCCGACCGCGAGGCCGCCCAGTCCGCCCGCACGGTCACCGAGGGCGAGCTGCTCGCGCTGCGGGCCGCCAGCCGTGAGCTCGCGGCCGAGCTCGACCGGCTGACCGACGTGGTGCACCGGGACGAGGTGGCCCGGGCCGAGCAGCGGCTGCGCATCGAGGCGCTCGAGCAGCGCGCTGTCGAGGAGTACGCCGTCCCGCTCGAGACATTGCTCGCCGACTACGGGCCGGAGGTGCTCGTGCCGCCGGTCACCCTCGTGGAGGGGGAGGAGCCGGGCGAGTCGGTGCCCTACGACCGTGCCGCCCAGGAGAAGCGGGCGGCGACCGCCGAGCGGGCGCTCGCCCTGCTCGGCAAGGTGAACCCGCTGGCGCTGGAGGAGTACGCCGCCCTCGAAGAGCGCTCGGCGTTCCTCACGACTCAGCTCGAGGACCTCAAGGCCACCCGCCGGGACCTGCTCACCGTCATCAAGGACGTGGACGACCGCATCCACGACGTCTTCCGGTCGGCGTTCGAGGACACCGCCCGCGAGTTCGTCGACGTGTTCGCGACGCTGTTCCCGGGCGGCGAGGGCAAGCTCGTCCTGACCGAGCCCGACGACCTGCTGGCCTCGGGCATCGAGGTGATGGCTCGGCCGGCCGGCAAGAAGGTCTCCCGGCTGTCGCTGCTGTCCGGTGGGGAGCGCTCGCTCACGGCGATCGCGCTGCTGGTCGCCATCTTCCGGGCGCGGCCCTCGCCGTTCTACGTGTTGGACGAGGTCGAGGCCGCCCTGGACGACCGCAACCTGGGGCGACTGCTCGATGCTCTCGAGACGCTGCGGGAGTCCTCGCAGCTCATCGTGATCACGCACCAGAAGCGCACCATGGAGATCGCCGACGCGCTGTACGGGATCAGCATGCGCGGCGACGGGGTCTCGGCCGTGGTCAGCCAGCGGCTGCGGGAGCGCGAGACCGCCTGATCCGGCCGGCCGGACCCCGCCGGTGGCGGGCGCGCAGTCGAAAGCGCCCGGCGCGCCGTCCGGATCCAGCCCGGCGGGGCAGGCGCGCATCGGACCGCGCGGGACGGGTAGGCACCGGCTGGTAGCTCAGGGCCGGATGCCCGTGACCGCGGCAGCGGCCTGGCGGTGCAGGCCGGGGCGTCTGCCAGACTGGGGCCGTTATGGAACTTGTGATCATTCTTATCGCCATCGCCGTTGTGGTGGTCGCCGGGCTGGGAACCACGTTCCTGGTCATCCCGCGCCGCCG
>JAOPVZ010000020.1 GCA_025965935.1 Frankiales bacterium | reverse complement strand
CCCGCGACGGGCAGGTCGACGGTGAACGGCACCTCGGTCGCGACCAGCTCACGGCCGCGCTCGGCGGCGTGCCAGACCAGGAAGCGGCGCAGCGCCTCGCGGGCCTCGTCGTGCTGCTGCTCCGACTGCCACGGCGCGTCGTAGGCGAGCTGCCCCCAGACCTTGTCGAGCCGGCTCATGAGCACGTCCAGCTGCGGCAGCGTCCGGCCTGCGGCCACCTCGTGGGCCAGGGCGTGCAGGACACCGCCGAAGCCCATCGCCGTACTGGTCGGGGACTCGGCATGCACCTCGTGCTCGAGGAACCAGCGCAGCGGGCACTCCTCCAGGCCGGCCAGCGATGTGCCGGACAGGCGCACCGGCTCCTCGGGCCCCAGGAGCGGTGTGTCCGAGACAGTGCTGTCGAGCATTCCCCACCAGCGGTCGGGCACCGCGGCGGCGGCCAGCGGCCGACCCGTCTCGTCGGCGGCTACGGCGAGCCGGGCCAGCCGCGCGGCAGCGGCCCGCCGCATCGCGGGGCTCGACGCCGGGTCCACTGCACGGCGACGTAGAGCCGCCACGAGCGACGGCAGCGACAGCGGACGCGCGACCCGGTCGAGGTGCTGGACGACGGGCACACCCGTCTCGGCGAGCAGCCGCGAGGGCCGTTCCCCGTCGTCCTCGGGACTGTCGACGGCGGTGATGACGAGGCGTCGCCGGGCCCGGGTGCAGGCGACGTAGAACAGACGCCGCTCGTCGGCAAGCAGCTGCGCGCGGTCGACCGGCTCGCGCAACCCGTCACGGTCGAGGCGTTCGGACTCCAGCAGCGTCGACCGTCGGCGCAGGTCGGGCCAGCCGCCCTCCTGCACCCCGCAGACCACGACCACGTCCCACTCGAGTCCCTTGCTCCGGTGGGCCGTCAGCAGCCGGACGGCGTCACCGCGCACCCCCGACTCCGCAAGCGTGTCCCCGGGGATCTGCTGGGCCTCGATCTCGTCGAGGATCGCGGTGACCTTGCCCGTGCGGCGCTCCGCGGCGCGCGCCACCGTCGCGAACAGCGCGACGACCGCGTCCAGGTCACGGTCAGCGGCCCGCCCCGCGGCGCCGCCGGTGAGCGACGCCGCCTCGAGCCGGTCGGGCCAGGGGCTGCCGTTCCAGAGCTCCCACAGCGCGGCCTCCGGGCCGTCCGACAGCTTCACCCGGGCGGCCGCCAGCAGTCCGGCCAGTCGCGCCGCGGGACGCGAGACCGCAGTGTCCAGGGTGAGCAGCACCCGCGGGTCGGCGACCGCCTCGCGCAGCAGCTCGGCCGAGGGCGCGGGCAGCCGCGACGGCGCATCGGCGTCCCGCTGGGCGATCCGGTCGAGGGCTCGCAGGTCGCGGCCCAGCCGCCGCAGGGCGCCAGGGTCCGCGCCGCCCAGCGGCGACAGCAGGAGCTGCCGCGCCGCTTCGGTGGTGAGTGCCTGCGCGTCGTGCACGACCCGGAGCGCCAGCAGCAGCGGCGCGACGGCCGGTTCCTGCGCGAGCGGGACCTCGTCGCCGGCGACCTCGAGCGGGACACCAGCGGCCGTGAGCACCCGGCGCAGCAGCGGCACGGACCGGGCGCCCGAGCGCACCAGCACGGCCATCCGCGACCAGGGCGTCCCCCGCTCGAGGTGCTCGCGCCGCAGCAGGTCGGCGACCGCGTCGGCCTCCGCCCCGACCGACGGGTGGGTGTGCACCTCGGCGCTGCCGGTGACGGAGCTGCCTGCCTCGAGGGCACGCAGCTCGCGCAGGCTCGGGACCAGTGGGATGCGGTCGGCGACTTGGCGCGAGACCTCGAGCAGCTCGGCGCCGGCGCGGCGGCTGGTGCGCAGCGCGAGCACCGGCGCGTCCTGACCGGTGCCCGTGCGGAACCGCTGCGGGAACTCCAGCAGCCCGCCGACCTCGGCGCCGCGGAACGCGTAGATGGCCTGGTCCGGGTCGCCCACGACGACCAGGTCGCGGCCCTGGCCGGCGACGGCTTGGAGCAGCCGCTCCTGCGCCGGGTCGGTGTCCTGGTACTCGTCGACGTAGACAGCGCGGTAGCGGTCGCGGAGCTCCTCGCCGACGGCAGGCTGCTCGGCGAGCAGGACCGCCCGGTGCACCAGCTCGGCGTAGTCGACGGCGCCCTGCGCGTCGAGCACGTCGAGGTACTCGCCGAAGAACGACGCCATCGCGGCCCAGTCGTCGCGGCCCTCGCGCACCGCCAGCGCACCCAGGTCCGCCGGGTCGAGCCCGACCTCACGCGCCCGGGAGAGCAGGGCCCGGACCTCCTCGGCCAGCCCGCGGGTGCTCAGGGCCGCGCGCAGCTCCGCCGGCCAGGCGCGACCGAGCTCGATCGAACCGCGGAGCAGGTCGCGCAGCGCCACGTCCTGCTCGGGGCCGGAGAGCAGCCGCAGCGGGTCGGTGTACAGCCCGGCCGGCTGGTGCTCGCGGACGAGCGCGTAGCAGAACGCGTGGAAGGTCCACGCCGACGGGCCGGCCGTCGGAGTGCCCAGCCGGGCGGTGATGCGCTCGCGCAGCTCGGTGGCCGCCTTGCGGCTGAAGGTCAGGACGAGCACCTCGTCGGCGCGCAGCCCCTGCTTCTCGACCCGCTGGGCCACCGCCTCCACGAGCGTCGTGGTCTTGCCGGTCCCGGGTCCGGCGAGCACGAGGAGCGGGCCGCTGCCGGAGCGGGCGCTGTGGTCGAGGACCGCCTGCTGCGCGGCGTCGGGGACGAGCCGGCCCGCGCTGGGCGGGCGGGTGCGGTCGAGGCGGTACATCGCGGCCATTCAACCCTGCTGGTCGGACATCCCATCCCAGCGGCACTCCGCCAGCACGACCCGCTCGCCCCGCACCGGGCAGCCCTCCCTGCGCAGCATCCCGAGGGCCTTCTCCAGCAGCGGCTCGGCGGGTCTGCCACTCGCCTGGACGACGCGCTGCCACGGCACCTCGTGGCCGTGCTTGGCCATCACCATGCCGACGGTGCGGGCCGAGCCGGAGCCGAGGTACTCGGCCACGTCGCCGTAGGTCATCACCTTGCCGCGCGGGATCCTCGCGACGAGCTCGAGCACGGACACCGCGTACGGCGTGGGCCCGACCTCCCCGCCCGGCCGGACCGAGAGCCCGGCCGAGGAGGAGGGAGAGCGGGCCACAGCCCGCAGGTTAGGCGAGGGCGCTCGCGTTGAACGCCTGGGTGCCGGGCACGACCGAGAGGCCGGCGAACCCGTGTGCCTGCGCGTAGGCGATCTCCTTGGCGAGGCTGCCGACACCGTTGCTCGCCGGTAGCGGGGCGATCGCCACGGTGGACAGGACCCCGAAGGCCTTGCCGCTGGCGTCGAGGAAGCCGGAGCCGCTGTCACCGGGGATCCCGGGCGTCACGGTGTAGACGTCACTCGTCCAGCCGCCGTTGGCCGCGCCGAGCGAGATGCCGCGCTTCGGGCTGAAGGGCGTCAGCCCCAACCGCAGGCTGGAGTTGCCGTAGCTGTACACGGAGGAGCCGGAGGCGGGCGCCGGAGCGACTCCGGTGGGTCCGCCGTACACCGGGACGCTGGGGTTGGTCTGCGTGACCGCCGCCGCCGGCAGCGCGATGAGCGCCAGGTCGTTGTAGGCGCAGGTGTCGGGGTCCGTCTCGTGGCCGGCCTGCATGGTGAGCCAGCTGTTGTAGGCGAGGGTGCCCGTGAAGCCGGCGACCGTGACCGGCGTGCCGAGCGGCAGCGAGCCGGCGGTGCAGCCGTTGGTGTCGGTGGCCGCGCCGGTGCCGGAGCAGTGCGCGGCCTGGCCGAGGTAGGTCGTGCCGTTGGCCGTGAACACGAAGTTCGCGGTGCACTGGGCGCCGCCGGTCACGGTCTGGACGCCTGGGTGCACCGTTGCGGTGGCCGCGGGTGCCCAGCCAGCGGCCGAGGCGGGCGTGGAACCGGCGAACGCCACGGTGAGGCCGGCGGCGAGGAGTGGCGCAAGGAGGTGACGGCGCATCGGGGGGATCTCCTGTCGAGAATGCGGTGTGTTGCACCATATCTTCCCAACAGTGCTCCCGGCTACGCCCCAGGGAGCTCCCAGGTCAGTACGTCGGCAGCGACTGATCGACCTGCGCTTGCCACGCGATGACGCCGCCCTGCACGTGCACCGAGTTGCCCAGCCCCGCGGCCTTCAGCGCAGCGAGCGACTCGGCGGAGCGGATGCCGCTCTTGCAGTACAGGACGATCTCGCGGTCCTGCGGGAGCTCGGAGAGCGCGTTGCCGTTGAGGATCTCGCCCTTGGGGATGAGGACCGCGCCGGGGATCTGCATGATCTCCCACTCGGCCGGCTCGCGGACGTCGACGAGGAGGAAGTCGTCGCCGCGGTCCATCTTCTCCTTCAGCTCCGTGGCGAGGATGGTCGACCCGATGGCCGCCTCCATCGCCTCCTCGCTGACGGCGCCGCAGAACGACTCGTAGTCGATGAGCCCCGTGATGGTCGGCTCCTTGCCGCACAGCGGGCACTCCGGGTCCTTGCGGACCTTGATCTTGCGGTAGGTCATGTCGAGGGCGTCGTAGACCATGAGCGAGCCGACCAGCGGCTCGCCGATGCCGGTGAGCAGCTTGATCGCCTCGGTCGTCTGGATGGCGCCGATCGACGCGCACAGCACGCCGAGCACGCCGCCCTCGGCGCACGACGGCACCATCCCGGGCGGCGGCGGCTCCGGGTAGAGGCAGCGGTAGCAGGGCGCCTCCATGCCCTCGGCCGTTGGCCAGAAGACCGAAGCCTGACCGTCGAAGCGGTAGATCGAGCCCCACACGTAGGGCTTGTTCAGGAAGAACGCGGCGTCGTTGACCATGTACCGCGTCGCGAAGTTGTCGGTGCCGTCGACGATGAGGTCGTACTGGCTGAAGATCTCCATGACGTTGTCGTTGTCGAGCCGCGTCTCGTGGATCACGACGTCGATCAGCGGGTTGATCTCCTTGACCGAGTCGCGGGCGCTCTCCGCCTTCGACCGGCCGATGTCGCTCTGGCCGTGGATGATCTGGCGCTGCAGGTTGCTCTCGTCGACCGTGTCGAACTCGACGATGCCCAGCGTGCCGACCCCGGCCGCGGCCAGGTACATCAGGGTCGGGCTGCCGAGACCACCCGCCCCGACGGCGAGCACCTTCGCGTTCTTGAGGCGCTTCTGCCCTGTCGTCGCGACGTCCGGGATGATGAGGTGGCGGCTGTAGCGCATGACCTCGTCGCGCGTCAGCTCAGCTGCGGGCTCCACCAGGGGCGGCAGGGACACGGGGGTTGCTCCTTCGTCAGGCTTCTCTGTGCACAAGCCTCGCAGAGCGTTCGGGATTCCCTTTCGTGACCTCCGCCACGTTGCAGGCCGCGCTCAGTGGGCAGGCTCCTGGGTGCATCCGATCCGAGGAGGAACCATGAGCATCAGCGACAAGCTCAAGCACGCCGCCCAGGAGATGGAAGGCAAGGGCAAGCAAGCAGTCGGCGGGGCCACCGGCGACCGCGAGACCCAAGCCGAAGGCGTCAAGGACGAGAAGATGGGCCAGCTCAAGGGAGCCGGCGACAAGCTCAAGGACGTCGCCAAGTAGCAGCTGGTACGACGGAGGCCCCGCACCTGGTCAGGGTGCGGGGCCTCCGTGCGCTCTGGTCCGTTCCGGGGCGTCAGCCGCCCGGGCGCCACCACGGCTTGCGCTTGCGAGGTTCCTGCTGCTTCGTCGGCTCCGGAGCCGGGGCGGGCGACTGCGGCAGCGACCCGGGCAGCGTGGGCGGCGGGGACGGCACGGCAGGCCGGGACGTGGCGGGCGGCGGCGTGACCGGGCGCTCGGCCGGGGCCGGCGCGGCGGGTCGCAGGGGCTCGCGGTCGTCGTCCGGGACGTCAGGCGTCCGCTCGAGGATCGGCTTCGACGGCTGCCGGGTCGGTGGACGGGTCGCCTTCTTCACCGGCGCCTGTGCCTTCTTCTGCAGCCCCTTGGCCGGGGCCTTGCTGGCGGCCTTCGGGGGCGCCTTCGCCGGCGCCTTCGCGGCTGCCTTGGCAGGGGCCTTGGCGACCTTCTCCGGCTGCTCGGTTGCCTCGGGCTGCGCCGGCTCGGCTGCGGTGGGCGGTTGCGCCTGAGCGGGCGGCTCGGTGGTCCGCACCGGAGCTGGCGCGTTCGGCGACGGCGGAGCCAGGCTCGTCGTCACGGCGGGCCGGTCGTGCACGTCCGGCGCCTCGGCGGCTGCCTCGGGGGCTGGTTCGGGGACGGCGGAGAGCCGATCGAGCACCGCCTCGATGGGCTCCTGGCTGTGCGCGACCGCAGGCGCGGCGGGGGCTGCCGTCTGTTCGACCTCCGCAGGACCGGCGGGCGCGGCGGCGGGCTCCTCGATCGCGCCACCGAGGTCCTGGAGCGCTATCTCCGGCGTCCGTCCACCGCGGCGTCGGCGCAGCAGCGCCTCGGCGAGCGCCAGCACCGCCTCGTCGACGTGCGCGAGCACCCGGCGCTCGCTCTCGGCCGTGGCTGCGCGGACGATCTCCTCGGTGTCCGCCTTGACCCGCGGTGAGAGCGCCTCGCCGAGCTGGGTGACGAGGGCGGCCGAGACGCGGGTGAGCACGACGTCAGCGATCCGCGGCGCGAGGGTCTCGACCAGGCGGTCGGAGACGCGCTGGCTGACGACCGTGGCGATCTCCTCGCCGGCCGGAGGCGCCTGCGCGCCGAGGCGCTCGTCGAGGTGCCCGACGTCGTCACGCAGCGCCGCGATGGCGCCCGCCAGCGACGTCTCGCCGCTCTCGTCCTGCAGGGCGCTGACGTCCTGACCCACCTTGGTCAGCTGCTCGCGGATCGCCGCCAGCTCGTCGAGCCGGGTGTGCAGTCGAGCCAGCTCGGCCGAGACCGCCGGCACCCCACCTGCGGCATCGCCCACGTCCGCCAGCCGCTCGCCGACCTGACCGAGCCGGTTCTCGATGGCGCCGAGGGCGGCTTGCACCTCGTCGAAGCGGTCGCCGGTCTGGCTGCCGAGGGCCGCGCGCAGGTCGCCGAAGTGGCCCTTGAGCGCCTCGGGCCCGACCACCGGGCGCGCCGCGGCCGCCTCGAGCTTGTCGAGCCGCGGGCCGAGAGCGTCGACCACGGCGTCGCGCAGCCGCTCGGCGTCAGGGACCGTGCCGATGGCGTCGAGCTTGGCCCGGACCGCGTCGACCTGCGGCCGGAGCTGCTCCAGCGAGTGCGCCGTGCGCGCTCCCAGGTCGCTCAGGCCCGACCGCACCTCGGCCAGGGGAGCGAGGCGGTCGTGCAGCCCGGCGACGTCCTTCTGCAGCGCCGCCAGGGCGCCCGGGAAGCCGGCGAGCTGGTCGAGGGCTGCGCTCATCCGCTCGACCGTCTCGCCCTGCGCGGTCACGTCCGCCGAGAGCGCAGCCAGCCGCACGGCCGCTTGCTCGGTCGGCGCCGCGGTGTCGGCGGCGATGGCGTCGATGCGCTTGGACAGCGACTCGATGCGCTGACCGAGCAACGACGTCGACGTGCGAAGGTCCGCAACGACGGTGCTGACCACCCCGCCGAGCCGCTCGACGGTCGCGTCGGAGGCGGCGGAGCGCACTCCCTCGGTGAGCCCGGCCACCTGGCCGCGCAGCTCACCCAGGACCGTCGAGACGGCCCGCTGCTCGCGCACCTGCTCCTCGGCAGCGGCCGAAAGGAGGGCCTGCATCCGGTCGGACATCGGTCCGCCGGGCATCGCCCCCGCTGGGGTCTCGGTCACCCTGCTCCTTTCCTCCTGTCACCGGCGCTCGCACCGCTGACGCGGCGAGTTTCGCACTGAACGGTGCCGGACGCCCCTACCGCGGGTCTGTGGCGCGGTGCGCCTCGGCGTCCTCCTTGAGAGCCAGGAAGGCCCGGGCAACAGTCTCGGGCCGCTCCATCTGGGCGACGTGGCCGACCCCCGGGAGCACCAGGAGCCGTGAGTGCGGGAACGCTGCCAGCGCACGCGGCGCCACCCGGACGCTGACGAGCCGGTCCGCCGTCCCCCACACGATCAGCGTCTCGGCCTGCACCGACCGTGCCTGCTCCCACAGGTTGCGCGGGCCGCGTTCGAAGTACGTCGCGACCAGGCCCTTCAAGGACAGGGTCAGCGCCTCCTGGCTGTGAGCCAGACCGCGGCGGCGGGTGAACTCCTCGACGGCCTCGGCCGCCCGCTCCGGCTGGATCTCGCGCGGGTCGCCGTAGCAGAGCTCGAGCACCGCCCGGACCCGCTGCTCCGGCGTCGTCGCCGCCAGCCTCCTCGTGACCAGCTGCGCGAGACCGGGGACAGCGAGCAGTGCGAGCCTCGGGTCGACGCCCTTGCTCACCCGCAGGTTGGGCAGCGCCGGCGAGACCAGGGTCAACGTCTTCACCAGGTCGGGCCGACGGGCGGCGACCCGCGTCGAGACCGCCCCGCCGAGGCTGTTCCCGAACAGGTGCACCGGGCCGCGGTTCCAGCGCTCGATGGTCTCGACGACCGCGCGCACGTGCACGCGGAGGGGGTAGGCCGGACCCACCGGCGGCTCGGACCAGCCGAACCCGGGCAGGTCGAGGGCCGCGCCGTCGACCTGGTCGGCGAGCAGCCCCATCAGGTCGGTCCAGTTCGTGGACGCGCCGCCCAGCCCGTGCACGAACAGCGCCGGCTCGGCACCGGTCTGCGGCCCGCGTCGCACGAAGACGCCGCCCTGCTGCTCGCCGGGCCACGGCGTCAGGACGCCGTCCCAGCTCGGCAGTGCCCGATCCGACAGCCGGACGTCGGCGCGGCTCACCCGCGCCCCGCCCTCCGGTGCACAGCTGCGCTCACAGCGACAGCTCCTCCCCCACCGGCACGTCCCGATCCTCGCTCACCACACGCGTTGCGTGTTGTCCGACCGCTGACGCAATACCTGCCTTGGCGCCCTGCACCAGGAGGCCGGACTCCTCGGGCAGGCCGAGCACCGTCAACGGAGCAGGCGCCCCGGCGAGGGCGCGCAGCCAGTCGGAGCGACTCGCCCCGGTGCGCCAGTGCGGCACGACAGCGACGCCCGGGACCAGGCCGAGCCCCTCCTCCAGACCCAGCTCGCCGTCGGGGCCAGGCCGCTCCGGGAGCACCGTCCAGGCGCCCAGGACCATGGCGCCGGCGCTCGCGCCCATGACGGCACCGCCATCGGCCACCAGGTCCAGGACGTGCTGCCCGACCGGCGAGGTCCGTAGGGCGGTGAGCAGCCGCGCCGGCGAGCCACCCGGGAGCACCAGCAGCCGGGCCGTCCGCAGCACCCGGAGCGCGCCGTCGGTGTCCTCGCGCACGTCTGGCGCACCGATGACCTCGCCGGCACCGCAGGCGCGGAAGTGGCGGACGCCGTTGTCGGTGGCTGTCCGGTACTCGCGGCCGGGGGCACCGGCAAGCGCGGTCACGACCACAGGACCGTCCACGTAGCCCAGCAGCTGCTCGTCCATCGGACGGCAGCCGGGTGAGAACTCACCGCCGCCTTGCAGGCACACGGTCATCCGGGAACCACCCGAGGCACGCTGTCACACCTCGGTGAGCAGCATCTCCAGCCGCCGGTTCAGGGCGTCGAGCGTCGCGCGGATGACGGCCTGGCGGACGTCCTCGCGGACGCCGGCGGCGCCGGTGAGGCGCTCCGTCCCGCGGCTGGTCAGCAGGGTGAGCGACACGACGACCGTGCGCTCAGTGCCCATCGGGGTGACCTCGAGGTGGTCGAGCTCGAAGCGCACCTGGCCCTCGACGAGCTGCTCGACGGCCCGCAGCGTCGCGGTCGCGACGGCGCGGTGCACGCCGGTCTGCGAGGCGGCGCCCCGAGCCTCACCGGTGGCCTGCGCGATTCCGGAGGAGAGCGTGACGCTGGCCGTCACGTCGAGGCCGGAGCTGACGAGGTGCATGCGCGCGATGGCCGGGCGGGCAGCGGAGCGCTGCTCCGGTAGCGCTGGCAGCGCGGCGGGCTCCATGACGGCGTCCTCGACGACCTGCACGCGGTCGGCGTCCACGCCGAGCCCGAACTGCTCGCGGAGCAGCCGGCCGACGGAGCTCGCGACGGCGGCCTCGTCGACACCGGCCTCGAGGTCGAGGCGGAGCGTCCCCAGGCCGCCGTCGGCGTCCGGGGTCACGTCCGCGTCGCTCACGCCCGGGAGTGCGCACAGCGCAGCGATGAGCTCGCCGTTGTCGATCACGCTCACGAGTGCTCCACGTCAGGGCCGGTCAGGGCAGGTCGACGCAGTCTGCGTCATCTTCAGCATCGGGCGCATCGGCCGTCCCCGGGAGGGCCGAACGGTAGGACGTCACCACCGCTCCCTGCATCCGTTCGGGCTAACCCGCAGGGCACATCCGCGTGACTTGCCCGGTTCAGGCCGACTTGCGGGCAGCCGCCTTCTTGGCGGGTGCCTTCTTGACGGCCTTCTTCGCGGGTGCCTTCTTGGCGGCCGCCGGCTTGGCAGGGGCGCTCTTGGCGGCCTTCTTCTCCGCGCCGCCCGACGCGCCCTTCTTGGCCGCCTCGACGCTGGCCCGGAGCGCGGCCATCAGGTCGACCACAGTGCCGCTGGTCGGCTGCGCTTCCTCGGGCTGGACGACCTCACGACCCTCGACCTTGGCGTCGATGACGGCCTGGAGGGCTTCGCGGTAGGAGTCTGAGTACTGCGACGGGTCGAACTCGCCGGCCAGCGTCTCGATGAGCGAGCCGGCCATGGCGAGCTCCTGCGGCCGCACCTCGATGTCCTCGTCGAGGAACCCGAAGTCGGGCGTCCGCACCTCGTCCGGCCAGAGCATGGTCTCGAGGACGAAGACGCCCTCGCGGACCCGCAGCGTGGCCAGCGACTCGCGGCTGCGCAGGGCCACCTTGACGATCGCGACCTTGCCGGAGTCCTCGAGCGCCTCGCGCAGCAGCACGTACGGCTTGGCGCCGTTCTTCTCGGGCTCGAGGTAGTAGCTCTTCTCGAAGTAGATCGGGTCGACCTCTTCGAGCGGTACGAAGGTGAGGACGTCGATCGCCTTGTTGGTGGTCAGCGGCAGGTCCTTGAAGTCGTCGTCGGTGAGCACCACCGTCTCGCCGCTCGGCAGCTCGTAGCCCTTGGCGATGTCGCCGTAGGCAACCTCCTCGCCGTCGGCCGCCGCCACCCGCTTGTACTTGATGCGGCTGCCGTCGGACCGGCGCACCTGGTGGAACGCGACGTCCTTCTGCTCCGTCGCGCTGTAGAGCTTCACCGGGATGGTGACCAGCCCGAAGCTGATCGCGCCCTTCCAGATGGACCTCATGCCCGGCTCCTACCCCTCGCGCCGATGATCAACGCAGACGGCCACGCTACGGGGAG
>JAOPVZ010000107.1 GCA_025965935.1 Frankiales bacterium | reverse complement strand
CCGCCGAGACGGAGCGCGGCCTCCGCGACCTGGAGGCGTACCTCCTCGACAGCGCCTGACCGTCGTAGCCTTGAGGGCATGACCACCCCCGACCTCGGCACCAGCACCCTCATCGAGGAGCGGACCGAGGAGCGCGAGCTCCAGGACCCCGGTTCGGTGGCGCACATCGTCAAGGACCCGGGCAAGGTCACCGAGGCCTACATCCTCGGGAACCCGGTCGAGGCGCTGTGCGGCCACGTGTTCACGCCCTCGAAGGACCCCAAGTCCCTGCCGATCTGCGACACCTGCAAGGACATCGCCGACATCCGCACCGACGGCCAGGGCGGCGACATCAGCTAGCCCGGAGCAGCCGGTCGGACCACAACGTCGTGCGAGTGTCGCGTGTCGCTCACAACGTCGTGAGAGCTGAGCGTCGTCAAAACGTCTTAGGAGACGTTTCGGGAAGGGGGGTGCCGGGTGCCCAGCCGCCCACCGACGCCGACGGGCGGCAGCTGGCCGGTGCGGTTCGGCACCGCCGAGCTGGTCCGCGACCTCGACCGTCCCGCGGGGTGGCAGCTCGTCGTCGACGGGACCCCGCAGTCCTACGTGGACCTCGACGACCCGCGGCACCTGGAGTTCGAGTACGTCCGGCTCCTCGCCGACGTCGCCGACGCCCTGGGTCAGCCCGGGGCACCGCTGGCGGTCGTGCACCTCGGCGGCGGCGCCTGCACGCTGCCGCGCTACCTCGCCGCGACCCGGCCCGGGTCCACGCAGGTCGTCGTGGAGGCGGACGACCTGCTCGTCGAGGTGGTCCGGCACCAGCTCGGCACCGCGGGCTTCCGGCTCCGCATCGGCGACGGCCGTGAGGCACTGCAGCACCTCACGCCCGGTACCAGCGACCTCGTCGTCGCTGACGTCTTCGTCGGCGCCCAGGTGCCGAGCGCCTTCGCGACCGTCGAGCACGTCCGCGCGGTGCGGCGGGTCCTGAAGGACGACGGCGTGTACGCCGTGAACGTGGCCGACACCGGCGTCCTGCCGTTCGCGCGCGCGCAGGCAGCCACGCTGCTGGAGGTGTTCGGCCACGTGGCGGTGCTCGCCGACCCTGGCGTGCTCCGCGGCAGGCGCTTCGGCAACGTCGTCCTCGCCGGGGCCGACCGGCCGTTCGACCTGGACGAGCTGAGGCGCGTGACGACCCGCAGCGTCGGGCGGGCGCGGGTCGAGGACGGCGCGGCCTTCCGGCGTACCGCTGTGTCGTGCTGGGACGCGGACCCGCCGACCGCGCCGCTCCCCCCGGACGGGGTCTTCAACCGCGGGCGGCCCTGAAGTCGGGCTGGCGCTTCTCGAGGAAGGCGGCGACCCCCTCGGCGTACTCGGGTCCGTGCAACGACGCGTCGTAGTGCGCCCGCACCGCGTCGTCCTCGCCGCGGCGGCCTGCGCTGACGCGGCCGATCAGGGCCTTGGCGCCCAGCTGCGAGACCCGCGCCCTGCTGGTGAGCGTCTGCAGCAGCTCACGGGTGCGGGCGGCCAGGTCGTCGCGGACCTCGTGCACGAGCCCGATCCGCTGCGCCGTCGCCGCGTCGACGAGGTCGCCCGTCATGAGGATCCAGGACGCCCACGCGGGGCCGACGACGTCGACCAGCCGCGCCGTGGACGGCAGCGCGTAGACGATCCCGAGCTTCGCCGGGGTGATCCCGAAGCGGCTCCCCGGCGAGCACAGCCGCAGGTCGCAGGCGAGGGCCACCTGGGAGCCGCCGCCGATGGCGAAGCCCTCGACCATGGCGACCGTCGGCTTCGGGAACTCCAGGATCGCCCGCTCCCCGCTGGTCACGGCCTCGCCGTACCGCGCCGCCTGGTCCGGGGTGCGGCGAAGGGTGGTGAACTCGCTGATGTCGGCGCCCGCGCTGAACGGCCCGCCGTCCGGCCCGCGGAACAGCACCGCGTCGACGCCGTCGTCGGCCGCGAGCTCAGGCATCAGCCGGCCAAGCTCCTCCCACATCGCGAGGTTGATGGCGTTGTGCTTCTCCGGGCGGTTGAGGGTGATCGTCGCGACCCCGTCGGCACAGGTCACCAGCAGCTCGTTCACGCCGCGCATCCTTTCAGGTGGCTTCACGAGCAGCCGATCCCCCTGACGTGATCTCTGTCCTGACAGCCGCGAGCACGGCGGCCGTTGCCGGCGGTCTCGGCCTCACCGGCCGGTGGCTCACGCGGCAGCGCGACGAGCTCGGGCGGCCACGGCCCTTCCCCACCATCTCGGTGTCGCTGCTCGCCGTACTGGCAGTGGCCCTCGCGGTCCCGGTGGTGCGTCGCCACAGCGAGGAGTCCCGGCTGTCGCGGGTGGCGTCCGCGCTCGTCGGGCACCGGGTGCACGTGCACTGCCAGTCGATCGGGCAGGCGCTGGCGGACCTCGGCGCCGAGCTCGGCTATGTGAGGTACGACGCCGCCGGCCGGCCCGAGCCCCGGACGACCATCAAGCGCGACCCCTGCGGGCAGCTCCGGAAGTACTACAGCGGCCACCGATCCCGGCCGTCGTTCGACATGGTCGTCGCCGTGCACGTGCTGACCCACGAGTCGATGCACATGCGCGGACTCACCAACGAGGCCGCCGCGGAGTGCGCGGCGCTCCAGCGGGACGAGACCACCGCGCAGCTGCTGGGGGCGACCGCCGCCCAGGCCCGGGAGCTCGCGCGCGACTACTGGCTGACCGTCTACCCCGACATGCCGAGCGACTACCGGGACGGCGGCTGCGTTCCCGGCGGCCCGGCGGACGAGCGCCTCGACACCGCCCCCTGGGCACCCCCTCCGGCATGATCGGGGTCATCGCGTCAAAGGGCGCCGAGCGCCACCAGACCTGACACGTAGAGCCAGCGACCGTCCTCGCGCACGAAGCGGCTGCGCTCCTGCAGCACGTCGGTGACGCCGCGCTGGCGCCAGGTCGCGCGAAACTCCACGACCCCCTCGACGTCGAGGAAGCCACCGCGCGCCTTGAGCACCTGCAGCCCCAGCCACTCCTGCTCGGGGTCGAGCACCAGCCGCCTCGGCCGGGTCGTCGGGTGCCAGGTCGCCAGCAGGTACGACGGCAGCGCGCGAGCGAAGGCGGTGTACCGCGACCGCATGAGCTGCTCCGCTGTCGGGGCCGGTGCTCCGTCGTGGAAGGGTCCGCAGCACGCCGCGTACGGCAGCCCCGTCCCGCAGGGACAGCCGTCAGCCGGCACGTCGGCGGCGCTCCGCGGGAGCCGGCCCGACCTCGCGGACCGGCTCGGCGGACGCGTCGATCGCCCGCAGCGAGGCCAGGACGCCCTCGAGGGTCCGGGCCGGGTAGAAGCCGGGCAGGGTGCGCATCAGCACCTCGCCGTACCGGGCGGTGGCGAGCCGCGGGTCGAGGACCACCACGACCCCGCGGTCGGTGGTGGAGCGGATCAGGCGCCCCGCGCCTTGCGCGAGCAGCACCGCGGCAGGCGGCAGCGTGACGTCCATGAACCCGCGCTCCCCCGCGTCCGCCAGCCGCGCCTTCATGAGCGGGTCGTCGACGTGCGGGAACGGGATGCGGTCGAGGATGACGAGCTGGCAGGCCGAGCCCGGGACGTCGACGCCCTGCCAGAACGAGCGCGTTCCGAACAGGCAGGTGCGGGCGTCCGCCGCGAACTGGTGGGTGAGGGCACCGGGGCTGTCCTCGCCCTGGAGCAGCACCGGCACGTCGGTCTTGTCGCGCACCGCAGCGGCGGCGCGGGCGGCGGCGGCGGTGCTGGAGAACAGCGCCAGTGTCCGGCCGCCGGCGGCCTGGACCAGCTCGGCGCAGAGGTCGTCCACGGCGGCCTGCCAGGCCGCTGGCTGCTTGCCCGGGTCGGGGAGGTCGCGGGCGACGTAGAGCTGACCCTGCCGGCCGTAGTCGAACGGACTGCCGACGTCGAGCCAGCGCCAGCCGGCCTTGCCCGGCGCGCCGTGCTCGGCGCCGTCGGAGCGCTTGAGCCCGAGCTCCCGCGCGGTGTGCGCGAACGACCCGCCGAGGGTGAGCGTGGCGGACGTCGCGATGACGGTCGACTCCCCGAAGAGCCGGTCGGCGACCGCGCCTCCGACCCACAGCGGCGAGACCCGCAGCACCTTGTCGGTCGTGGCGTAGACGGCTGACTGGACAGCGGGCTCGCGGATCTCGCCGGCCGCTTCCGCGACCTCGGTCAGCCCGTTGCGGACCTGGTCGCGGCGGGCCTGCGAGACCTCGTCCTCTTCTTTCTGCCCACCGACCTCGGTCGCGGCGAGGCCGAACACCGACGCGACGACACCGAGCGCGTCGACGAGGTGGGCGGGCAGCGCCGGGATCCACCCCGGCAGCGTGCCGCTCAGTACGCCCTCGAGCACCTTGGCGGCGTCGTCGAGGCGCTCCGCCGTGGTCGGCTGCAGGTAGCTCTTGGCGGCGGCCGCCGCCCGCCGGGCGCTGGACCCGCTCACCTCGGCGGTGAGGGCGTCGGTCGCCGAGCTCACGAACTCGTGGGCCTCGTCGAGGACCACGGCGTCGTGCTCGGGCAGGACGGGCACGCCACCGAAGGTCGCGACCGCCAGCAGCGCGTGGTTCGCCACGACGACGTCGGCCTCCTTCGCCAGCTCCCGGGCCTTCTCGGCGAAGCACTCGAGCCGGTCCGGGCACTTGCTGCCGAGGCACTCGCGGGCCGTCACCGAGATCTGCCGCCAGACCCGGTCGTTGACGGGGAACGGCACCTCGTCGCGATCGCCGGTGACGGCCTGCGCCGCCCACTCGCGCAGCTTGACGACCTGCTGGCCCATCATCGACGTGGGGCCTTCCCACAGGGTGTCCTGCTCCTCGGGCTCCCGTGCGCCGGGCCCCTGGTGCACCTGCTGGAGGCATGCGTAGTTGCTGCGGCCCTTCGCCAAGGCATACGTCGGCCGGCGGCCGAGCACCTTCTCCAGGGCGTCCGCGAGCCGCGGCAGGTCCTTGTCGATGAGCTGCGCCTGCAGCGCCTTGGTGGCGGTCGCGACCACGACCCGCTTGCCGCTCGCGATCGCCGGCACCAGGTAGCCCAGCGACTTGCCGGTGCCGGTGCCGGCCTGCACCAGCAGGTGCTCCCCGGTGCGCAACGCGGCCTCGACCGCCTCCGCCATCAGGTGCTGGCCCTCGCGCGCCTGGGCACCCGGGACGGCCTGCAGGGCCACGTCGAGGAGCTCGGTGGCGCGCACGGCCCTCACCGTAGTCGCGCCTCGGGGTGCGACGAGCCGGCCCTCAACAGCCCTCAGCTGCCCACCACGACGATCGCGTCAGGACCGGCGAAGCGGGCGGTCGCCTGCTCCTGTGCGGGCCCGTACGGGCGACAGTCGGCGTTGAGCGAGCGGACCTCCACGGTCACGGTGTAGCGCCCCGCCTGGCGGTAGCGGTGCGTGAAGCGCAGGTTGCGACGGTCCGGCTGGGGCCGGTAGCCGCCTGGCTGCGCGGTCGGTGAGGGGTAGGCGGGGCACCCGCCCGGGCTTGCCTCACCGGCCCCGACCGTGCCGTCACCCCAGTCGACGCTGGTCACGTAGATCGTGCCGTCGCCGTCGGACGTCGCGGCGCTCAGGGCGAACAGCTGCCCGACCGTGCCGGTGCGAGGGTCCACCGACGCGCTCAGCGCGAGCCGGGCGTACGTCTTGGAGGGCCGGGGGTAGGCGTAGAAGCGGGTGGTCGGGGTCGCGCTCGGCCGCGGCGTGGCCGTCGGCACCGTGGTGGCAGTGGGTGTGGCGCTGAGAACGGGTGTGGGTGACGGCGTCTCGGACGGCGTCTGCGTGGGGGTGGGCGAGGCGGCGGTCGAGGCGGCGGTCGAGGCGGCGGGCGAAGGCAGCGCCGCCGGGCTGCTGTCGCCGGTGGCCTGCTCAAGCGCGTAGCCGGCCGCCCCGGCGAGCCCGCCGGCGACCACGACGGCCAGGCCGGCGAGCAGCCGTGCGTGACCCGCCATGGTGCTGAGTCCTCCCCCCGGAGCTACCGCGGAGATTCTGCCCGATCCGGGGGCGTCCCGTGGGAGGTCAGAGCAGCCGGAGGCGCAGCGCCGGCCAGGTCCCCGCGAAG
>JAOPVZ010000105.1 GCA_025965935.1 Frankiales bacterium | reverse complement strand
CGCTGGACGTTGTTCTCGGGCTGGGCCTCCGTGAGGCCGAGCGAGTTCACCTGCACGCCGTAGCGGAACCGCCGGTGCTTCGGGTCCTGCACGCCGTACCGCTCCTGGAGCAGGTCGTCCCAGAGCTGGGTGAAGGCGCGCATCTTGCACATCTCCTCGATGAACCGCACGCCGGCGTTCACGAAGAAGGAGATGCGCGCGCAGACCTCGCCGAACCGGTCGTCGGGCACCTGGCCGCTGGCCTTCACGGCGTCGAGGACGGCGATGGCCGTCGAGAGCGCGTAGGCGATCTCCTGCACCGGCGTCGCACCGGCCTCCTGCAGGTGGTAGCTGCAGATGTTGATCGGGTTCCACTTGGGGATCGACGTCACCGTGTAAGCGACCATGTCGGTGATCAGCCGCAGCGACGGGCCGGGCGGGAAGACGTACGTCCCGCGGCTCAGGTACTCCTTGATGATGTCGTTCTGCGTCGTCCCCGACAGCTGGGAGGCGTCCGCGCCCTGCTCCTCGGCGACCGTCTCGTAGAGCGCCAGCAGCCACATCGCCGTCGCGTTGATGGTCATCGACGTGTTCATCTCGGCGAGCGGGATGCCGTCGAAGAGCGCGCGCATGTCGCCGAGGTGGCTGACTGGAACGCCGACCTTGCCGACCTCGCCCCTGGCGAGCTCGCTGTCGGGGTCGTAGCCGGTCTGCGTCGGGAGGTCGAAGGCGACGCTCAGCCCGGTCTGCCCCTTGGACAGGTTGTTGCGGTAGAGCTCGTTGCTCTTCGCGGGCGTGCTGTGCCCCGCGTACGTCCGCATCACCCAGGGTCGATCGCGCTCAGTCATGAGACCTCCAGTTGCTGCAGCGTAACGAGCGTGTGCCCCGCTCAGACAGGGCTCACGAACGTGACCTACCGCACGGTAACCGCGTCCTGGACCGCGTCCCAGCCGCCAGCCGCCAGGGCCGCCCGCTGCGCCTGCGCTCCGCTGCCGCGAGCCAGCACGGTCCGGATGCCGTCGGTCACCCGGAGCAGGTCGCCCGCCTCCTCCAGAGCCGGCGTGACGTGGTGGACCAGCCGCTGCAGCACGTCCGCGGCCGGCGCCGCCCTGCGGGTCACGGGGTCGACCAGCGGGCCCTCGGTGCCATGCCGACTCGCCGACCACGACGCCGCCCGGAGCAGAGCCACGGGTACGTCGGGAGGCGGGCCGTCGTCTGCAAGCGCCGTCATGACGAGGGCTCGCGCCAGGCCGGCGACGAGGACGGCGTCTTCCGGGAGCCGGCAGACGTCGGCGACCCGGACCTCGACCGTCGGGTACTGCCGGGACAGCCGGGCGTCGTAGTAGAGCATCCCCTCGTCCAGGGCCGCGCCGCAGTCCTGGAGCTGCCGGCCGAGCTCCTCGTAGGTGGCCAGTGAGCCGAACACCTCTGTCGGCCCGGCGGTGGGCCAGCGCTTCCACACCTGCGGTCGCCAGGCCGCGTACGAGGTGTCCTCCCCGCGCCAGAACGGCGAGTTGGCGCTGAGGGCGAGCAGCACGGCCACCCAGGGCCGGATGCGGTCGAGGACGTGCACCCCGGCGTCGCGGTCCGGCACCGCCACATGCACGTGGCAGCCGCAGACCAGCGTGTCGTACGCGGTCGCGCCGAAGGCCTCCGCCATCCGCTGGTAGCGGTCGTCACGGGTGACCGGCACCGGTTCCGGGTCGTCCAGCGGGTGCGTGCCGGTCGCCAGCACGCGGGCCCCGACCTCGCCCGCGGCCGCGACCAGCCGGGTCCTGCGGGTGCACAGCTCCTTCTCGACGCCGTCGAGGTCTGAGCAGACCGCGCTGCCGGTCTCGACCATCGCCGTGCGGAGCTCGTGCTCGAGGCCGTCCGCCCGGCCCAGCACCTCCTCGGCGTCGGTGCGCAGCGCACCGCTGTGATCCACCAGGAGGAACTCCTCCTCGACGCCGACCGTGGGCACGTCCATGGGCCCCGCCCTACCCCGCGGGGCGCTCGCTCAGGCGCTGCGGCGGGTCCGAAGCACGCGGTCGAGCTTCGTGACGAACAGGATGCGACTCACCGTCGGGGTGACGTCCTCGAGGACGAGCGTCCGCCCGGCGCGCTGCGCCCGGCGGTGCGCTCCTACGAGCACTCCGAGGCCGGTCGCGTCGACCGCCTCGAGAGCGGCCAGGTCGAGGACGAGCTCACCGGCGCCGTTGTCGACCGCCTCGGCGAGCAGCAGCCGCGCGTCAGCGGCAGCGTGGACGTCGAGGCGACCGGTCAGCGCGAAGACGTTCGCTGCCATCTGCGCGTGGTTCACGTGCTCGTACCTCCATCCCGCTGGGTGCGGCTCTTACGGAGGAAGACGCAACAGCCCGCCCGACGGTTGGCCAAGTGTGATCACGATCACGCAACGATGGTGGGAGCCACGCCGCCGGTGGCGGTTCCCAGGAAGCCGATGCAAGATCGACGGGTGGCGATCGTGAGCAGCCTGCACTTCTTGCTGGGCCCTGTCGTGGCCCTCTCGGCCATGGGCGTCATCGCCGGCATCTGCCGGTGGGTGTTCTCGACCGAGGACCGTGACGGCCGCCGGCTCGAGAAGGTGCTGTCCACTCGCGGGGACCTTGGGCTCCTCGTCCCCGTCGCCACGGTCCGGAACCGCGACGACGCCGAGATGCTGCGGGACGTGCTGCGCGAGGCCGGCGTGCGCGCCAGCGTCAGCGAGGATGAGCTGGAGCTGCAGGTGCTGGTGTTCGCCAAGGACCTCGAGCGCGCGCGTCAGCTGGTCGCGGCGCCCTGACACCTCATGCGACACCTCATGCGACCACGCGGCCGCTGAAGGCTGCGAGCCGGTCCAGGCTCGACGCGCCGGCCGGCGGCTCCGTCGCGGCGGCGAAGGTGTCCCCGTCGCGCATCTCCGGCACCAGCAGGCCGTGGGCGTAGGCATCCACCTCGGCCACCAGCTCGTCGCGAGCCTCCAGCTCCTGACCTGAGGCGCGGGCGAGGTCCCAAGCGTGGACAAGGCCGTCGAACGCGACGTAGCGCACGAAGGCGCTGCCAGGCTGGTCCCCGAAGGGCGAGGCGATCGTGCGCTCCATCGCTCCCTCGGTCCGCACAGCCTCCAGCAGCTCCGTCATGGCCGTGTCCCAACGCACCAGAGTGTCGCCCTCGGTCGGCACCGGGTGCGGCGACGGGCCGCCCCGGAACGCCGGCGCGAACGTCGTCGCCCCGGCGATCATGTGCTCGAGGACGTCCCCGACCGTGAACGCCGTGCACGGGGTCGGATCGCCGTACTGGGGCGGTGTGAGGCCCGCGACCACCTGCCGGAGCAGGGCCACCACCTCCTCGAGCTGCTGCACGTCGTCCGCTTCGGACATGGCTTCCCCTCCCGGTGCGCTCGCGTCGCCAGCCTCGCACCTGGTGCCACGCAGCGCTGCCTCCACCGCCTCCCGGTCACGACCCAGGGCGATCAGCTCGTCAGTGGACAGCTCCGTCATGCCTGCCAGCCTGGAGCGGTCACCCGCGATGCGCATCGGCGGACCGCGCCATCCCAACCCCCTGGGCTGGCGTGACCTGCCCATCGCCCAGCCCTCGAGATGGCTTGACCTTCCGATGCGCGCGGCCTCGGTGCGCGGCAGCGTCTGCGGTGATCGGTCGACAGTCGGCCGGCGGACTGGAGGACGACCATGCGCTACTCCGCGGAGGACATGCCCGTCGAGATGGAGCTGGGAGAGATCCGCACCCGCGCCTTCGACGGCGGCGGGACGTACACGCGGCACATCTCCCTGCCGGCCGGCACCGACTTCACCCCGTTGTTCGTCGGGCTGCCCGGCGACCTGTGCCCGTGCCCGCACTGGGGCCAGGTGCTGGAGGGATCGATCACGCTCCGGTACGCCGACGGCACCGAGGAGGTCAACGACGCGGGTGACGTCTTCTACTGGCCGGGTGGGCACACCGGCTGGACGACCACCGGCGTCGTGTTCCTCGAGCTGAGCCCGACCGAGGAGATCCTGCCGGTGCTGGACCACCTCTCGAAGGCCATGCAGAGCGCCTGACGGCGCTACCTTGCGGGCGTGAGCGACCTCGGCTCGGTGCACGAGGCAGCACGGGACGCGCTGTCCCGCGGCGCGTGGGAGGAGGCGCTCGACCTCGCCCGCGGCGGCGGCGACGAACCGGACCTGCTCGACGTCGAGGCGGAGGCCTCCTGGTGGCTCGGCCGGCTCGACGCCTGCATCACCGCCCGCGAGGCAGCCTTCCGGTTGTTCGAAGCGCGCGGCGACCGGCGCGCGGCGGGGCGCGTCGCCGTGCGGTTGTGGGAGCACCACATGATCAAGGTGCGTCCCGCGATCGCGAGCGCGTGGCTGCGCCGCGCACGGCGCGCCCTCGAGGACGAGCAGAACAGCGAGGCGTTCGGCAACCTGGTCCTGCGCGAGGCGGAGCTCGCGCACGGCTCCGGTGATCTCACCGGCGCGGCGCAGCGCGCCCGGGAGGTGCACGCGCTGGGCAGGAGACTCGGCTCAGTCGACCTGGAAGCCGAGGCGCTGCAGACCCTCGGCCGAGTCCTCATCGACGCCGGCGAGGTCGCAGAGGGCCTGGGCAGTCTTGACGAGGCGATGCTGAGCGCGGTGGAGGGCCGGCTCTCGCCGTACAGCACCGGCAAGGTCCTCTGCAGCATGATCAGCGCCTGCGAGCAGCTCGGGGACCTGCGCCGGGCCGCCGAGTGGACCGATGCCACCCTCCGCTGGTCGGCGGACCACCCGCTGGCGATGTGGCCGGGGATCTGCCGCGTGCACCACGCCGCTCTGCTGCAGCAGCGGGGCGATCTGGTGGGCGCCGAGCGGGAGGCCCGGCG
>JAOPVZ010000091.1 GCA_025965935.1 Frankiales bacterium | reverse complement strand
CCTCGACGCCCTCGTAGACCGCAGCCGCCCGGGCGGCGTCGCCCTCGAACCTGTTCACCGAGAACTCCGGGGTCGCCACCATCCCGGGGGCGACTTCCGACACCCGGAGCTCCGGCTCCTCGAGGCGAAGCGTCGCGCGCAGCGCGGCAACCGCGTGCTTGGCAGCGACGTAGCCACCGCCGCCCTCGTAGACCCAGCGGCCCGCTGTGGACCCCGTCATGATGACGTGCCCGCGGGCTGCCCGGAGCGCCGGCAGCAGGGCCTGGACGGTGCGGACCAGGCCGAGCACGTTCACGTCGTACATCCGCGCCCAGGTGTCCACGTCCGCGTCCGCGAGCTTGTCCAGGTCGAAGGCGCCGCCCGCGTTGGCGACCAGCAGGTCGCAGTGCGGCACCGCGTCGACGAGCTGCTCCACCGACCGCGGGTCGGTGACGTCGAGCGCCTGCGGCCGCACGCCCTCGAGAGCGGCCAGCCGGTCGACCCGGCGGGCAGCGCCGATGACGTCCCAGCCCTCGGCGACGAGTCGTACGGCGGTAGCGGCGCCGATCCCGCTGGAGGCACCGGTGACGACAGCGACAGGCACGTCACGAGTCTGCCGCACCGGTCTGGCGGGCCGGAATCCAGGGCCGTCGTGCTGCGTTGGAGCGCATTGGGCAGGATGGGACGCATGAGAGGCGGGCTACGGAGCGTGAGACCACGTCGTGCAGCCGTCCTGTCAGTGCACACGTCTCCCCTCGACCAGCCTGGTACGGGCGACGCGGGCGGCTTGAACGTCTACGTCGTCGAGACCGCCAAGCGGCTGGCCGACCGCGGCGTGGAGGTGGAGGTCTTCACCCGCGCGACGTCGTCCGACCTGCCGCCGGTGTGCGAGGTCGCACCCGGCGTCACCGTCCGGCACCTGGTGGCCGGTCCCTTCGAGGGACTGTCGAAGGACGACCTGCCGTCGCAGCTGTGCGCGCTCACCTCCGGCCTGCTCCGGGTCGAGGCGCAGCACGAGCCCGGCTACTTCGACCTCATCCACTCGCACTACTGGCTGTCAGGCCAGGTCGGCTGGCTCGCCGCCGAGCGCTGGGGCGTGCCGCTGGTGCACTCCGCGCACACCCTCGCGCGGGTCAAGAACCACGACCTCGCCGAGGGCGACACCCCGGAGCCGCTGCGCCGCATCGTGGGTGAGCAGCAGGTCGTCGACGCCGCCGACCGGATGGTCGCCAACACCGCACAGGAGGCGCGTGACCTCCTCGAGCTCTACGGCGCCGACGCCGAGCGCGTCGTCACGGTCGCCCCGGGCGTCGACCTCGAGCACTTCCGGCTCGGCTCCGCCAGCGCCGCCCGCACGCGGCTGGGAGTCCCGCCGGACGCCGTCCTGCTGCTGTTCGTCGGGCGTCTCCAGCCGCTGAAGGCGCCCGACGTGCTGCTCCTGGCCGCCGAGCGACTGCAGGAGCAGCACCCCACCCTCCCCGTGCACGTCGCCGTCGTCGGGGGGCTCAGCGGCTCCGCCGTCGACTATCCGGAGCACTTGCAGGACCTGGCCGCTCGGCTCACCGTCCCGGTGACCTTCGCCCCTCCTGCCGACCCCGACACCCTCCGCGACTGGTACGTCGCCGCCGACCTCGTCGCGGTCCCGTCCTTCAACGAGTCCTTCGGCCTGGTCGCCCTCGAGGCACAGGCCTGCGGCACCCCGGTGGTCGCGACCCGCATCGGCGGACTCCGCACCACGGTCGCCGACGGCGTCAGCGGCCTGCTGGTCGACGGGCACGGTACGGCGAGCTGGACCGCTGCTCTGGAGCGCGCGCTCTCCCGCCGTACCGCGTTGTCGCGAGGTGCGCTGGAGCACGCCGCGCACTTCTCCTGGAACCGCACCGCCGATGGGCTGCTGGCGGCCTACCGCGAGGTGCTGGCCGCGCCGCTGGCGGCGACCTCGTGACCGAGGCTGCTGACGTCATCCGCGCGGCGCTGACGGAGGCGGAGCTCGACTTCGCCGAGCCGCAGCCGGAGCAGTTCTTCGTGAAGCTGCCCGGCACGCACAAGCTGTTCACCAACGCGTGGCTGGTCGTGGGGCAGCACGGGCTGCTCGTCGAGGCGTTCGTGTGCCGCAAGCCCGACGAGAACCACGAGGACTTCTTCGCGTTCCTGCTGCGACGCAACGCGAAGATGTTCGCGGTGTCGTTCGCCCTCGACAAGGCCGGCGACGTCTACCTCGTCGGTCGGCTGCCGCTGTCCGGCATCACGGCGACCGAGGTCGACCGGCTGCTCGGGTCAGTGCTGCAGTACGCCGACGAGTCCTTCGACCTGCTGCTCGAGATCGGCTTCGCCGGCTCGATCAGGCGCGAGTGGGAGTGGCGGCAGAAGCGCGGCGAGTCGACGGCCAACCTGGCCGCGTTCGCCCGCTTCGCCCAGCCGGACTGAGTCCGGCTCAGCGTCCCTGGTTGGCCACCGCAGCCGCAGCCGCGGCGGCCGCCTCAGGGTCCAGGTACTCGCCGCCCGGGACGGTGGGCTGCAGCTCCTCGTCGAGCTCGTACCTGAGCGGTTGTCCCGTCGGGATGTTGAGCGCCACCACCTGCTCGTCCGTCAGCCCGTCGAGGTGCTTCACGAGCGCGCGCAGAGAGTTGCCGTGCGCGGCGACCATCACGACCTCACCGGCTCGCAGGTCGGGCACGATCTCGTCGTACCAGTAAGGCAGCAGGCGCTCGACCACGTCCTTGAGGCACTCGGTCGCGGGCACCAGGTCGCGCGCGAGCTTGGCGTAGCGGAGGTCCGTGGCGTTGTCCCACTCGCTGCCACCCTCGATCGGCGGCGGCGGCACGTCGTAGGAGCGGCGCCAGAGTATGAACTGCTCCTCGCCGAACTCCTCGAGCGTCGCCTTCTTGTCCTTGCCCTGCAGCGCGCCGTAGTGCCGCTCGTTGAGCCGCCAGTGCCGCTTCACCGGGACCCACGCCCGCTGGCACGAGTCGAGGGCGATGTTCGCGGTCCGGATGGCGCGCGTCAGCAAGCTGGTGTGCAGCACCGTCGGCAGCAGGCCGGCCTCCGCCAGCTGCAGGCCGCCGAGCCTGGCCTGCTCCTCGCCCTTCTCGGTGAGGTCGACATCCACCCATCCGGTGAACAGGTTCTTCTGGTTCCAGTCGCTCTCGCCGTGACGGAGCAGCACGAGGGTCGGCATGCCCGCCATCCTTCCAGAGGGCCGAAGTCGGAAGTCCGGACGTGTCCTGACGGGTCGCAGATTCCGACTTCGGGAGGGGTACGCCGGGAGCGCGGGCGAAGTCGGAAGGCTGGCCACGTCCTGACCGGCCGCAAATTCCTCCTTCGGCGCGGCCGGCGCGTCCACAGATCTCGCGGCCGAGCGCACGTGTTCGGCGAACCGTTGGAAGCCTGCTCGTCATGTCCGAACCCGCCCGGGAGGCGAAGCAGCTGTGCTGGCCCGACGTCGTCGCTCGCCAGGACGGCGTGCTCACGCGCAGGCAGGCACTGGCGACCGGCATGAGCCGCGCCGAGTGGGAGTGGAAGCTGGTTTCGAAGCGTTGGCAACTGGTCTGCGACGGTGTTGCCGTCGCGCACTCGGGCGAACCGAGCCCGCTGCAGCTCCGATGGGTGGTGGTGCTCAAGGCCGGCCCGGGTGCTGCGCTGACGGGTGACGCCGCGCTCGTGCACTTCGGCGCCAAGCGACTCCAGGTGTCCCAGCACGACGTGGCGATCCCCGCCGCGCGAAGGGCGCGACCTGTGCAGGGACCGTTGCTCACGATGGTTCCGCACCGGATCGAGAAGCTGGAGCTCTGGACGGCGGGGCATCCGCATCTCCGGCTCGTGCACAAGCACGGGGCGACGCTGCACGCCGCCGCATGGGCGGCCACGGACGAGCAGGCCGAGCACCGCCTGACGCTGGCGGTCCAGCAACGGCTCACCGCGGTGACCTCACTGCGCCTGACGTTGGCAGACATGCCCCGACTGCCGCGCCACGCCCTCATCGCTGCGGTGCTGGACGACGTGGAGCTCGGGGCCACCGCCCAGAGCGAGCTCGAGTTCCTGCGCTTCTGCCGCCGGCACGGCCTGCCGCTCCCGGACCAGCTGCAGCTCAAGGTGCGTGCGGGCGGCACCCGCTACCTGGATGCGCGCTGGTCCTGGTTGCGCATCACCGTGGAGATCGACGGGGTGCACCACATGTGGGTCGAGCAGTGGAACGCGGACACGTTGCGGACGCTCGAGCTGGCTGTGGCCGCCCGAGGCACCGGCGAGCAGCTGATCCGGGTGACCCGCACCATGCTTCGGCACCACGAGGACAGGGTGGCGACCCTGCTCCGGCAGCTGCTTGTGCCCTGAAGTCGGAAGCCCCGACGTGTCAGGACGTGTTCAGGCTTCCGACTTCGACGAGGCGAGCGACTGGGCGGCGGCGGTCGCGGGGTGGAGGGGGAGGCCGGTGCGCTCGGCGCAGAGCCGCAGCAGCTCGTCGTACGCCGGCTGCCCGAGGAGGGCGACCAGCTCCGGTCCGTAGGACACGACGACCGGGTCGGCACCCACGTGCGCCTCCGGGGAGGAGGTGCACCACCAGTGCAAGTCCTCCCCGCCCGGGCCCCAACCACGCCGGTCGAACTCGCCGATGGTCGTCAGCTCGACGGTGGCGTCGTCCGCGCGCTGGACGTCCTCGACGAGCCGGCGCACCGGCAGCTGCCAGCAGACGTCGGGCTTCGTCTCCAGCGGGTGCAGGCCGAGCCGGAGCGCGAGCGCGTGCAGCGAGCAGCCCTCGCCGCCGGGGAAGCCGGGCCGGTTGAGGAAAACGCAGGCGCCGTCGACGGTGCGGGTCTTGCGGGCCGGCTCGCCGTCGAGCTCGTCCTCGACGGAGATCCCCTCGGAGCGGCCGACGGGCGCGTACTGCCAGTCCTTCTTCTTCAGCATCTTGGCGAAGTGGGCAGTCCGCTTCTCGTCGGCCTTGTCGCTGTAGAAGGCGCCGTGCGTGCAGCAGCCGTCGGCGGCGCGGCCCTCGACGACGCCATGGCACGCGGTGCCGTAGACGCAGGTCCACGACGACATCAGCCAGGTGAGGTCGGCGCGGACCGCCTTGCGCGGGTTCGACGGGTCGGTGAACTCGATCCAGTCGCGGGCGAAGTCGGGGGAGACCTCGCGGACGCGTGGCATGCCGAGGTCGGTGCGGAGCTTCACCCCCACGAGCCTAGTGACCCCGGTGGGCTCGCTGGGCTTACGCTCGCCCTCGAGATGACCGAGTCCTCGCCCGTGACCGTGCCCGAGGCACGCGTCGCCCTCGCGACGGCCTCGGTCTACCCGGAGTCGACGGCAAACGCGTTCGAGATCGCGGCCCGGCTCGGGTACGACGGCGTCGAGGTGATGGTCTGGACCGACCCGGTCAGCCAGGACGTCGACGCGCTGAAGCGGCTGCGCGACTACCACCAGGTCGAGATCCTCGCGATCCACGCCCCCTGCCTCGTGATCACGCAGCGGGTCTGGGGCACCGATCCGTGGATCAAGCTGGTCAAGGCCAAGGAGGCGGCCGAGGAGCTCGGCGCCAAGACGGTCGTGGTGCACCCGCCGTTCCGGTGGCAGCGCGACTACGTCCGCCAGTTCGTCGGCGGCATCCAGCAGATGGCGAGCGAGACCGACGTCCGCTTCGCGGTGGAGAACATGTTCCCGCTGCGCGCCCGCGGCCAGCAGGTGAGCCCGTACGGCCTGGACTGGGACCCGACGGGCGAGGACTTCCTGGACTTCACGCTGGACCTCAGCCACACCAGCGTCAGCCAGTCGGACGCGCTCGCGATGCGCGGCGAGATGGGTGCGCGCCTGAGTCACGTGCACATCGCCGACGGCAACGGCACCGCCCGCGACGAGCACCTGGTGCCGGGCCGCGGCGAGCAGCCGTGCGCCGAGCTGCTCGAGGGCCTCGCCGAGGACGGCTTCGGCGGGCTGGTCGTCGTGGAGGTGAACACCCGGCGCTGCGAGGACAGGTACGAGCGCGAGGCCGACCTCGCCGAGGCCCTGGCGTTCACCCGGCTCAACCTCGCCGCCCCGGCCGACTGGGCCACCCGTTGAGCCGCCCGGGCGATCCGCTGGCTTTCGAGGACCTCGTCGAGGACTACGACGCAGCCCGGCCGCACTACCCGCAAGCCTTGTACGACGGACTGGGACCGCTCGGGACCTGCCTGGAGCTCGGGGCCGGTACCGGGATCGCGTCCGTGGAGCTCGTCACCCGGGCCGACCGGCTCGTCGTCAGCGACCTCGGGCCGCGGATGCTCGCGAAGGGGCTGCCGAAGCACCACAGCCCGGCCGTCGTCTGCCGCGCCGAGGCGCTGCCGTTCGCCGACGGGTCGTTCGACACCGTCTGCGGCGCGCAGATGTGGCACTGGGTCGACAAGCCTGCCGGGCCGTTGGAGGTCGCGCGCGTCCTCACGCCGCGGGGCCGGCTGCTGCTCTGGTGGAACGAGTCGGACGCCGACGGGCAGCCGTGGTGGGACGCGCAGCAGGACAGGATCGAGGCGGGAAACCCCTTGTACGACAGGGCATATCGCGAGGTCGACTTCAACGCCCAGCTGTGTGAGTGGTTCACGACCCAGGAACCTGCGCTCCTCCGCTGGTCCCGCACCATCAGCCTCGAGGTCTACGACCGCTGGCTGCGCAGCAAGTCCTACGTGCAGAAGCTCCCCGACGTGGACGGCTTCGTCGCCGCCTCCCTGGACGACCTGCGCGCAGTGTTCCCAGACGGTCAGGTCGTCGAGCCGTTCGTGACGCGACTGTGGAGGTTCGAGCGACGATGAAGGTGCTGCGCACCCCCGACTTCGAGGTGCCCGGCTTCCCCTGGCAGCCGAAGTACGCCGAGACCGCCGACGGGCTCCGGATGGCCTACGTGGACGAGGGCGACGGCCCGGTCGTGCTGCTGCTGCACGGCGAGCCGTCGTGGTCGTTCCTCTGGCGGACCTGCATCCCGGTGTTCCTCGAGAACGGCTTCCGGGTCGTGGCCCCTGACCTCATCGGGTTCGGCCGGTCGGACAAGCCGGCCGAGATCGAGGACTACACCTACGCCGGCCACGTGGAGTGGCTGCGCTCGGTGCTCTTCGACGCGCTCGACCTGCAGGGCATCACCCTCGTCTGCCAGGACTGGGGCGGCCTGCTCGGGCTGCGGCTGGTGGCCGAGCACCCGGGCCGGTTCGCGCGGGTGTGCGCCGCCAACACCGGCCTCCCCGACGGCGAGCACAAGCTCGGACCGGAGTGGTGGCGGTTCCGGGACTTCGTGGCCCGCACCGAGGACCTGCCGGTCGGCTTCCTGGTGAGCGCGGCAGTCGTGAACCCCATGCCACCGGAGGTGGCGGCCGCCTACGACGCGCCGTTCCCCGACCCGTCGTACAAGGCCGGTGCCCGGGCCTTCCCGGACCTGATCCCGCAGGACCCCGACAACCCGGCCACCGCCGACAACCAGCGCGCGTGGGAGTGGCTGTCGGCCTGGGCCAAGCCGTTCCTGTGCGCGTTCTCCGACAGCGACCCGATCACCCGCGGCGGCGACCGCCCGTTCCTCAGCCGGGTGCCCGGGACGATCGGTCAGCCGCACACCACCATCGAGGGCGCGGGGCACTTCCTCCAGGAGGACAAGGGCCCGGAGCTCGCGCAGGTCGTCGTGGACTGGGTGCGCTCGCTAGCCTGACCCGGTGCTGAGACAGGTCATCCTCGCGGCGTCGCGCAGCAAGCGGATGCGTGCGCTCGTGGAGAACGCGCCGGTCAGCAAGCAGGTCGTGCACCGCTTCGTACCGGGCGCCACCGTCGAGGACGCCGTCAAGGCCACAAAGGAGCTGCTCGCGAGCGGCCGCACGGTGTCGCTGGACCACCTCGGCGAGGACACCACCGACAAGGCGATGGCGCAGGCGACGGTGGACGCCTACGTCACCGCGCTGACCCGGCTCCACGACGCCGGCCTGACCGTCGGTGGCAAGGCCGAGGTGAGCGTGAAGCTGTCCGCCGTCGGGCAGACCATCGACGCGTCGCTGGCCCTGGACAACGCCCGCACGATCTGCGCGGCAGCGCGGGACAAGGGCACCACGGTCACCCTCGACATGGAGGACCACACCACCACCGACAGCACCCTCGGCATCCTGCGCGAGCTGCGCCAGGACTTCCCCGGCACCGGCGCGGTCGTGCAGGCGTACCTGCACCGCACCGAGGCCGACTGCAAGGACCTCGCGCACGACGGCAGCCGGGTGCGGCTGTGCAAGGGCGCCTACAAGGAGCCCGCCTCCGTCGCCTTCCAGGACAAGGGCGACGTGGACGCGAGCTACGTCCGCTGCCTCGAGGTGCTGATGGCCAGCGACGCCTACCCGATGGTCGCCACCCACGATCCGGCGATGATCACTGCTGCGAAGCGGATGTCCAAGGGCCGCGCGCGCGGCACCTACGAGTTCCAGATGCTCTACGGCATCCGGCCGACCGAGCAGCAGAAGCTCGCGGACGAGGGGGAGACGATGCGGGTCTACGTCCCGTACGGCGACGAGTACTACGGCTACTTCATGCGCAGGCTCGCGGAGCGCCCGGCGAACGTGACCTTCTTCCTGCGGTCCCTGGCGAGCAAGCGATGACGACCTTCGCGCTGGTCGGGGTCGGCAAGCTCGGGGAGGCGCTGCTCAGCGGGCTGCTGCGCTCCGGCCGGCCCAAGGAGCAGGTGATCGCCGCCGAGCGGTACGCCAGCCGGGCCAAGGAGATCGCCGACACCTACGGCGTCCCGACGGCCGACCCGCCCGACGCCGTCGCCCAGGCCGACGTCGTGCTGCTCGCCGTGAAGCCGCAGGACATGCGCGCCGCGCTGCGCGACATCGCCGGCAGCGTCCGTCCGGAGACACTGGTCGTCAGCATGGCCGCGGGCATCACCACCAAGGTGCTCGAGGAGGAGCTCCCGGAGGGCACCCACTGCATCCGGGTCATGACGAACACGCCCGTCTTCGTCGACGAGGCGATGTCGGCGATCAGCCCCGGGACGCACGCGACGGAGGAGCACCTCGCCCTCGTCGAGGAGCTGCTCTCGAGCGTCGGTCGCGTCATCCGCGTCCCGGAGCACCAGCAGAACGCGGTCACCGCGCTCTCCGGCAGCGGACCGGCGTACTTCTTCTACCTCGTCGAGGCGATGATCGACGCCGGCATCCTGCTGGGCCTGCCACGTGCCGTCGCGGCGGAGCTCATCGTGCAAACGGCCGTCGGCAGCGCGAAGATGCTCAAGGAGTCCGACGAGCACCCGGTCGTCCTGCGCGAGGCGGTCATGAGCCCAGGCGGTACGACGATCAGCGCCATCCGCGTCATGGAGGACCACGGCGTGCGGGCCGCCATGCTCGCGGCGTTGGAAGCCGCCCGGGACCGGTCGGAGCAGCTCGCCGACGGCTGATCGCGCGTCTGGGGCACCATGGGGACGTGAGCACCCTGGTCGTCTGGGACGACGTGTTCGGCGAGTACGACTTCGGCCCGTCGCACCCACTGCGCCCGCTGCGGCTGGAGCTCACGATGTCGCTCGCCCGCCAGCTCGGCGTGCTCGACGGCGTGGAGGTCAGAGCGCCGGTCGCCGCCAGCGACGACACCCTCGAGCTGGTGCACGACCCGCTCTACGTCGCCAGCGTCAAGCGGGCACCCGACGACCTGCTCGGCCGGCTCTCGCTGAAGTGGGGCCTCGGCACCGGCGACAACCCCGTGTTCCCCCGGATGCACGAGGTCTCGAGCCTGGTCACCGGCGCCTCGGTGGACGCGGCCCGCGCCGTCTGGGAGGGCACCCACGAGCACGCCGTCAACATCTCCGGCGGCCTGCACCACGCGATGAAGGACCGCGCCTCCGGCTTCTGCGTCTACGACGACCCGGCGGTCGCGATCGCCTGGCTGCTCGCGGCGGGCGCCACCCGGGTCGCCTACGTCGACGTCGACGTGCACCACGGCGACGGCGTCCAGGCCGCGTTCTTCGACGACCCGCGCGTCCTCACGATCTCGCTGCACGAGTCCGGCCGGACCCTGTTCCCCGGCACCGGGTTCCCCGACGAGACAGGACCAGCCGGTACGGCGGTCAACGTCGCCCTTCCCGCGGGCACCGGCGACGCGCTCTGGCTGCGGGCGTTCCACGCCGTGGTGCCGCAGGCGGTCCGGGCGTTCGGGCCTCAGGTCCTCGTGACGCAGCACGGCTGCGACACCCACGCGCTGGACCCCCTCGCGCACCTGATGATGACGGTCGACGGCCAGCGATCGGCGTACCAGGCCCTGCACCGGCTGGCGCACGAGGTCTGCGGTGGCAAGTGGGTGGCGCTGGGCGGCGGCGGCTACGAGCCGGTGCAGGTCGTCCCGCGCGCGTGGACCCACCTGCTCGCCGAGGCCGCCGGGACGACCGTGGACGGCGCCACCCCGAACGACTGGCGTGACGAGGCGGGTGAGCGTGGTGGGGAGCCGGCGCCGACCTCGTTGACGGACGGTGCCGTCCCGACGTACCAGCCCTGGGACCCCTGGGAGGTGGAGCCCGCGCGGGACCGGCTGAGCCTCGCCGTCGACGAGGCGATCGTCGCCACCCGGGACGCGAGCTTCCCAGGCTTGGGGCTGGACCCGCTCGTCCCGGGCTGAGCCGCCGCCGGGTTGGGCTGAACGGATCACTTCCGGTGTCCCAGCCGTCCCGATACCATCAGCAGGCACGCGCGTGTCCTGTCCGACGGTGGGGAAGCCGCCGGCCACGTGCGGCGGGGTGGACGTTGACGTGTCGAGCCTGAGCGAGATCAAGTTCCTCACCGTGGCCGAGGTGGCCGCGCTGATGCGAGTGTCCCGGATGACCGTCTACCGCCTGGTGCACGCGGGCGACCTGGCGAGCGTGCGGGTGGGCCGCAGCTTCCGGGTGCCGGAGCACGCCGTCCACGCCTATCTCAGGGGCGCGTTCGACGTCACGGCCTGACCGCTAGACTGACGCTTTCACACCGACTTGAGCTGAGGTTCGACCGTGGGTTCCGTCATCAAGAAGCGCCGCAAGCGGATGGCCAAGAAGAAGCACCGCAA
>JAOPVZ010000080.1 GCA_025965935.1 Frankiales bacterium | reverse complement strand
CGGTACCGCCCGCCTGGGGACCGTCGCCAGGCACGCGCTCCGGGCGGGGACCACGCTCGCGGTCCCGGCCGCGGTTGCGGCGGTTGCCGCTCTTCGGCGGCCGCGGCGTGCGGTCGCCGGCCAGGTCGCGCAGCGGGACGGTCATGTCCATGGCGCCGGCCAGCGCGTACTCCTGGATGAGCAGCTCCAGCGCCGGCACGTCGTCGGTCGAGGCGGTGGCCATCTTGGCCTCGGCGGTGCTGCGCAGCTCGGAGAGCCGGGCCAGCCGCTGCGGGGCGGTGTCCCCCGGGTGCAGCAGCAGGACGGCGTGGGCGACGCAGGCCGCCGTACCGGAGACAGTCGTGACGGACTCGCGCAGCAGGGCGAGGTCGGCGAGGCACGGCGCGCAGTAGGAGCTCATGGGCGTCCACGTTACGCGTGCGGCGCGGGACCGCCCGTGCAATTGCGCGGCGGGCTACCGTCGAACAGGTGCCGTACCAGCCGGGCGTGGCGCCCTTGCGTCCCGATGACCCGGCGCGCGTCGGGCGCTGCCGGCTGGTGGGCCGGCTCGGCCAGGGCGGGATGGGCACCGTCTTCCTCGGTGTCCTCCCCGACGATCGGGCCGTGGCGGTCAAGGTGCTGCGCGAGGGCCTGGTGGACGCGGACAGCCGACGGCGCTTCCGCCAGGAGCTCGGCGCGCTGCAGCGGGTCCGCGGTGCGCACGTCGTCGAGGTGCTCGAGGCCGACGTCGATGCGGATCACCCCTGGATCGTGACGCGCTTCGTCCCGGGCCGGCGCCTCGACCAGGTCGGGCCGCTCGCCGGCGAGGAGCTGCGCGACCTCGCCCGGGGCCTTGCCGACGGGCTGGCGAGCGTTCACGACGCGGGAGTCGTGCACCGCGACGTGACGCCCGGCAACGTGCTGCTCGTCGACGGCGAGCCACACCTCATCGACCTCGGCCTCGCCATCGCCGCGGACCTCACCGTGCTGACCCGGACGGGCACCGTGGTCGGGACCGCCGGGTACCTGGCCCCTGAGCAGGTCCTCGGGCACCCGGCCACGGCCGCCTCCGACGTGCACGCCTGGGGAGCGGTCGTGGCAATGGCCGCGACCGGCCGTCCGCCGTACGGGACCGGACGTCCGGAGGCGGTGCTCTACCGGGTGGTCCACGAGCAGCCCGATCTCTCCGGGATGCAGTCCGACCTCCCCGGGACGCATAGCGACCTGCGGGCGCTCGTGGTCCGGGCGCTCGACCCGGAGCCGTCCCGCCGGCCCACCGCCCGCGAGCTTGTCGCGGCGCTGGGCGGCCGCTCGGCTACCGAGGCCGTCACGTTGCACCTCGACGACCTGACTGCCCTAGCCACCTCCGTGATCGACCTGAACGGCACCCGCCGGCTGGTCGGCGTCAGCTCCGGCCCGCAGACCCGGCTGCTGCCCGAGGCACCGGCGCCGCACCCGCCCGTGGTGGAGCCACCCCCGGCGATCGTGCGGCCTGGCCGGCTCCGGGTCGGGCTGGTCACGCCGGCGGTGGCGGTGGCGCTGGCCGGCCTCGGTGCGGCGGCCCCGCTGGTGGCCCTCCTGTGCCTGGTCGCGCTGCTGGGCGCGGTGCAGGCCACCAGCCACGCGCAGGCGGTGCACACGGTGCGCCGGGAGCGCCGAGGCGTTCGCCGACGGGACCCCATGCTGCAGGTGGTCCTCGCCCCCTGGCACCTGCTGCGCGGGCTGGGCCACGCGCTCGTGGGGCTCCCCCTGGCCCTCCTGGCCGGGGCCCCGGTCGCCGCGCTCGTGGCAGTGGTCTCGCACCTGCGGCTCGGCTGGGACCGCGGGCAGGCCCTGGGCGCCGGCGTCGGCCTGGTGGTCGTCGCCGGCGTCTCGCTCGCCCGCCGGTCGGCGGCTGGTTCCCGGCTGCTGCTCGGCACCGCGGTGCTGCGCGCGACCCCGACCGCGTCGGCCGGCACGTTCCTCGTCGCGGTGCTGTTGGCGGTGGGCGCAGGCGCCGCGCTGCTCGGGCCGCACTGGTTCCCGTTCAGCCACGGCATCGGGTAGCCGGATCAGAAGGCGCAGAACTCGTTGCCCTCGGGGTCGGCCATGACCGTCCACCCGATCTCGTCGTCCTTGTGCCGCAGCACCCCCGCGCCGGCGGCGACCAGGTCCTCGACGGTGGCATCGCGGAGGGTGACGTCCCAGTGCATCCGGTTCTTGACGATCTTCGGCTCGGGCACCAGTTGGAAGACCCAGAACATGTAGGGGAAGCCAGCCGCCCCGGTCAGCCACACCCACGGCTCGTCGTCCCGCCGGTTCACGGTTGCACCGGTCCGGTCCGCCCACCACTGCGCGATCGCCTCCGGATCCGCGGTGTCCACGACCAGCTCGAACGGTCCGGTGCCCTCCCGTGGCGCGAACGCGCACCACTCCAGGTCGTCCGGGTCGGCCATCACCGTCCAGTGCTCGTGCTGGGCGATGCGCCTTCCGGGCGCCTCGCCCTCGACCCGCACGTCGAGGTGCACGCGGGTCTTGACGTCATGCGGCTCGGGCACGGTGTTGACCCAGACCGCCTGCTCCGGCAGCTCCCCGGTGAGCGACCAGTCGCCGTTGTCCTGCCGTGTCCCGGACAGCTCCAGGAGGTCGCGCCAGAACGGCCCTACCTGGTCGGGCACGGTGGTGTCGAGGCAGAGGTCCTTGAACCTGACGTCCGGCATCCCCCTGACCCTACGGACCGACAAGGAGATGTCACCCGAACGGCTCTGCGCTCGATGCTCCGAACGGCCGAAGCACTCTGACATGGGGCACGTCTTGGAAGACCGCTTGCACGCCGCCGTCTGGGCCTTCCACGCTGCCGTGCAGCGCCGCGACGGCATCGAGGCCCGGCTCCGCCGAGGCGAGCTGGACGCCGACCTGAAGGACCGCAGCCTGTCCGCGTCCGAGGCCGTCGTCGCCGCCCGGGTGGCGCTGTACAAGATGCTCATGAGCGAGGGATGGACCCCTCCGCCGTGGGTCGCGCAGGACATCGCCTACGACGACACCGTGCTGCTCCAGGAGTCCTACGAGCCGGCCCTGGAGCGCTGACCGGCTCCCGAAGGACCGCGGCCAGGCATCCTCTGGACGGTCCCGTAGACGTCACGCACCGCAGGGGTGACACTTGCGCAACAACCCCGGGAGTTTCGTGGCCGACCTGCGCAGCACGCGAGCCCGCGCCGAGGCCGCCTGGCGCCGGCGCTTCAGCGAGGGCGGGAGTGGGCCGGCCAGGAACGGACGAGACGACGTACGGGACGAGGTGCGCGCCTCGTGGGAGCGCAGCGTCCACGCCACCACGGTCGACCTCGCGGCGGCGCCGGTAGACGAGCAGCACGATCCCGCGGACCTGTGGCGCGCCAGTCCGCTGCGGCCGGCCATCGAGGCGGTCGCCGACGAGATCCGCGAGCTCGCCGAGGACCGCGGCTTCGTCGCCGCGGTGATGGACGACGACGGGAGGCTGCTGTGGACGGCCGGCGGGCGGCACATGCGCCGCCGTGCCGAGACGGTGAACTTCGCCCCGGGGGGCCGCTGGGACGAGGGCAGCGTCGGCACCAATGCGCTCGCCCTGGCACTCGACCAGGACCGCCCCGCGCAGGTGTTCAGCGCGGAGCACTACGCCGCCATGGTGCACGGCTGGTGCTGCTTCGCCGCCCCGCTGCACGACCCGCTGACAGGCCGGCCGCTGGGCGTCCTCGACCTGTCCAGCACCTGGGACCGGGCCCACCCGATGGCGCTGGCCGCGGTGCGCGCGCTGGCCATGGCGGCTCAGGCCGTGCTCGACGCCGAGGCCCGGTCGCGGGTCCCGGTCCCGACCGGCACGGCGTACCAGGTGACCGTCCTCGGCGGCCGCGAGCTCCGCCGCGGCGGCGTCGTCGTACCGCTCGCTCTTCGGCAGGCCGAGATCGTCACGCTGCTCGCCCTCGCCGATGGCGACCTCACCCCCGAGCAGCTGCACGACCAGCTGCACGGCGAGAACCCGGTGTCGCTGATCACGACAAAGGCCGACGTCAGCCACGTGCGCTCGTTGCTCGGCGGCGCCGTGACGACCCGCCGCTACGCGCTCGGGGGTGTCGACACCGACGTCGGCCGGCTGCGGGACGCGCTGCGGGACGGCTGTGCGCACGACGTCGCCCACCTCTACAAGGGACCGCTGCTTCCGGAGTCCGACTCCCCCGCCGTCGCTGAGTGGCGCGAGGTGCTCGACGTCGCCGTCCGAGACGTCGCCATGACCAGCGGGCTCTCGCAGCTCGCGGACCGGATGCCGTACGACCTCGCCGTACAACAGGCTGCTGCCGACAAGCTGGCACCGGGCGACCCGCGCACAGGCTGGGCCAAGGCACGTCTCAGCCGAGCAGGCGGCTAGTCCAACCGTTCTCCAACCTTCGGGCGTGACTCTCAGGGCATCACCGAGGAGGAACGAGATGGTCTACGCACAGCCAGGCACCGACGGCGCCGTCGCGTCGTACGACAGCCAGTACGAGAACTTCATCAACGGCGACTGGGTCGCCCCCGAGGCAGGGGAGTACTTCGACAACCCGAGCCCCGTCAACGGCCAGGTCTTCACGCGGGTCGCTCGCTCCCAGGCCGTGGACGTCGACAAGGCGCTCGACGCCGCCCACGCTGCAGCACCGGCCTGGGGACGCACGTCGACGACCGCCCGGGCCCGGGTCCTCGAGCAGATCGCGGACCGCATGGAGGCCAACCTCGAGAAGCTCGCCGTCCTCGAGGCGTGGGAGAACGGCAAGGCCGTACGCGAGACGCTGGCCGCCGACCTGCCGCTGGCGGTCGACCACTTCCGCTACTTCGCGGCCGCCATCCGCACGCAGGAGGGCACCTCGAGCCAGATCGACAACGACACAGTGGCTTATCACTTCCACGAGCCGCTCGGCGTCGTGGGCCAGATCATCCCGTGGAACTTCCCGATCCTCATGGCGGTCTGGAAGCTCGCGCCCGCCCTGGCGGCCGGCAACTGCGTGGTGCTCAAGCCCGCGGAACAGACCCCCGCGAGCATCCTCGAGGTCGTCAAGCTCATCGCCGACCTGCTGCCGCCGGGTGTCCTCAACATCGTCAACGGCTTCGGAGTCGAGGCCGGCAAGCCGCTCGCATCGAGTGCCAAGATCGCGAAGATCGCCTTCACCGGCGAGACCACCACCGGCCGGCTGATCATGCAGTACGCCAGCGGCAACATCATCCCGGTCACCCTCGAGCTGGGTGGCAAGAGCCCGAACGTCTTCTTCGCCGACGTGCTCGAGCAGGATGACGAGTTCCTCGACAAGGCGCTCGAGGGCTTCACGATGTTCGCCCTCAACCAGGGCGAGGTCTGCACCTGCCCCTCGCGGGCGCTGATCGCGGAGTCCATCTACGACGAGTTCATCGAGCGGGCCGTCGACCGGGTCAGTCGGATCAAGACCGGCAACCCGCTCGACCCGGCCACGATGATGGGCGCCCAGGCCTCCAACGACCAGCTCGAGAAGATCCTGTCCTACCTCGAGATCGGCAAGGCCGAGGGCGCGGACCTGCTGATCGGCGGCGAGCGGCGCATCGAGCCCGGTCTCGAGGAGGGCTACTACGTGCAGCCCACCGTCTTCCGCGGCAAGAACGACATGCGCATCTTCCAGGAGGAGATCTTCGGCCCGGTGCTCGCCGTCACGACCTTCTCCGACGAGGCAGACGCCCTCAACATCGCGAACCAGACGCTCTACGGCCTGGGTGCCGGCGTGTGGACCCGCGACCAGGGCACGGCGTACCGGATGGGCCGGGGCATCCAGGCCGGTCGGGTCTGGACGAACTGCTACCACCTCTACCCGGCGCACGCCGCGTTCGGTGGCTACAAGCAGTCCGGCATCGGGCGCGAGAACCACAAGATGATGCTCGACCACTACCAGCAGACGAAGAACATGCTCGTCAGCTACGACCCCAAGCCGATGGGCTTCTTCTAGACCCGGGTACGGCGGACGGCCCGGCCTGCGGAGCAGCGCGCCGGGCCGTCCGCTCGCAGAAGGAGCACCAGCATGGAGCGGGTCACCATCACCGACACCGCCGCCTCTCTTGTCGAGAAGCTGCGGTCCCGGCACGGGCCACTGATGTTCCACCAGAGCGGCGGGTGCTGCGACGGCTCGTCGCCGATGTGCTTCCCGCTGGGCGACTTCCTGACAGGACCGTCCGACGTGCTGCTGGGGACGGTGGCGGGCTGTGAGTTCTGGATGAGCGCGTCGCAGTTCGCTTACTGGTCACACACCCACCTGACCGTCGACGTGGTGCCCGGTCGGGGGTCCGGGTTCTCGGTCGAGGCGCCCGAGGGCCTGCGCTTCCTCATCAGGAGCCGGCTGTTCACCGACGCGGAGACCGAGGAGCTGCAACCGGTGACGCCGGGCTGAGCGGCCGGCTCAGTGCGTCGTCTTCGGCGACCGCACGAGGGCAGCGACCAGCACGAAGGCGGCCGCGAGGAAGACGGCCGAGCCGGCGAACGCGTGCGTCACACCGACGAGGAACGCGTGTACCGCGGTCCCCCCGGCGTGCTTGGTGGCGGAGCCGGCGACCGTCACCAGGACGGCGACACCGAGCGCCCCACCGAGTTGCTGCGTCACGTTGACGAGCCCCGACGCAGCCCCTGCGTCCCGCTGCGGCACCCCGGCCAGGGCGGCCGACGTGAGCGGCACGAACGACATCCCGTTGCCGATCGCGAACAGGATCAGGCAGCCGAAGACGTGCAGGTACGACGAGTGCTCGCCCAGCCCGGAGGCCAGCAGGAAGCCGGTGGCGGCCAAGCCCACCCCGCCGAGCATCAGCACCCGACCCGGGACCCGCTCCGACAGCGACCGGGAGGTCAGCTGCGAGACCAGGAACACCGTGGTCGGCATCGGCAGGAACGCGAATCCGGTCTTCAGGGAGCTGTAGTGCAGGACGTCCTGGAGGTACTGGGTGAGGAAGAAGAACATCCCGAACATGCCGGCGAAGAGCAGGCCACGGGCCACGTTGGCACTGGTGCGGCTCCGGTCGGCGAGCAGCCGCAGCGGGGTGATCGGCTCCTCGGCGCGCAGCTCGACCGCGACGAAGGCGGCCAGCAGCAAGGCACCGATGACGAAGGACATGACGGTCCAGACATCGCTCCAGCCGTCGGAGGCAGCCCGCACGAAGCCGTAGACGAGCAGGCCCATGCCGAGCGTCGAGGTCAGGGCGCCCAGCACGTCGAACCGGCCGGGGTGCGGGTCGGTCTCCGGCAGCAGAGCGCGGCCGGCGAGCACGACGACCACGCCGATGGGGACGTTGACGAACATGACCCAGCGCCACGACGCCCACTGGGTGAGCATGCCGCCGAGGATGAGCCCGAGCGCGCCGCCCGAGACCGACACGGCAGTGAAGAGCGCGAGTGCACGCATCCGGGCCTTGCCGTCGGAGAACATCGTCGTCAGGAGGGCGAGCGACGAGGGCGCCGCGAGCGCGCCGCCGATGCCCTGCAGCGCGCGGGCCGCCAGCAGGAAGCCGCTGGACGTGGCGAACCCGCCGACCAACGACGCGAAGGTGAACACCACGATTCCGGCCATGAAGGTCTTGCGTCGGCCGAGCAGGTCACCGGCACGGGCGCCGAGCAGCAGCAGGCCGCCGAAGGTGAGCGTGTAGGCGTTGAGGACCCAGGACAGCCCAGCGGGCGAGAACCCGAGCGCAGCCTGCATCTTCGGCAGCGCGACGTTCACGATGGTGGCGTCGAGGACGACCATGAGCTGGGAGGTGAGGATGACAGCAAGCACGAGGTTCTGGTGGCTGACCCGGCCGGTCAGGCCGCGGGGGCGGGTCGGGGCGGTGAGGGGTGGAGAGATCTCAGGGGCAAGTGAGGACATCGGACGCCTCTCAGGCGTAGTGTGTTTCAGAAGCGGAAGGAACCTCCACCTACGATACGGAGGCTTCCTCCGGTTTGCAAGTGAGAAGCGAGAGCGAGGTGATCGAGATGACGGACGCGGGCACCGTGCAAGCAGCGCGCCCCAGGCGGGCTGACGCGCGCCGCAACTACGAGCGCTTGGTCACCGCCGCGCGTGAGGTGCTCACCGAGCGCGGCAGCGAGGCCGCCATGGAGGAGATCGCCAAGCGCGCCGACGTCGGGGTGGGCACCCTCTACCGCCACTTCCCACGGCGCATCGACCTCGTCGAGGCGGTCTACCGGGAGGACGTGGACGGCCTCGTCGCTCTGGCGGCCGAGGTCGCCGACCTCGGCCCCTGGCACGGGCTGGTGGCGTGGCTCGAGGGCTTCGTGAAGTACGCCGAGAGCAAGCGCACCTTCCTCACCGAGCTGCACGAAGCGTTCGAGAAGAGTCCCGACCTGGCCCTTGCGTCCCGTGAGCGCATCGCCGGTGCGGCGGGCGCCGTGCTCAGTCGCGCGCAGGAGGCCGGAGTGGCCCGCCGCGACCTCGACCAGACCGACCTCATGCAGCTGGTGGGCGGCATGTGCATGGCCCGCAACGCGAGCTTCGCGCAGAACACCCGGCTCCTCACGCTCGTGCTCGACGGCATCAAGGCGCAGGGCTGAACGTGAGCGACTGGAACGACAAGGTCATCGAGGAGTTCCGCAGCAACAAGGGCCACGTCGGTGGCGGCTTTGCCGGCGCACCCCTGCTGCTCCTGCATCACTGCGGACGCAAGAGCGGCAAGGAGTACGTCGCGCCGATGATGTACCAGGCCGGGCCGGGCGACACCGTGTACGTCTTCGCCTCGAAGGGCGGGTCCCCGGACAACCCCCAGTGGTACGCCAACGCGCTGGCCGCCAGGAAGGCGCACGTCGAGCTCGGCACCCAGGCCTTCGACGTCACCGTCGAAGAGGTCACGGGCGAGGACCGCGACAAGGTCTACGGCCGGCAGGCGGCCGCATTCCCGGGCTTCGCGGACTACGAGCAGAAGACCCGCGGCATCCGCATCATCCCGGTGCTCGCGCTCACCCGAACGGCGTGACCACCGGCTGCAGCGGCGCAAGGACGTTCGGCGCGTAGCTGCTGATGACGTTGGTGGGCGTGGCCATCGGCACGCTGTAGCGCCACTGCTGACCGTCGATCTCGTCCACCGGCGTGCCGAGCGTGGCGTTGTCGCTGTCGTGGGTGACGAGGAAGTGCAGCCCGTGGCTGCCGTAAGCGCCCTGGAAGGGCGTCTTCCCGTGCGCCGGGTCGCACACCAGCGCGGCGTACGCCTGACCGTTCACCGCGGCGTACCCGGCCTGGACGCGCGGGTCGGTCGAGGCCTCCCCCGGCCACGGCCGCTGCACTGGGTCGTCGCCGGTGCCGTCGTCGAGGCAGGCGTCGTCTCGGTAGTAAGGCACGACCGCGGCGTTCGCCGCTGACGTGGCGCCCTTGAACTCGAAGGCGTAGACGAGCCCGCCGTTGGAACCCTTCCCGGCGACCTCTTCAGGGCGGTCGACTGCCGAGGGCAGGTCGAAGGTGGGGTCGGGGAAGTCGAAGTACGCCGGATCACCGTTGGGCAGGTCACTGACCTGGCCGACGTCGTCGTTCTGCCCGTCGATCGGGACGCCGCCCGGCCTCTCGAGGTTGTAGTAGGTCCCCATCGCCGACTTGTTGTAGTCCCACGACGTGTACAGGCCGTCCGGCGGGATCGGGTGCACCCGCACCCTGTAGCGGTAGGCGTCGGCATCCCGGTAGTAGCTCTCGGTCTTCGTGACGTTGGTGCCGGAGTCGGCGCCCCAGACCTCACGGATCGCCCGTACCGGGCCCTGCCGCCAGCCCAGCAGCACGCCGTTCGCCTCCCAGTTGACCTGCTCGTCCTCGAAGCCGACGAGCGATACCGACGAGTCCGGGCTCTGCTGGAACGCGCGGCCTTTCCAGCGGTCGATCAGGTCGGGTCCGTAGCCGGGACCCTTCGGCGCTGCGACCTGGAAGCCGCGCACCATCCAGCGGCCCGACGCGGTCAGCTTGTACGTCGGGGTGGTGACCGTCATCCCGTCGCGCGCGAAGCGGTCCTTGCTGGTCCTCGTCGTGCCATCGGCGTCGCAGACCGTGCCCGGGAGGTTGGGGCCGTAGCCGGTGTTGCTCGATCCGAGCTTGAACGGGCTGTCGTCGGCGAAGGAGCCGCCGTCGATCCACTGGTCTGCGTCGGCATCGCGGGTCATCTGCACCGGGCTGTCCTTCGCGGTGAAGGACGAGCCGTGCTCGGTCAGGAACAGGTACGTCCAGCGCACGTGCGACGGCTCGAGCGGGTCGGCGATCGCGACCGCCTGGCCGTCGCTCGCCCCCTTGGGCGGGGTCGTCCCGGCTGGAGCCTGCATTCCGGAATCCCTTGCCTGCAGGGCGATCTCGTCGTCGTCGTCCAGTCCGGCGACCGGGTCCGCCATGGCGTGGGTGTAGTCCTCGAGGCTCTCCTGCGGGCCTGGTGTGACGTAGCCGGCCTGCACCGCGGCGGCCACCTCGGCGGCGGAGCTGGGGTAGCGCGCCGAGCACTCGCCGAACATCTTCTTCCAGGCCTCCTCCCCGATCGTGTGGGCCGTCGGGCCCCACGCGTAGGTGAGCTCCTGGTCGGTGCCGCTGTAGACGCCGAAGTCGCTGCGGGCGTTGGCGAGGAAGTACGGGAAGCGCTCGTCGACCTGGACCGGCACCTCCTTCCAGCGGCGGCCGGTCCAGGAGAAGGCAGCGATCTGGTCGACCGGTGCACCGGTCCGGACCACGGGCAGGATGCGCCCGTTGTGCGCGCTTCGCACCGCGAGACCGCCAGGCAGCTGCGAGCTGTAGGTGGCGGTCGCGCCGCTGGGGTACGGCTGCGCCACACCGGTCGCGGCGGGTGCGCTCCACGCCGGGACCTCGTTGCCGGTGAGCACGACCGGCGCCGCGTCGCGGACGACCGGGAGCACCGGCGCCGCGAGCGTCCCCGAGGAGGCGGTTGCCTGCAGCGAGCCGGCAGCAAGGGCGCTCGCGGTGACGCAGAGCAGGACAGCACGAGCGCGCATCGAGGGGATCTCCTCCTGGGTGTTGCTCTCTCGTTTCGACGCCGGCGGCTCATGTCCTGCCCCCGTGAGACCCCGCATGAACGGATACCGCGCTGGCGATCCGGACGCGAAAACAGCAGCGCTGCATCCATTCATGGCCGGGCGTCGTCGCCGTTGCGGGGCTGGCATGCTGCAGAGGTGACGCTGGAACTCGACGCCCGGCCGACCTCCCCGGCGGGCTGGGCACTCGAGCCGCCGCCGGGTTGGCCCACTCCCCCGCCCGGTTGGAGCCCACCCACCGGCTGGTCCCCCGACCCGACCTGGCCCAAGCCGCCGCGCGGCTGGAAGACCTGGCTGCCGGGCGTGCCGCACCCGGAGAGTCAGCCTCCGGCCGTGCCCTCGCGCGACCTGACCTGGGCCGAGCCACTGGGGAGCCCGGCCGCCGACGAGCCGACCCGCCGGCGCACCCGGCAGGAAGTACTGGTGGCGCTCTCGGTCTTCCCGCTGCCGGCGCTCATCACGGCGCTCGTGCTGCTCGTCCGGTCGGCGGTCGAGGGCACGACACCCAGTCAGATCACCGACGTGCTCCCCCACCACCACGCACTCAGCAGCGTGCTCGGTGCCCTGCTCTACGCCACCGGCGGCTCGTCGGTGCTGCTCGCGCTGTTCCTGCTGTCGGTCAGCGGCGTCACGATGCGCAGCATCGGCTTGACCCGCAAGGGACTCGGCGCCGACGCCGGCTACGGACTCGGGATCGTCTTCGCCGGCTTCGGCATCGCCTTCGCCTTGACGCTGCTCGTCTTCAGCATCTTCGGCGACCACGGCCTCCCGGGCGCCGTCCAGACCAACAACAAGCACTACGCGGCGGTCTTCCTCCTCCAGGGCTACGTCGTGTCGGTGGTCACCGCCTTCGTCGAGGAGTCGATGATGAGCGCCTACCTCCTGACCCGGCTGGGACAGCTGGGGTGGACACCGCGCAAGGCGCTCTGGCTGAGCCTCGCGATCCGCACGAGCTATCACGCCTACTACGGGATCGGGTTCCTGTTCACCATCCCTATCGGCTACCTGCTGACGCGCTCGTTCCAGCGCCGGCGCCGACTCCTGCGTACCGTCGGGGCGCATGCCCTGTATGACGCGTGCCTGTTCACGCTCGCCATCCTGGGCTCATGATCGACAACCCGCTAGGGTGGCCGTCCCATGATTGCTCTAAGGCAAGTAACCGGTTGCGGTGCCGCGGGCGTCAGCCTCGGTCGCGCTCAACCGCAGGGCCAGCGCTCGCAGGCCGCTGAGCAGCTCGCGGCGCTCACGCGAGGTGCTGTGCTCGAGTGCCTCGCGCAGCCCCTCGCGGCGCAGCTCGCGGACCTGGCGCACGATGCGGCGGCCACTGGTCGTGAGCTGCAGGAACACCTCCCGGCGATCGGCAGCCCCGGTCTCGCGGGTGATGAGGTCGGCGGCCACCAGCCGGTCGCACAGCCGGGTCGCCGACGACGGGATCGCGCCCAGCTCCTGCGCCAGCGACGTCAGGTTCATCGGGCCGCGCTCCTGAAGCACCAGCAGCGCCTGCAACTGCGACGTCGAGACCCGCTGAGTGGCCTTCGCGCTGGCCCGCGCGGCCAGCAGCAGGACCGGCCGGAGGGCATCGTCCACCGCGGCGGCGAAGTCATCCGGCTCGGGGCCGAGGTGTCGAGGAGCAGCCATCAGGCAATCAGTGTGTCAGGACCGGTCAAGTCTCGGCCAGGCCCCACGCCTTCAACCGAAGGAGGAGCTCGATGACGCGCCTGGTCAACGGGGTCGCGCGCCTGCTCGAAGCCAGCCCAGGGCACCGGGTCGCCGCCGACCTGGTTGCGCAGCTCACCCGCGACCTGGGCGCGCCCGTGGACCTCTGGCTGGCGGACCACAGGCAGACCCGGATGGTGTCCCTGCTCACCGGCGAGGAAGCGCTCGTCGACGACTCGTGGATCGGTCGCTGCTTCGCCGGCCAGGTCAACATCGTCGAGGGTCGGCGCAGTGCCGTCCCGGTCACGACCCGAGGCAACCGGGTCGGCGTGCTGACCGTCGCCACGGCTGACGCGGACACCACGGACCTGGCTGCGGCGAGCGCGCTGCTCGCGCAAGCGATCTCGTCCATCGGCACGGCGACGAGCGTGTACGAGACCACCCGCCGGCGGCAGCCGATGACGGTGGCCGCCGAGCTCCAGTGGGCGCTCCTGCCGGGACAGTCCTACGCCGACGACGACGTCACGCTCGGGGCGCTGCTCGAGCCGGCGTACTCGGTGGCCGGTGACTGCTACGACTGGTCGCGCGACGAGACCTTGCTCGACGTCGCCGTGCTCGACGGCACCGGCCGCGGTGTCCCGGCCGCCCTCGCGGCGGCCCTCGCACTCGGCGCGCTGCGGAACGCCCGCTTCACCGGGGCCTCGCTCGCGGACCAGGCCGCGCTCGCCGACCAGGCGGTCTACGCGCAGTACGGCGGTGACGCCTTTACCTCCGCCCTGCTGATCCAGCTCGACACCGTCTCCGGTGAGGTCCGCGTGGTCGACGCGGGATCACCGCTGCTGTACCGGCAGCGGGAGGGGCGGGTCGAGCGCGTGGAGCTGGACCCCCAGCTCCCGTTGGGCATGTTCGAGGAGACCCTGTACGTCGAGCAGCCTGTCGACATCCGACCGGGCGACCGCGTCCTGGTGGTGAGCGACGGCGTGCACGGCGTGGTCCTCGACGGAGCGCAGTTCGGGACGACGGGCATGGAGCAGACGCTGCGCGACGCCCGGTTGCTCGCACCGGCCGAGGTCTGCCGCTTCGTCTTGCGGAAGCTGCGCACCGCCTGGCCGGATGACGGGCCTGGGGACGATGCCGTCGTCGTCTGCTTCGACTGGCACCCCGCCAAGGTTTGACGGCGCGCCCAGCGGTGACGGTCTGGTGAGGGGCCGGACGAGAGGATCTGATGTGCCTCAGGCAGGCTGGAGCAACAAGCGCGAGCGGCAGTACGAGCACATCAAGGACGGGCTCGAGGAGCGCGGTCGCCCCGAGGACGTGGCGGAGGAGATCGCCGCGCGCACCGTCAACAAGGAGCGGGCCCGGGCCGGCGAGGCCAAGCAAGCCAGTCGCACCTCGACCAAGGACATCAGCAGTGGTCGTCGTGGCGGCCTGCGGTCGCACTCCGGGCCGGGTGGGCGCACCCGGGACCAGCTGTACGCCGAGGCGCAGCGCAAGAACGTCAAGGGCCGCTCGAAGATGACCAAGGCCCAGCTCGAGCGGGCCGTTTCCTAGCCAGCGCACCCGGCACCCCACCCCGCTGGCCTCGCCATCGATGTGAGAGCAACCGCGCTCTGACACGGTCGAACGCACTTCGTCGGTACGAGGGTCAGGCCTCGCCGGGCCAGGTACCGGTGGCCTTCTCGAAGCCGCGGGCACCGGCGCGACCGACGAGGGCCCGGGTCCCCTTCATGACAGCGCCCTGCAGGGCCGCCGAGGCAGCCACCTCGCCCCAGCTCGCGCTCTTCTGCGTCGCACCGGGCACCTCGTCCCTTCGCGACGCGACGGCCCACAGCTTGCGGAACAGCATGTTGGCCAGCACGCCGGCGAGCAGGCCGATCAGCAGCCCGAACGGCTTGTAGACGAGCTTCACGACCGCCTCCTCCGGACCACCACGAGAAGGACCGTCACGCCGGCGACGGCTGCGGCCGCCGGTGCTGCGAACGGCTTCCACGCCACCGCCTTGGCCGTTACCTGTGCCTTCAGCCTCGCCTTCACGTCCAGCTTCTGGGCGAGGGCGTCGACGGTGTCGGCCAGCTCCCGGCGGTGCTGGGCGATGTCCTCGCGCAGCTCCGTCACGTTGCCGTTCTGGCTCCTGGCGGTGGTCATCGCTTCAGCGCCGCGAGGTCGAGCTTGACGCCCTGGAGCGCCTCCTCAGGCACCGGCGGGACGGCGCCGGAGATCTCCTTCTTGCCGATCAGCGCGGCGATGCCGGCGATGACGAACAGCGCGCCGGCCACGATCAGTGCGGACAGCCAGCCGGACAGCGCCTCCGAGAGCCCGAGGACGGCGGCGGCCACGAGCGTCCCGACGCCGAGGACGGCGAACAGCGCGCCGCCTCCGAGCAGACCCGCGCCCAGTCCGGCGTACTTGCCCTTCTTCGCCATCTCGAGCTGCGCGAGCCGCAGCTCGTCGCGCACCAGCGTGCTGGTCTCCTCCGTGACACGGGCGACCAGCTCGCCGATGGAGGCCTCTGCCAACGCGGTTCGGGTCATGCTTCCTCCAGGGGCAGGCAACATCTCACGCATCGCGTACCCGTAGGTCACGCTGCCAATCTCGCCTGCAACCCGGCCAAGGGCTCAGGTGACGCACAGCAAGCCACCCCGAGCCTGGAGAGCATGAGCGGGGACTTGCACGACTTCCAGGTGGTCAACGACTTCGCCAGGCACACGTCCTGGCTCCACCCGATCGCCCGGCTCTACGCCAATGACGGGGTCGTGCTGTTCGGCCTGCTGATCGTCGTCGCCGTCCTGCTGGGCCGGCGCCGAGGCACGACGGCGCTCGCCCGGGCGCTCCTCGTGGGTGCTGGGACACTGCTGGCGCTCGCCCTCGCCCAGCCGATCGTTCGCGCGGTCGCCGAGCCGCGCCCCTACACCCGCCTGCCGCACGCCCTGGTGCTCGTGCACCGGAGCACGGACCCGTCCTTCCCGTCGGACCACGCGACGATGGCGGGGGCGGTCGCCGTCGGCCTGCTGCTCGTCCACCGCCGGCTCGGGCTGGTGGCGGCGGGTCTCGCCATCCTCATGGCGGCCGACCGCGTCTACGTCGGGGCGCACTACCCGGTGGACGTCCTCGCCGGTCTGGCGTTCGGCGGGCTGGTGGTGGCACTCGTGCAGCTCGCTGCCGGACCGGTCGCTGCCCTGCTCGGCAGGTTGAGCCACGGGCCGCTGCGCCCGCTGCTGCACGCCTCGCACTGAGGGGAAACTGAGCCGGCAGGCCGTTGTCAGGACCTCTCGTGCAGGGTGCGGCATGCGTCGTACCGCTCCTGAGCCGCTGGCCGCGAAGGTGCCGGAGATCACCGCGCTGTTCTGGCTGATCAAGATCCTCACGACGGGGATGGGCGAGGCCACCTCCGACTACCTCGGCGAGACCAACCTCGTGCTCGGCGGAATCGTCGGCGTCGGTGGCCTGGTGCTCGCGCTGCGGCTTCAGCTGCGACGTCGCGGCTACCACGCGCCGACGTACTGGTTCGCGGTCGTGATGGTGGCCGTGTTCGGGACCATCGCTGCCGACGTCGTGCACGTCGTCCTCGCGCTGCCGTACGCGGTGACCACGTGCCTCTACGCCGCCGCCACCGGGGCGGTGCTGAGCTACTGGTACCGGACCGAGGGCACGCTCTCGATCCACAGCATCCGCACCCGGCGCCGGGAGCGGCTGTACTGGACGACGGTCCTGCTGAGCTTCGCGCTGGGCACCGCGGCCGGGGACCTGACCGCACTCGCGCTGCACTTGGGCTTCCTGCCCTCCGGGTGGCTGTTCCTCGCCGCGATCGCGGTGCCGCTCGTGGCCTGGCGAGCCGGCCTCAACGGCACCGCCGCCTTCTGGCCCGCCTACGTGCTGACGCGACCGCTCGGCGCCTCCTTCGCCGACTGGCTCGGCAAGGACCACAGCATCGGGGGCGGACTCGGGTACGGCGACGGGCTGGTCAGCCTGGTCGCGCTCGGGCTGATCGTGGTGCTCGTCGCGGTCGTCACGGTGACCCGTAGCGACATCCAGCCGGCGGCGCTGGACGCGCCCGCACTGCCCGACGGGGCGCTCTCCAACTGACGGCGCGCCGCCCGGGTTCGGTCCGGGCTCAGTGGGAAGTCGCCTAGGCACGAGCCGGCGATGAGGTGCGCGATGGCGGTGAACAGCAGGCACATGGCAGGTGTGGCTCCCTCCCAGGTACTGGCGACGCTGTGCGACGGCCGCAGCTACGGGGACTGGGTGGTCGGCACCCGCAAGGTCCGGGAGGTGTCGCCCCAGTGGCCTGCGCCCGGGACCGCGATCCACTACACGGTCGGCTACGCCCCGTTCCGCAAGGACGACGTGACCTGGTCGCGGGCGTTCGACCCGGCCGGCTGCCTGGAGCTCGAGGCGCAGGTGTGGCCGATGGGCACCCTGATGATCGTGATCCGGGTCGAGGACGACCCCGGAGGCGCGACGGTCGTCATCGACGAGTACGCCGAGAAGGGCCTGCTCAGGACGCTGCACAACCCGCTGTTCGACGCCGCCATCAAGGCTCGGAACGTCGAGACGCTAAGACGCCTCGAGAAGCAGGCGCGCCGCCGACCAGCGACCGTGTGAGGGCCAGCGCGACCCTTCCTGTCGTCCTCGCGCGCAGCGCCGCCTTGGCGGCATTGGCGCCGCAGGCGCCGTGGACGCCGCCACCCGGGTGCGCCGACGCGGAGGCCAGGTAGAGCCCACGCACGAAGGTCTCCGGACGGCCGAGCGCCGGTGTCGGCCGGAACACCAGCTGCTGGTGCAGGCCGCTCGTCCCGCCGTTCAGCGCGCCGGACACCAGGTTCGCGTCGGCGGCCTCGAGCTCCCCAGGGAACATCACGTGCCGGCCGACGACCAGGTCCCGGAAGCCGGGCGCGAACTGCTCGACGCGCCGCTCCACCTTGTCGAGCAGCGCCTGCCGCTGCCCCGGGTCGGACCAGCTGCCGCCCGGCGGGTGGTGCGGCACGTGGGTGTAGGCCCAGGCCACCTCGGTGCCCGCGGGTGACCGGGTCGGGTCGGCGGTGGTCATCTGGCCGAACAGCACGAACGGCTCGTCGGGCACCTGGCCGAGCTCGAGCTGGTGGCTGAAGCGGCTGATGTCGTCGAGGTTCCCCGCCAGGTGCACGGTGCCCGCGCCGGCGACCTGCGGGTCTGTCCACGGCACCGGTCCCGACAGCGCCCAGTCGATCTTGACTGTGCCGTCGTCCCAGTCGAACCGGTCGAGGTCGGCGGCGAGCCGTGCCGGCATGTCGTCGAGCAGCTCCCGGTAGAGAGCCGGGGCGCCGACGTCCGCGAGCACGCAGCGGGCCGTGACCGAGGTGCCGTCGGCCAGCTCCACCCCGGTGGCGCAGCCGTCCCGGACCTGCACCCGCGTCACCGGCGTCCCGCACACCAGCTGCCCGCCGGCCGCGCGCAGCCGCGCGACCAGTGCCTCCGCCAGCCGGCCGGCCCCGCCCTCGGGCACCGGGAAGCCGACGTCCTGACCCAGCATGGCCAGCAGCCAGCCGAACACCGCGCTCCCGGCCGACTCCGGACCGAGATCGGTGTGCAAGGCGTTGCCGGCCAGCAGCAGCCCGGCGCCCTCGCCGTGGAAGCGCTCCTGCGAGAACCGGCGGACCGACAGGGTGGCGAACCGCGCGAACCTCAGCAGGTCCTGCGCCCCAAGGGCTCGCAACAGGCCGGCGCCGGAGCGGAGCGGCGGGAAGGGCGTCATGAGCGCGTTGACCAGGTGCGGCTGCAGCCGCTGCCACTCGGCGAAGAGCTCCTCCCAGACCGCACCGTCGCGCTCGTCGAACGCGGCCAGGGATCTGACGGTCGTCGACACGTCACGGCTCAGCACCGCCGTACGCCCGTCCATCAGGGGGTGCGCAAGCACCTTCGGTGCGTGCCGCCACCGCAAGCCGTGCTCCTCGAGCCGGAGATCGCCGATCACCGGCGAGCCGACGGCAAGGGGGTAGAAGCTGCTGAACAGATCGCTCAGGTAGCCAGGGGCGGCGACCTCCGCGCTCTTGACCGCGCCGCCCGGCGCGTCCTGGGCCTCCAGCACGACGACGTCCCACCCGGCATCGGCGAGCAGGTTCGCCGCGACCAGGCCGTTGGGACCGGAGCCGATCACCACCGCGTCGATCACCTGTTCCGCCGTACCCTGCAAGCACCTCCCCACGCCTTCGCGCGCGACCCGGAAGGGGGGTCGCCCACCCACGACCGGCCGAGGGGAGAGACCGTGCCGCCCGACACCGTCACGCTGCTCGACGCGCAGGGTCGGCGGCTGGGCACCATGGACAAGCTCGCCGCGCACCAGGCGCCCGGACACCTCCACGAGGCGTTCTCGGTGCTCGTCTTCGACGACGAAGCGCGGTTGCTGCTGCAGCAGCGGGCGCCGTCGAAGTACCACTTCGGTGGCCTGTGGTCGAACACGTGCTGCAGCCACCCGCATGGCGACGTCCGCGCCGACGCCCGGGACCGGACCGCCGCCGAGGTCGGGCTGCAGGTCGACCTCGAGGTGGTCGGCCAGTTCACCTACCGGGCCCAGGACGACGGCACCGGTCTCGTCGAGCACGAGCGCGACACGGTGCTGGTCGGGTACGTGCCGAGCGGCACGGTGCCCAGGCTGGACCCGGACGAAGTGGCTGCAACCCGCTTCACGACCGTGGCCGAGCTCGAGGCCGACCTGGCGGCCCGTCCCGGCGCGTACACGCCGTGGCTGCGGGAGGCACTCGCCTGCGCGCGGTCAGCCGGTCATCCCCGGCGCCGCGACGTCAGGTGAGGTCGGCCAGGACGAGCGGCACCTCGTCCAGGAGCTCGCGGGCGAGCAGCCCCAACCGCCCCTCGGCGCGCCGGGCGCCCGCACGGCCGTGGAGGTACTGCCCCCAGCAGCCCGCTTGAGCCGGCTCCGCCCCACGCGCCAGCAGCCCGCCGATGATGCCGGCGAGGACGTCACCTGAGCCGGAGGTCGCCAGCGTGATGGACCCCGCCTCGTCGCGCCACAGGGCACCGTCGGGAGCTGCGACCCAGCCACGCGTGACGACCACGGCACCGCGCGCGGCGGCCACCTCGACGGCGAGGTCGTCGGGCTCACCCTCCCGGTCGGCGAGGGACACGAGCTCCTTGACGTTGGGCGTCAGCACGGTCCGTGCGGGCAGCCGGTCCGGGAGGTCGTGCAGCGCGACCGCGTCGATGACGAGGCCCGCACTGCCGCAGGCCGGGAGGACGCACTCGACAAGGCTGCCGGGGGCAAGGATGCCCGGGCCGACCACGAAGGCGTCCGCTCCACCGTCGACCTGGCACGCGGACAGCGAACCGTCGCCATCGGAGGCGACGCCTTCCACCTTCGCCTCGGGCACCGCGACCGCTACCCCCACCGCGGTCTGCGCCACGGTCGTGATCATGAGCTTGCCCGCGCCCGCCCGCAGCGCCGCGACACCGGCGAGCAGGACGGCACCGGGTGTGGAGACGGCGCCGCCGAGCACGTGCACCGTGCCGCGCGTGGACTTGTCACCGTCGTCGTCGGGCTCGGGCAGCGGCCACGCCCGCAGGAGCTCGGGCGTGACGCGCTCAGCGGGGCGCACGCGCGAGGTCCGGCTCGGCGGTCACGGGCTCGTCCTGCTCGCGGAGGTGCCGGACGTCGTTGAACTCCGCCAGCCGCAGGATGCCGTCCTGCCTGACGAAGGACGTCACCGAGCAGTTGAGCACGTCAGCCTGGCGGTCCACGTCGAGCACCTCGGCCTCGGTCATCCCCTCGAGCACGTACCGGATCAGCAGGACGACGACCTGGTGCGCGACGACGACGACCCGCTTGTCGACGCAGTCGGTCCGCAGGTCACCGAGCACGGACCGCACCCGGAGCAGCGCGTCGGTCCACGACTCACCGCCAGGCGGCCGGTGGTAGAACTTCCCGACCGCGCGCCGGCGCTCCGCCTCCTGCGGCCACAACGTGGTGATGCCCCGTCTGGTGAGCCCGTCCAGGACGCCGAACTCGCGCTCCCGAAGCCGCTCGTCGACGACGACCGGGACGTCGGAGCCGATGGCGGCCAGCGCCTCGGAGGCCGTCTGCCTGGCCCGTAGGTACGGCGACGTCCACACGACGTCGGGTGACAGCTCGCCGAGCCGGACGCCGAGGGCGCGGGCCTGCCGGTGACCGCGCTCCGACAGCGGTACGTCGACGTCGCGGCTCTCCAGGGCGATCCGCTCCAGCCCCTCCGACTCGGCCCTGTCACGGGCCACGTTGCCGGCGCTCTCCCCGTGCCGGACGACCCAGAGCTCAGCGGGCCAGAGGTCGGTCACACCCGATCGGTGCCCGAGGAAGTCACGGCAAAACCGCAGGGCCGGATGTGCTCACCGTCAAGACCGCGTCAAGACCGCCCGCTGCGCATCAAGATCGCGTCAAGGCGGCGTCTGGACCCCGGCGAGACCACGAGGCTGAGCCCGTGCTTCCCGAAGACACGGAGGGCCGGTCATGAGCGAGGTCCGGGTGACGGCGCAACTGCTGCTCCCACAGAGCTGCATGAGCGTGGCGCTGTGCACCTCGCGCGCCGCGCGCTTGCTGTCGGTGGCCAGCCTGCTCGACCCACGGCAGCAGCTGCTCGTCCCGCTGCAGCCCTCGCATCGCACGGCTGCAGGCATCGCGCTGTCCACCCGCACCGGCCGCTGGACGTCGCTCACCTGGGCGCTCGCCTGGGGTTGCGACGCGCTGCCGGAGTCAGCCCGGATCCGGTTCAGCTCCGGCACCCTGCGCTTCCGGAGCAGCGTCGACTCTGCGTTGCACTGGCTGGGCGGCAGCTGCTGGGTCGCCGAGGCCGCCGGTGACTACGCCCTCGCGACGCTTGTCGTGCAGGACGTCGACGTTTCCACGGTCGCCCTGAGCGACCGCATCATGAGAGGGCACTGATGTCAGGCACGACCGAGCTGCTCAAGCGGCTGTTCATCGGACGGGCGATCGCGACCAACCGACTGGGAGAGACGCTGCTCCCGAAGAAGATCGCGCTCCCGGTCTTCTGCTCCGACCCGATCTCCTCGGTCGCCTACGCGACCGAGCAGATCGTCCTCGTCCTGGGTACGGCGGGAGCGGCGTCGTTCCTCGGCCTGGCCGCCCCCATCGCGGTCGCGGTCGCGCTGCTGCTGGCGATCGTCGTGGCGTCGTACCGGCAGACCTGCTTCGCCTACCCCAACGGCGGTGGGGCGTACGTGGTGAGCAAGGAGAACCTGGGTCAGCGAGCGGCTCTGACCGCGGCCGCCGCCCTCCTCGTCGACTACGT
>JAOPVZ010000069.1 GCA_025965935.1 Frankiales bacterium | reverse complement strand
TGGCCATGATCGGACGCTACCGGTGAAGTACCACCTGTCACACCCGCCCCAAGCGCGACACGCCGCACCCGACCCGCCCGCGCCCCGCCCCTCGTGATCAACAGGCACTTGCGCGGGCGACACGCCGGCGAGTCGAACCAGGGTTCCCCTGTTGATCACCGCAGGGGGGCGGGGGGTCAGACCTCGAGGACGACGGGGATGATCATCGGGCGGCGGCGGTAGGTGTCGCTCACCCACCGGCCGAGGATCCGGCGGCACTGCTGGCCGAGCTGGTAGGCGTCGGAGACGCCCTCGGCGGCCGCCCGGTCCAGCTCCGCCTCGAGCAGCGGCAGCACGTCGTCGAACGCCTTCGGGTCCTCGGTGAAGCCGCGGGCACCGATCTGCGGCGCACCCGTGATCTTGCCGGTGACCGAGTCGACCGCCAGCGTGAGGGAGATGAACCCCTCCTCGCCGAGGATCCGGCGGTCGCGCAGCGTCGACTCGCCCACGTCACCGACCTCGAGCCCGTCGACGTACACGTAGCCGCAGGGGACGCTGCCGACGATCGACGCCCGGCCGTCGACCAGGTCGACGACCACACCGTCCTCGGCGAGCACGACGTTGTCCACGCCGGTCAGCCGGCCGAGCTCGGCGTGCGCGCGCAGGTGCCGCCACTCGCCGTGGATCGGCATCAGGTTGGAGGGCTTGACGGCGTTGAGGAGGTACAGAAGCTCGCCGGCCGGCGCGTGCCCGCTGACGTGCACCTTGGCGACGCCCTTGTGCACGACCCGCGCGCCCCAGCGGGACAGCCCGTTGATGACGCGGTAGACGGCGTTCTCGTTGCCGGGGATCAGCGACGACGCGAGCACGACGGTGTCGTGCTCGTCGATGCGGATCTGGTGATGGCTGCGGTTGGCCATCCGGGACAGCGCCGACAGCGGCTCCCCCTGCGAGCCGGTGGACACCAGCAGCACCCTCGAGGGCTCGAGCCGCTCGACCTCCTTCATCTCGACGACGATGCCGTCGGGGATGCGGAGCAGGCCCAGGTCGGAGGCGACGCCCATGTTGCGCACCATCGAGCGGCCCACGAAGGCGACCTTGCGGCCGTGTCTGCTGGCGGCGTCGAGGACCTGCTGCACCCGGTGCACGTGCGAGGCGAAGCAGGCGACCACGACCCGGCCCCGGGCAGTGCGGACGACGTCGTCGAGGATCGGGCCGATCTCGCGCTCCGGTGTGACGAAGCCAGGCACCTCGGCGTTGGTCGAGTCGGACAGCAGCAGGTCGACGCCCTCCTGCCCCAGCCGCGCGAAGCCGCCGAGGTCTGTGAGCCGGCCGTCGAGCGGCAGCTGGTCCATCTTGAAGTCACCGGTGTGCAGGACGAGCCCGGCGGGGGTGCGGATGGCGACGGCCATGGCGTCGGGGATCGAGTGGTTGACCGCGAAGAACTCCAGGTCGAACGGCCCGAGCGACACCTGGTCGCCCTCGACCACCTCGTCGACGACCGGGTCGATGCGGTGCTCGCGCAGCTTCGCCTTGAGCAGCGCGAGGGTGAAGCGGCTGCCGACGATCGGCAGGTCGCGGCGCTCGCGCAGCAGGTACGGGACGGCGCCGACGTGGTCCTCGTGGCCGTGCGTGAGGACGACCGCGACCACGTCGTCGAGCCGGTCCCGGATGTAGCCGAAGTCCGGCAGGATCAGGTCGACACCGGGCTGCTCGGTCTCCGGGAAGAGCACGCCGCAGTCGACGATGAGCAGCTTCTCGTCGTACTCGAAGACCGTCATGTTGCGGCCGATCTCCCCGAGGCCGCCGAGGGCGACGACGCGCAGGCCGCCGGCGGGGAGGACCGGCGGCGGGCCGAGCTCCGGGTGCGGGTGGCTCACAGGCTGTGCCCCACTGCCCTGTGCGCAAGCGTGCTCGCAAGCCTGTTCGCGAGCTTCACAGGACGGCTGCTGCCTGCAGGTCCGAGCGGAGCTGGGCGACCTCGTCGGCAGTCGCCTCGACCAGGGGCAGCCGGACGCCGCCCACCGGGAAGCCGAGCAGCTGCAGCGCCGCCTTCACGAGGATGCAGCCCTGCGACCTGAAGATGCCGGTGTAGATCGGGAGCATCCCCTCGTGCAGCTCGCGGGCAGCAGCGAGGTCACCGGCGAGGAACGCGTCGATCATCTGCCTGGTCCGCCCCGCGACCACGTGGGTCGAGGTCCCCACGACGCCGACGGCGCCGATCGCCATGAGCGGCAGCGTGACCGCGTCCTGGCCGGAGTAGTAGGCCAGGTCGGTCGCACGCAGCACGTGCGAGGTGGACTCGAGGTCAAGCTTGGCGTCCTTGAGCGCGACGATCTGCGGGTGCGCGGCGAGCTCCACGATGGTGCTCTCGGCGAGCGCGATGCCGGCGCGACCCGGGATGTCGTAGAGCATCACCGGCAGGTCAGTGGCCTCGGCGACCGTCTTGGTGTGCGCGATGACACCGGCTTGCGGGGGCTTGCTGTAGTACGGCGTCACGACGAGAACGCCTGTGGCACCGGCCTTCTCGGCGTCCTGCGCCATCCCGACCGCGTGCACGGTGTCGTTGCTCCCGACACCCGCGACGACGTGCGCCCGACCGCCGACGGCATCCACCACGGCGCGCAGCAGGTCCGCCTTCTCCGCGCGGTGCGTGGTGGGGGCCTCTCCCGTCGTACCGCTGATGACGAGACCGTCGTTGCCCTCGTCGACCAGGCGCTCGGCCAGCTCGCTCGCCCGCTTGTAGTCGACGTCGCCGTCCGGGGTGAACGGGGTCACCATGGCGGTGAGGACGCGGCCGAACGGCGGGGTGGTCATGCGCTGATTATCCCTCAGCGACGAGCGGACTGCTCGCGACTTCCGAGCCGTCCGACAACGTCGAGATCGTGAAGTCGCTGAACACGTGCGGCGCGACCCGCTGCAGCTCGCGCAGCATCGCGATGGCGAGCTCGCGGATCTCGACGTCGGCGTGCTCGCTCGCGCGCATCGCGACGAAGTGCCGCATCGCGCGGTAGTTGCCGGTGACGACGATGCGCGTCTCGGTCGCGTTGGGCAGCACGGCGCGGGCGGCCTGGCGGGCCTGCTTGCGGCGGGCGGTGACGTTCTCCACGTCGGCGAACTTCTTCTCCAGTCCCTCGAGCAGCTTCGTGTACGAGGTGAGCGACGCCTCCGAGGCCTCCTCGAACAGCGCGTGCAGCTCCGGGTCCTCGGCGATGACACCCGGCTCGACCATGGCCGCGTCGCGCTCGGGGACGTAGCGCTGCGAGAGCTGGCTGTAGGAGAAGTGCCGGTGCCGGATGAGCTCGTGGGTGAGCGACCGGCTGATCCCGGTGAGGTAGAAGGACACGCTGCCGTGCTCGAGCACCGACAGGTGGCCGACCTCGAGGATGTGCCGCAGGTAGCCCTCGTTGGTGGCGGTGGCCGCGTTGGGCTTGGCCCAGCTCTGGTAGCAGGCCCGGCCGGCGAACTCGGCGAGCGCCTGGCCGCCGTCCACGTCGGTCTCCCACGGCACGTCCGCGGGCGGCTCGAAGTGGGTGTAGCCGATGACCTGGACCTTGAGCGGGGCGAGCGCGACCACGAGCGGTTCTCCGGGACTTGGTGCGGGCCGCGGGTGAGGAAGAGCGGCTGGCACCCAGGGTAGCCGTCGGGGACCCGCCGGGCGGGCAGCCGCGCCGGGTTGACGTGACACCGCACTGGTGTCATTGTGACGTCATGACGACATCGCACGACACCATATCGGCGTCACGCCGGAGCACCTGATGGAGCTGTCCCCGCACATCGCGGCGCTCCGGGCGGACCTGTCCGCGGCGGCCGCCGTCGGGAGCGACGAGATCGCCCGCGCCGCCAGCCTGCTCGGCGACGCCCTCGAGCCGGCCTTGCGGCTGGTGCTGCTCGACCTGCTGGCGGAGGCGGCGAACGAGCTGTCCGACCAGCTCCCCGGCGCCACCGTGGAGCTCCGGCTGCGCGGCCGCGAGCCCGAGCTCGTCGCGACCGCCCATGCACCGCCTCCCTCGCCAGCGCCCGCGGAGACCCCGCTGCCGGGCGAGGACGGCACGACCCGCCTCACGCTTCGGCTCCCGGAGGTGCTCAAGACCCGCGCCGAGGCGGCCGCGGCGCTCGAGAACCTCAGCGTCAACAGCTGGCTGGTGCGCGCCGTGAGCGCGGCGCTCGACCCCAGGCCGGCCTTCCCGTTCCTCGGCACCGGCGGGCCGCGACGCCTGCAGGGCTACGGCCGCGCGTAGCCACGACAGGACCACCACGACCGACCGCCACGACCGACCGCCACGACAGACCGCCACGACAGAGAGAGCGCTGACATGACCAGCTTCGAGACGCACGGCCCGCTCGACGTCCGGGTCCGCTTCCACGGCGGCACCGTCGAGGTCGACGCCACCGGCACCGGACCGACCGTCGCCACCGTCGAGGCCCTCGACCCCCACGACGAGCGCAGCGCGGAGGCCGCCCGCAGCGCCCGGATCGACTGCGTGGGCAGCCGCCTGACCGTCGACGTCCCCGGCAAGGGGAAGTGGCGCGGTGGGGTCCAGGTCCGCATCCGGCTCAGCCTCCCGCCGCTGTCGAAGCTCACGTCGGAGTCCGGCGAGGTGCGGCTGCACAGCACCGGAGAGCTCGCCGACCTGGTGGTGCGCACCGGCTCCGGCGACGTGCACGTCGCGGAGGTCCGCGACGGGGTGGACGTCAAGGCCGGTGATGCCAACGTCGTGGTCGGTGGATCACCGCAGCGGGTCAGCTTCACCACCGGCAACGGCCAGCTGACGGCCGACTGGGTGGGGGACGTCATGTTCAAGACCGGCCACGGCAAGGCGACGCTCGGCCGGACGACCGGCAGCGTGATGGTCAAGGGCGGCAACGTCGCGCTCGACCTCGGAGCCGCCAGCAGCGGCAACGTCTACTTCCAGACCGGAGCCGGCAACGCGCGCATCGGCGTGGTGGAGGGCACCAGCGTCCAGCTGGACCTGAAGAGCGCACTCGGCGACGTCCGCTGCGACCTGCCCATGGAGGAAGGCGCTCCCGCCGGCGGCAGCGACCTCAAGGTCAGGCTCGTCACCGGCCTCGGCGACCTCGTCGTGCGCCGAGCCTAGAGCGCGGCGCGCAGCTCGCCGGCCAGGTCGCCGCGGTCCTCGACGACGACGCCGGACAGGCCCTGCCAGGCGGCGGCACGGCGGAGCTCCTCGGCCAGGCCGGCGGCGGTGGCGCTGGGCAGTGCCTCCCGCTCGCGCCAGGAGCTGAGCACCCGGAGCACACCAGCCTTGCGGTCGGCCTTGAGGTCGGCCCGGGCGCGGATCGCCTCGTCCTGCAGGAACAGCAGGCAGTAGTAGCCGTAGACCCGCTTCGGCGCCGGCACGTAGATCTCGATCCGGTAGTCGACGCCCCAGAGCCTCTGGGTGCGCGACCGCTCCCACACCAGCGGGTCGAACGGCGACAGCAGCGCCTGCCGCCGGACCCAGCGGGGCCGGGCCGCGTCGACGTGCAGGTACGCCGGTTGCCGCCAGCCCTCGACCTCCACCCGCTCCAGGACACCCTCCTCGACGAGGCTCGCGACGGCGACCCTGCCCTCGTCGGGTCTGAGCCGGAAGTAGTCGCGGAGGTCCTTCTCCGTACCGACGCCATGCGCGACGGCGGCGCGGCGCACGAGCTCGCGCTGCGCGTCCTCTCGGCTCGGCGTCGGCAGTGCCAGGACCGCAGCGGGGATCACCCGCTCCGTCACGTCGTACAACCGCTCGAAGCCGCTGGTGCGGCGGGACGTGGTCACGCGACCGGACCAGAACAGGTACTCCAGACCGCGCTTCACGTCGTCCCACCCCCACCAGCCGCCCTCCCCCCGCGGCGCATCGCGCAGCGCGCCCGCGCCGCACGGCCCCTCCTCGTGCAACCGGTGCAGCAGCGAGCCGACGAACTCCGGCCGCTCCCTGAAGACCCGCAGCGGTCCGCCCCAGCCCTCCTCCAGCGACTCGGCTCGCGCCATCCGCCAGCGCAGCAGCGGGTGCAGCTCCATCGGGAGGTACGACGCCTCGTGGCCCCAGTACTCGAACAGCTCGCGCCGCCGGAAGGCCAGGTCGTCCAGCAGCTCGACCGGCCAGGGGCCGAGGCGGGCGAACGCGGGCATGAGGTGCGCCCGGGCGAAGACGTTGACGCTGTCGATCTGCAGCAGCTGGGTGCGGTCGACCACGCGGCGCAGGTGCCGCCGGGTGACGGTCGACGGCAGCGGGTCGTTGAACCCCTGCGCAGCCAGGGCGACCCGGCGGGCCTGCTTCGTCGTCAGCCGCTCCACGTCTGCGATCCTGCCAGGCATGCACGTCAGAACGGCCACGACGGCGGATGCCCTGGCCGTCGAGACGGTGCGCATCAGCGGCTGGCAGGCGGCCTACCGCGGGATCGTGAGCGACGCCTTCCTCGACGGCCTCGTCATCGACGCCGAGCGCCGGGCCAGGATGATCACCTCGGGCCAGGCGACCACCCTCGTCGCGGAGGACGTCGGCGTCCTCGGGATGGCCGTGTTCGGGCCGGCCCGCGACGGTGAGGACGCGATGGAGCTCTACGCGCTCTACGTCGACCCGGGGTGCTGGCGGACGGGCGTCGGTACGGCGCTGGTGGCCGCCTGCGAGGGTGTCACCGTGCTGTGGGTGCTGGAGGACAACGAGCGGGCGCAGGCCTTCTACCGCCGGCAGGGCTTCACAGCCGACGGTGGCCGCCAGGAGCTGGACCTCGACGGCCCGGTCGGCGAGATCCGGATGCGACGTGGCTGACGTCTCGGTGCGGCCGGCCCGGCCGGCCGACGCCGAGCTCATCGCGCGCGTGCAGCAGTCGACCTGGTCGCAGGCCTACGCCGCCGTGGTGGGCGACCTGGACCTGCCGCTCGAGCAGGTGGCGGCGGTGTGGCTCAACGCGATCGAGGCGCCGCCCTCCTCGGAGCACCGGGTGCTCGTCGCGCTCGACGGCAGCTCGGTGGTGGGGTTCGCGACCTCCGAGCCCGCTCCCGAGGGCGTGGAGCTGACGGCGCTCATGGTGGAGCCGCGGTGGGGGCGGCGCGGCCACGGGTCGCGGCTGCTGCAGGCCTCCGTCGAGCACTGGTCGGCCTTCGAGCTCGCCATCACCTGGGTCTTCGAGGCCGACACCGTGCTGAGCGGCTTCCTGGAGTCGGCCGGCTGGGCCTTCGACGGTCTCGGGCGCGGCCTGGACACCGGCGCGCGGGTCGTGCCGCAGCGCCGGATGCACACTGACGTCAGGAGCGGCTAGCGCGCTCCAGCGCGATGGCCTTGCGCATCGCCCGGCGACCGCGGGACGGGTCCCGGGCGGCGTCGTAGGCCGTCGCCAGCTTGAACCACGAGCGCCAGTCATCGGGGGCCGTCTCGACCTCGGTGCGGCGTTGCTCGAACAGCGCGTCGGCCGCGTCCCGCTGCACCCGGCCGGACGGCAGCGTCGGCAGGTCCTCCTCGACGAACCCCTCCGCGAACAACCGCTCCCCCAGTCGTTGGGACGCGGCCGCGAGCCGCACCTCCCCCAGCACCAGGACGCCGCCGAGGACGACGAGCAGCAGCACGCCGACACCGAAGAGCACCCCCGTCACGGTGCCCGTGCTCATCAGCTCGACGGCCCGCACCGACAGGTAGACACCGACGACGCCGACCGCGGCGACGACCAGCAGCGCCCAGTGCTTCACAGGGCGAGCAGGTGCTCCAGGCCGACGGTCAGGCCCGGGTGCTTGGCGACCTCGCGGACCCCGAGCAGCACGCCGGGCATGAACGAGGCGCGGTCGTAGGAGTCGTGCCGGATCGTGAGGCTCTCACCGCCGCCGCTGAGGATGACCTCCTGGTGCGCGACCAGCCCCTGCAGCCGCAGCGCGTGCACCGGGATGCCGGAGACCATGGCACCGCGGGCGCCCTCGAGCAGCTCGCTGGTGGCGTCCGGCATGGGCGGCATGCCGGCGCGGGCCTCGGCGATGAGCTCTGCGGTCCTTCTCGCCGTACCGCTCGGCGCGTCGACCTTGCCGGTGTGGTGCAGCTCGACGATCTCGACGCTCTCGAAGTACTTCGCGGCGGCCGCGGAGAACTGCATCATGAGGACCGCGGCGATTCCGAAGTTCGGGGCGATGAGCACGTTGCTGCTCTGGCCCGAGAGCCAGCCGCGCACGGTGTCGAGCCGCGCGCCGTCGAAGCCGGTGGTGCCGACCACGGCGTGCACCCCGGCGTCGATGCAGGCCTTGAGGTTGGCCAGCACCGAGGACGGGTGCGTGAAGTCGACGGCCACGTCGACACCGGTGAGGTCGATCGTGTCGTCCACGTCGAGGCAGGGGCCCAGGTCGAGGTCCTCGGCGGCCGCGACCGCCTTGACCACCTCCGAGCCCATCCGGCCGCGGGCACCGAGAACGGCCACTCTCATCTCGGGGCCCCGCCGGCGGTGTGGGCGCAGCGAGCTGCGTCGTGGGCTGACGTCATGAGAGCACCTCTGCGAAGTCCTGGTCGGAGAACGGACCGATGATGCCGAGCGAGAGCGGCTGGTTCAGCACCAGGTCGGCGGCGGCGCGGACGTCGTCGGGGGTGACAGCGTCGATGCGGGCCACCAGCTCGTCCACGGTGAGCACCTCCCCGTGCACCAGGGCCGCCTTGCCGATGCGGCTCATCTGGGCGCCGCTGTCCTCGAGACCGAGGACGAGCGAGCCGCGCATCGCGCCCTTGGCACGGGCGACCTCCTCGTCCGTCAGGCCCTTCTCGGTCGCCAGCGCGAGCTCGGCGCGCACGATGCGGAGCACCTCGTCGACGCGGGACGGCGCGCAGCCGGCGTACACGCCGAACATGCCGGCGTCGGCGTGGGCACTGACGTAGGAGTAGACGCTGTAGACGAGGCCGCGCTTCTCGCGGACCTCCTGGAACAGCCGGCTCGACATGCCGCCGCCGACGCCGGTGCTGAGCACCGACAGCGCCCACCGGAGGTCGTGGTCGCGCGGCAGCGCGTGGGTGCCCAGGACCAGGTGGGCCTGCTCGGTGGGCCGGTCCTCGACGACGACACCGGACAGCTTGACGGGCGGCTCGGGCACGCGCAGCCCACGGGGCGCCGCCTCGGGCAGGGTGCCGAAGGCCTCCTGCGCCAGGGCCACGACGCGGTCGTGGTCGACGTTGCCGGCGACGCTGACGACCATGTCGGGCGCTGAGTACCGCCCGCGGTAGTAGCCCGCGATCGCCTCGTGCGTCAGCGCCTCGACGCTGTCGACCGACCCGATGACGCGGCGGCCGAGGGGGTGCTCGCCGAACAGCGCCTCCGCGAACGCGTCGTGCACGACGTCACCAGGATCGTCGTCGTGCATCGAGATCTCTTCGAGGATCACGCCGCGCTCGGACTCGATGTCCGCGGGGTCCACGCGCGCGCTCGTCACCAGGTCGGTGACGACGTCGACCGCGAGCGGCAGGTCCTCGTCGAGGACCCGGGCGTAGTAGCAGGTGTACTCCTTCGCGGTGAAGGCGTTCATCTCCCCGCCGACCGCGTCCATCACCGACGAGATCTCGAGGGCGTCGCGCTTCGCCGTGCCCTTGAAGAGCAGGTGCTCGAGGAAGTGGCTGGCGCCGTGCTCGGTCGGCCCCTCGTCGCGGGAACCGACACCGACCCAGACGCCGAAGGCGGCGCTCCGAACCCCGGGCACCGCCTCCGTGACGACGCGCAGGCCCCCTGGCAGGACGGTCGTCCTGAAGGGGGCCTGCGTCGTCAACTCGGTGTCTTACTCGGCCGCGGCGGGCGCCGGAGCCTCGGCGTTCTCCACCGGGGTCAGGCTGATCTTGCCGCGCTGGTCGATCTCGGTGATCTCGACCTGCAGCTTGTCGCCGACGTTGACCACGTCCTCGACCTTGCCGATGCGCTTGCCGTTGCCCAGCTTGCTGATGTGCACCAGGCCGTCCTTGCCTGGGATGAGGCTGACGAAGGCACCGAAGGCGGCGGTCTTGACGACCGTGCCCAGGAACCGCTCGCCGACCTTCGGCATCGTCGGGTTGGCGATCTGGTTGATGACGGCCATGGCAGCCTCGGCGGCCGTGCCGCTCGTGGCACCGATGTAGATGGTGCCGTCGTCCTCCACCGTGATGTCCGCTCCGGTGTCGGCCTGGATCTGGTTGATCATCTTGCCCTTCGGGCCGATGACCTCACCGATCTTGTCGACCGGGATCTTCACCGAGAGCACGCGAGGCGCGTACGGCGACATCTCGTCGGGCTCGTCGATGGCCTCGTTCATGACCTCGAGGATCGCGAGTCGGGCGGTGCGGGCCTGCTGGAGCGCGGCGGCCAGGACCGACGACGGGATGCCGTCGAGCTTGGTGTCGAGCTGCAGCGCCGTGACGAACTGCGGCGTGCCGGCGACCTTGAAGTCCATGTCGCCGAAGGCGTCCTCGGCGCCGAGGATGTCGGTCAGGGTCGCGTACTCGCCGCCCTCGAAGATCAGGCCCATCGCGATGCCGGCGACCGGCGCCTTCAGCGGCACACCGGCGTTCAGCAGCGACATCGTGCTGGCGCACACCGAGCCCATCGACGTCGAGCCGTTGGAGCCGAGCGCCTCGGACACCTGACGGATCGCGTAGGGGAAGTCCTCGCGGCTCGGCAGCACCGGCACCAGGGCCCGCTCAGCGAGCGCGCCATGGCCGATCTCGCGGCGCTTCGGCGAACCGACGCGACCGGTCTCACCGGTGGAGTACGGCGGGAAGTTGTAGTTGTGCATGTAGCGCTTGCGGGTCTCGGGGTTGAGCGTGTCGACCATCTGCTCCATGCGCAGCATGTTCAGCGTGGTGACACCCATGATCTGGGTCTCGCCGCGCTCGAACAGCGCCGAGCCGTGCACGCGGGGCAGCACCTCGACCTCGGCGGCGAGCTGGCGGATGTCCTCCAGACCACGGCCATCGATGCGGACCTTGTCCTTGACGACGCGGCGGCGCACCAGCGACTTGGTCAGCGACTTGAAGGCCGCCTTGACCTCAGAGCCGCGGTCGGGGAACTGCGCGAGCAGCGCCTCGACGGTCTTGTCCTTGAGCTCGTCGGTCTTGGACTCGCGCTCCTGCTTGCCGGCGATCGTCATGATCTCGGCGAGCTCGTTCTCGGCAGCCGCGGTAACGGCGTTGAGGACGTCGTCGTCGTAGTCGAGGAAGACGGGGAACTCGAGCGGCTCCTTCGGCGACTTCGCCTTGAGCTCCAGCTGCGCCTTGCAGACGGCCGCGATGGCCGGCTTGGCGGCCTCGAGGCCGGCGGCGACGATGTCCTCGGTGGGCGCAGTGCCGCCGCCGTTGACGACCTCGTAGACGTTCTTGGTGGCCTCGGCCTCGACCATCATGATCGCCACGTCGCCGTCGTCGAGCATGCGGCCGGCCACGACCATGTCGAAGGTCGCGTCCTCCAGCTCGGAGTGGGTCGGGAAGGCGACCCAGTCGCCGTTGATGCAGGCGACCCGGGTGGCGCCGACCGGGCCGGTGAACGGCAGGCCGGACAGCAGCACGGCGGCCGCGGCGGAGTTGATCGCCAGGACGTCGTACAGGTGGTCGGGGTCGAGGGCGAGCACGGTGCTGACGACCTGGACCTCGTTGCGCAGGCCCTTCTTGAAGGACGGGCGCAGCGGGCGGTCGGTGAGGCGGCAGGTGAGGATCGCGTCCTCGGACGGCCGACCCTCACGGCGGAAGAACGAGCCGGGGATCTTGCCCGCGGCGTACATGCGCTCCTCGACGTCCACCGTCAGCGGGAAGAAGTCGAGGTTCTCCTTGGGCCGCTTGGAGGCGGTGGCCGCGGACAGGACGAGCGTGTCGCCCTGGTAGATCGTGACGGAGCCGGCGGCCTGCTTGGCCAGCCGACCGGTCTCGAAGCGGATGGTGCGGGTGGCACCACCGGGGTTGTTGATGACGGCCTCGCTGAACTCCGAGCCGTAGATGTTGCTCTCGCCCGTCATGGGCTTCTCCTCTTTTTGTCTCGCGCTTCGCGCGGGGTGTTGTTGGTGCTCGCGCCCGGGAGGAGGGTCCGGTCTTCAGTGGAAGCGGTCGAAGCTGGTTCGGCCGCCACTCCCGAGGACCGGTTCCGGGGTGCTGCTCCCGGGCGCGGTTCGCGTCGTAGGAGCGGTTCTCC
>JAOPVZ010000004.1 GCA_025965935.1 Frankiales bacterium | reverse complement strand
TGGCCACCGACCGAGCGCGCATACAGGAGGGCCTGACTCGCTCTGGGGCTGAGCTTCAAGTCGGTGCTGACGTGCTCAAGACAGCTCTCATGCTGTGCGCAGAGCCCGGCAGGCTTTACCAGCGCGTTTCCGATGAGTCGCGCCGGTCGATCAACGAGACGTTCTTCGAACGCTTCTACATCGAGGACCACGGCCTGGTCGTTGAGGCGCCCCTCAAGGCACCGTTCAGCGAACTCACGGCCGTACAGGCCGCCTATGCGGAGGGCAAAGCAAAGACGCCCCAACGATCTACGTTGAGGCGTCCAGCGGTGGCTTCGCTATCAGAGACCGTCTCTCGAACCCTGGCCGATCGTGACGATCGGGTCGGTGCCTCGTGTAAGACCGGTCTGGTGGAGCTGAGGGGATTCGAACCCCTGACCCCCTCGATGCGAACGAGGTGCGCTACCGGACTGCGCCACAGCCCCGCGGTGTGTTGCGGTGGTTCAGCAGGCTACCAGTCACCGGCAGCGCGCCGACGCTCGAGAATGTCGTCCAGCTCGAGCTCGTCGTCGAGGATCTCGAGGCCCAGGTCGTCGCCCTCGAGCGCGGCGGTCCACGCTCCGGGCTTGGTCAGGTCGAGCACCCGGGGCTCGCGGCGCGGCGCGACCGGCTTGGACACGTACGTCGGCGGCGGCACCGGCACCGGGTCCCACGAGTCGGTGCCCGTGGCGGCGGCCGGCGACGGCACGTCCTCGTAGCGGGCAGCAGGAGCGGGCAGCGGCACTGCCAGCGGCGCCGGCCGCGTCGGCATCCGGTCGGGGATGCCGGCGATCCGGGCGGCAGCCGCCCGCGGGTGGTTGTTGCGGACCGGGGCCGGTGCTACGGCTCGGGCCCGCGGTCGGGAGGCGCGGCGCTGCGCGCGGAGGATCGCCTGGCGGCGGCAGTGGACCACGAAGGCGACGACGAGCAGGTCGCACAGGACCTGCGCGAACACCGCGAGACGCAGTCCGGCCAGGGCCAGCCCCAGGGTGACCAGCGCCAGACCGGCCAGCACCGCGAGGGTCCGCGACCGCCGCTGCGCCGGGCTCAGCGGCTCCGGCTCGGGCAGCGGCTCTTCGACGGCCACCCGCTCCTCGGGGATGCGCGCGGGTCGCGCGGACTTGGTCTCGGACACGACCAGCGAGGAGTACGGCCGTCGCGGCACCAGCACGTCCCGGCTGCTGCGGCGCGACAGCACCCGCATCGCCTGGCTGAACCGGTCCGCCGACTTGGCGTAGGTCGAGTTGTCGTGACTGCGCAACGCCATGGGTACGAGCACGATCAGCCAGGCGATGACGATCGCGAAGAGGATCAGTCCGGAGCCCACGCTTTTTGACGGTAGTGACCTCACCTGTAGATACGTGGAGGTCACCCGGTGTGTCGGGCTCGGTTCAGCAGTCCTTCAGGGACGTCCTCGGTGGTGAGGGCGAAGCAGAGGTGGTCGCACCAGGCGCCGTCGATGAACAGGAACCGCGGGTGCAGCCCCTCCTCGCGGAAGCCGAGCTTGCGCACAACGCGCAGCGAAGGCCCGTTCTCCGGGCGGATGTTGGCCTCGATGCGGTGCAGGCCGACCGTCGTGAAGCAGTGGTCGACCACCATCGCCAGAGCGGTCGGGATCACCCCCCGACCGGCAACCGCCCGGTCGACCCAGTAGCCAACACTGGCGGACTGGAAAGCCCCACGCACCACCCCCGAGACGGTGATCTGCCCGACGAGCGAGCCGCGGTGCAGGACGGCGAACGGCAGGCTCCTGCCGGCGCGCGCCTCCCGCCGCATGCTGCGCAGCATCGCCGCGAAGGCGCCAGGGCTGTGCCGCTCCGCCCACGTCGCCGGCGGCAGCGACGGCTGCCGCCCCTCCCACGGCGCGAGCCACTCCTCGTTGCGGATCCGCGACTCCGACCAGGCCTGCGCGTCCCGAAGCCGGAACGGCCGCAACCCGACGTCGCCCTCGACGAGGGCGGTTGGCCAGCCGGGACTTGCCACGGCTACAGCCCGCGACGCTCGAGCATGACGACTTGTACGGCACTGCCGGCCGTCACCACCTCCACCGACTCCGGCACGACGGCAAGAGCGTTGGCACGTGACAACCCGGCCACAATGCTGGCGGACGGCACCGGCGTCACGACGTAGGCACCGTCCTTGACCTCGAGCCAGGCCCGTACGAAGGACCGCCGGCCGGCCGGGGAGGTCAGCTCGGCCGCGGTCCGGGCCGACACGACAGGGCGGGTCAGGTGCGGCACGCCGAGCATCCGGCGCAGCGCCGGCCGGACGAACGCCTCGAAGGAGACCTGCGCGCCGACGGCGTCGCCGGGCAGTCCGAAGACGGGCGTCGAGTCGGGGCCGATGGTCCCGAAGCCGTGCATCGTGCCGGGCGCCATCGCGACGTCCTGGAAGGCGACGTTGCCCAGCCGGGCAAGCACCTCGCGGACGGCGTCGTAGGACGCCGCCGACACCCCTGCGCTCAGCACCAGCAGGTCGGCGCGCACCAGCTGGTCCTCGAGGGTGTCGTGCAACGAGCGGGTGTCGTCACGGATGATGCCGACGCGGTAGGCGATGGCGCCGGCCTCCAGGCAGGCCGTGGTGAGGGCCAGGCTGTTGGCGTCGGGATGCTGGCCCGGGCCGACCGGCGTACCAGGCTCGACGAGCTCGTTGCCGGTCGACAGCACCACCACCCGGGGGCGTGGGCGCACCACGAGCCGGGCCCGCCCGACCCCGGCCGCGAGACCGATCTGCGGTGCGCCGAGGTGGGTGCCGGTGGCGAGGACGACCTCACCGGCAGCGACGTCCGCGCCGGCCGCGCTGATGCCGTACCCGGCCTCAACACAACGGTCGATCCGCACCTGTGCGACGCCGCCGTCGGTCCAACGGGTGGGCACCACGGCGTCGGCGCCCTGCGGCAGGAGGGCACCGGCGTTGATGCGGACCGACAGCCCCGGCTGGACGCTCAGCGGCGAGGCGGTGCCGGCGACGACGTCACCGACGACCGGCAGGACGACCGGCGCCTGCGCGACGTCAGGAGTGCGGATGGCATACCCGTCGACGGCGGCGGCGTGGTACGGCGGGACGGGTCCCGTCGCGACGACGTCCTCCGCGAGGACGCACCCGTGGGCGTCGAGCAGCCCGACCTCGAGCGGCGCGAGCGGCTGCACGACGGAGAGGATCTCGGCCAGGTGGTCGTCGACGGATCTCACTGGCTGGGCAGCCACTCGCGCAGCCAGGCCAGCAGGTCAGGCCCGAGGTCCTCGCGTTCGCTGGCCAGTCGCACGACGGTCTTGAGGTAGTCGAGGCGGTCACCGGTGTCGTATCGGCGGCCGCGGAACACCACGCCGTGCACGGGTTCCATCGCGATGAGCGTCTGCAGCGCGTCGGTTAGCTGGATCTCGCCGCCGCGACCTGGCGCAGTCTCGCGCAGCACCGCGAAGACCGTCGGCGAGAGGACGTAGCGGCCGATGATGGCGAGGTCGCTGGGTGCCTCGTCGACGGGCGGTTTCTCGACGAGAGCGTTGATCTTCACGACATCACCCTCGCCCGAGACGTCCGCGCAGCCGTAGAGCGAGATCTGGTCGTGCGGCACCTCCATGAGTGCGACCACCGAGCCGCCCTCCCGCTCCTGCACCTTGATCATGTGCGCGAGCAGGGGGTCGCGGGGGTCGATGAGGTCATCACCCAGCAGCACCGCGAACGGCTCGTTCCCGACGTGCTCGGCGGCGACGAGGATCGCGTGCCCGAGTCCCTTCGGATCGCCCTGTCGCACGTAGTGCACGCCCGCCAGGTGGGTCGACTGCTGGACGGCGGCGAGCTTCGCGGTGTCACCCTTGGCCTCGAGTGCCATCTCCAGCTCGACCACCCGGTCGAAGTGGTCCTCCAGAGCCCGCTTGCTGCGCCCGGTGATCATGAGCACGTCGTCCAGACCGGCCGCGACCGCCTCCTCGACCACGAACTGGATCACGGGGGTGTCGACGACCGGCAGCATCTCCTTGGGGACGGCCTTCGTGGCCGGCAGGAACCGGGTGCCCAGCCCTGCCGCAGGGATCACGGCCTTGCGGATCGACATGCCCGACAACCTAGTGGGGCAGGCTGGACTCGGTCGCGATCCGCCAGGTGTCCCGGCCGGCGTGCTTCGCCTCGTACAGCGCCTGGTCAGCCCTGGCCAGCAGGGTGCTCGCCGCCAGGCCGTGGCGCGGGAACACCGCACCCCCAACGCTGACCGTGATGCGCACCGGCGGCACGCCCGGCTCGCCGAACGGCTTGCGGCGGACCATCGCGCAGATGCGCTCGGCGAGCTGGGCGGCGCCATCAGCGTCGGTCTCCGGCAGCACGATCACGATCTCCTCGCCGCCGTACCGGGCGACGATGTCGACGTCACGGACCTCGCTGCGGAGCCGCGCTGCCAGCTCGATGAGCACGGCGTCACCCCGCTGGTGGCCGAAGCTGTCGTTGACGCCCTTGAAGTGGTCGAGGTCCAGCATCAGCAGGGCGAGGGGACGGGAGAACCGGGCTGCGCGCTCGATCTCCTTGGCGATCGTCATCGTGAAGTAGCGGTAGTTCCACAGGCCGGTCAGGCCGTCGGTGATGGACAGCCGCTGCGCCTCCTCGTGCAGCAGCACGTTGTCGACGGCGACGGTGGTCTGGGTGGCGAACGTGCGGATGATGGCGAGGTCGTTGTCGTCGAAGTCGTTGACTCCGAACAGGTCGAGCACACCGATCACGGTCCCGCTGGACTTCAGCGGGACAGCGATGACGGAGGCGCCCTGGGGCTCGCCGAGGCTGCCGCCCTCGACGAAGCCCTTGAACGCGTCGCCGCTGCGCGCGACCCGGCCCGTGACGCCGTCGCCCACCTTGACCCGGAGGTCGATCGGGATGTCCTCGAGGCCCTTCGCCGCGGCGAGCACGAGCTCGTCGCGGGAGGGCGTGAGGAGAAGGACCATCCCGGAGGTGGCCTGGGTCGACGCGACGGCCGACTCCAAGGCGACGTGCAGGATCCGGTCGAGGTCGTGCGTGCTCGACAGCGTGTCCCCGAGCCGGGCCAGTCCGGACTGCAGCTCGTCGCGGCTCGCCTCGAGCTGCCCGACGTAGCTCCGCAGCTCCTCCGTCATCCGGTTGAAGGCCCCGGCGAGCCGGCCGACCTCGTCCTTGGAGGTGACCTGGATCTCGGTCGACAGGTCTCCGCTGGCGATCCGTGCGGCTGCCTCCGCGAGCTGCTCCAGGGGCCGGGTGGTGGCCCGCGCTGACAGGACGGCGATGACCACCGCGAGGCCAACGGCGAGGAGCACCACGAGAGTCGCGTCGAGCAGGACCGCCGGGCCTGTGGCCGCGTGCACCAGCACCACGACCCCGAACGGCTGGCCGGTCGCAGGCGGCGTGAACCCGCTCACCCAACCGTTCTTGGTCGTGCGGTCGAAGGCAGCCCGCACGACGTCGCGTGGCAGCGCGCTCGTCCCCGTCACCACCGTCCCGGTCGCGTCCACCAGGACGACGTCACCGTCGTGCACGGCTGCCCGCACGTTGTCCAGCAGCGAGCCCGTCACGAGGTACGACGCGACGGCGCGGCCCCCGGGGCGCCCGGCCGCCGTCGTGAGCGGGAGCACAGCCGACACGTACCTACCGGCGTGGGTGGCGGTCGAGCAGTCGCTTGGAGCCGTCGGAACCGAGCCCGAGACCGCCACCACCCGACCGTGCGGGTCGAGCACCTGGACGCCGTCGGCCAGGCCACGGTCCACGAGCGAGGTGACAGCGGCCCGCGCACCCGCCGGCGTCGTCGACGTCGCGGCGCGGCCGGCAGCCTCGGCAGTCGCCCGGGCCCGATCGCAGTAGTCCCGCAGCACCTGGGCCACGAGCCGGCTCGACGTCAGCGCCCCGTCCCGCTGGGCGGACTGGACCTCGCGCGGGAAGGCGCCGGCGACCATCGCCGTGCCGATCACCAGCGGCACGGCGACGACGAGGACGAAGGCGGCGGTCAGTCGCCACCGAAGCGTCACCCGCACCTCCTCCCGTCCCCGACCGACCTGCAATCCTCGCACGATGGGGACCAAGCGGGCATTGCGCCAAACGGCTGACACTCGCCGTCGTGAGCTCGCTCCCCCGGTTCTCGACGAGGTGCTCGCGGAGCTGCTCAGCGGCGCCTTGCGCGTCGCGGCGTACGTCGCTGTCGGGGGAGAACCGCGGGTGACGGTCCAGCCCGGGTGGCTGCTTCCCGTCGTCACGGACGACTGGGACCTCGACTGGGCGGTCTTCGACGGTTCGCTCCACCCCAGCCGCGGGTTGCAGGAGCCCACCGGGCCACTGCTCGGGCGCGCCGCGATCGCGACCTGCGACCTGGTGCTCGTGCCCGCGCTGCTGGTCGACCGCCACGGAGTCCGGCTCGGCAAGGGCGGCGGCTGCTACGACCGGGCGCTGCCGCGGACGCAGGGGCTCACGGTCGCGCTGGTCCACGACCACGAGCTGGTGGACGCGCTGCCGAGCGAGCCGCACGACGTGCGCGTCGACGCCGTGGCCACCCCCTCGTCGGGCGTCCTGCGGTTCCCCGCGAAGATGTAGGCCCATGGGTGCCTTTGACGACGTCCTCGCCAGCAACGAGTCC
>JAOPVZ010000274.1 GCA_025965935.1 Frankiales bacterium | reverse complement strand
AGGCGGCGCGCCTCTAGACTGGCGCGCATGATCGAGCGCTACACCCTGCCGGAGATGGGAAGGGTCTGGAGCGAGGCCCACAAGTACGAGCTGTGGTGCCAGGTCGAGACCCTCGTGCTCGAGGTCCACGCCGAGGCAGGCACGGTCCCGGCGGACTCCGTCGAGCCGGTACGGCGGGCAGCGCCGCCGACTCCGGAGGCGGTCGCCGAGATCGAGGCGGTGACCCAGCACGACGTCATCGCGTTCCTGTCGGCGTGGGCCGACAACACGTCGCCGCGCGAGGCGGCGGCGTACGTGCACTTCGGCATGACGAGCTCCGACCTGCTCGACACCGCGCTGGCCCTCCAGCTGATCGAGGCCACCGACATCCTGCTCGACAAGGCGGACCGGCTGGTCGCCGCGATGCGCGACCTGGGCCTGGAGCACAAGAACTCGGTGAAGGTCGGGCGCACCCACGGCATCCACGCCGAGCCGACGACCTTCGGTCACCGGGTGGCCGACCTGGCCTTCGCGATGGCGCGGTCGCGCGACCGGCTGCGGCGGGCCCGCGAGGCCGTGGCCGTCGCCAAGATCTCCGGCGCTGTCGGCACCTACTCCAACATCGACCCTGCGGTCGAGACCGAGGTCGCGCTCCGGCTGGGGCTGCGGCCGGCCGACGCGGCCACGCAGGTCGTGATCCGCGATGGCATCAGCGAGTGGGTCTCGGCGCTGGCCGTGATGGCGACGGTCTGCGAGGCGTTCGCACTGGAGGTGCGGCACGGGCAGCGCACCGAGGTGCGCGAGCTGTGGGAGCCGTTCGGCAAGGGGCAGAAGGGCTCCTCGGCGATGCCGCACAAGAAGAACCCGATCGCCAGCGAGCGGATCGCCGGCATGGCCCGGATCGTGCGCGCGGCCGTCGTCCCGGTGATGGAGGGCATCCCGCTCTGGCACGAGCGGGACATCTCGCACTCGAGCACCGAGCGGGTCTGCCTGCCGGATGCGTCGATCGCGACCGACTACCTGCTGCACCTGACGACCCGGCTGGTCACCGGGCTGGTCGTCGACACCGACCGGATGCGGCACAACCTGGAGAGCTCGGGCGGCCTGATCTACACCAGCACCGTGCTGCTCGAGCTGGTCGAGGGCGGGCTGTCGCGGGAGGACGCCTACGCGTTCGTGCAGGCGGCGGCCATGCAGACCTGGGAGACCGGCGAGCCGTTCCGGGCGACCCTGTCCAAGCAGGCCGCCCAGGCAGGCAAGCAGCTCGACGAGGCGCGCCTGGACGAGGTCTGCCGGCCGGAGCGGTACCTCGAGCGGCTGGCGCCTGTCTTCGAGCGCCTCGCAGCGCTCACGTGATGGGGCGGGTGTACATCCCCTTCCTGCGCGCCCTCGTGGTCGGCGCGCTGGGGTCGGAGGGCCTGACCCGATGACCGAAGTCGACCTGCCCTTGATCCACTCCGGCAAGGTCCGGGACCTCTACGCGGTCGGAGAGGACCAGCTGCTGCTCGTCGCGAGCGACCGCCTGTCGGCGTACGACGTGGTCTTGCCGACTGCGATCCCGGACAAGGGCGCCGTGCTGACCGGGCTGTCGCTGTGGTGGTTCGAGCAGCTCGCCGACGTCATCCCGAACCACGTGGTGTCCTCCGACATGCGGGCGCTCGGGTACCCGTCGGTGCAGGGACGCGCCGTCCTGGTGCACAGGCTCGAGATGGTGGCCGTCGAGTGCGTCGCCCGTGGCTACCTCACCGGCGGCGGGCTCAAGGACTACCAGGCCACCGGCGTGGTCAGCGGGGTGCCGCTGCCGCCCGGTCTGGTGGACGGGTCGCGGCTGCCCGAGCCGGTCTTCACGCCGACCTCGAAGGCGCCGGTCGGGGAGCACGACCTGCCGATGACGTTCGACGAGGTCGTCGAGCAGGTCGGCAAGGAGCTCGCCGACGAGCTGCGCGACGTGACGCTGCGGGTCTACGCCCGCGGTACCGAGATCGCCGAGAAGGCAGGCATCGTGCTCGCCGACACCAAGGTCGAGCTCGGGCTGCGCTCGGGTGAGCTCGTCCTGGGCGACGAGGTGCTCACACCCGACTCCTCGCGGTTCTGGCCGCTGGAGACCTGGTCGCCTGGTGGGCCGCAGCCGTCCTACGACAAGCAGTACGTCCGCGACTGGCTCACCACGTCCGGCTGGGACAAGACGCCGCCCGGCCCGGAGCTGCCGGACGAGGTCGTCGCGAAGACCAGGGCGAAGTACGTCGAGGCGTACGAGCGCCTGACCGGCTCGTCCTTCGACTCCTACCTGCGCGCCTGACCCCTCGCCCGCATGAATGGATACTGCGCATCCGTTCTGGTCCCTCAAACAGACGCGCAGTATCCATTCATGGCGAGGGGTCAGGCGAGGCGGACCGCGTAGTCCTCGATGACCGGGTTGGCGAGCAGCGTGTCCGCGATCTTCGTGGCCTGCTCGAGCGCGGCATCGGCATCCGGCGCCTCGAGCGCGAGCTCCACGTGCCGCCCGATGCGCAGGTCGACCGGCGGCGCGTAGCCGAGGTTCGGCAGCGCGTTGGCGACCGCCTGCCCCTGCGGGTCGAGGATCTCGGGCTTGAGCATGACGTCGACGACGATCCTGTGCACGGCCACGGAGGCAGCCTACCGAGGCACGGAGCCCGGGGGTAAACCTGCGATCTTGCGGGGTAGAGCGTCTGCCATGGAGGTGACGCTGACACTCGCGCTGCCCCGCGACCACCTGTCGGTGCCCCTTGCGAGGCGCATCCTCAAGCGCTCGCTGGACACCCTCGGGATCGACGGTGAGACCGTCTCCGACATCGAGCTGGCGCTGACGGAGGCGTGCACGAACGTCCTCGACCACGCGCACGGCGATGACGACTACACCGTGTCCGCGGGCATCGACGGCGACTGCTGCATCATCGAGGTCATCGACCGCGGAGCCGACTTCGACGGGGCGTCGCGTGGCCACCTCGAGGCGGAGGCGTCCGCCGAGGACGGCCGTGGGATCCAGCTGATGCGGGCGCTCGTAGACCGCCTCGAGTTCCAGAGCCGTCCCACCGACGGCACGGTCGTGCACCTCGAGAAGCGGCTGAGCTGGGCATCCGACGCACCGATCGCGCGGCTCGAAAGGGCGGGCCCCTCTCCCCGGTAGGCTTGCGGGAGTGAGAATCGGTGTCGTCACCTTTCCTGGCAGCCTCGACGACCGTGACGCCCAGCGCGCCGCCCGACTGGCCGGCGCCGAGGCGGTACCGCTCTGGCACGCCGACCCCGACCTGCACGGCGTCGACGCCGTCGTCCTGCCCGGCGGCTTCTCCTACGGTGACTACCTCCGCTGCGGCGCCATCGCCCGCTTCGCGAAGGTCATGGACACGATCGTCGAGCAGGCCCACAACGGGCTGCCGGTGCTCGGCATCTGCAACGGCTTCCAGGTGCTGTGCGAGAGCCACCTGCTCCCCGGCGCCCTGACCCGCAACCAGAACCTGCACTTCATCCACCGCGACCAGCCGTTGCGCATCGCCAGCAACCGCACCGCCTGGACGAGCGGGTACGACGACGGGCAGGTCATCACGATCCCGGTCAAGAACGGCGAGGGCTGCTACGTCGCCGACACCGCGACGCTCGACGCGCTCGAGGCCAACGGCCAGGTCGTCGCCTACTACCAGGGCAACCCGAACGGCTCGATGCGCGACATCGCCGGCATCACCAACGAGCGCGGCAACGTCGTCGGGATCATGCCGCACCCCGAGCACGCCATCGAGGCCCTCACCGGCCCCGGCACCGACGGCCTCACCTTCTTCACCAGTCTTGTCAGCAGCGGCCTGAAGGCGACAGCGTGATCGACTCCGTCAAGAACGCCGAGGCGTCGGCCCAGGAGCCGATGCCGTACGCGGAGCT
>JAOPVZ010000313.1 GCA_025965935.1 Frankiales bacterium | reverse complement strand
GGGGGTCGTGCTGTCGTCCGGTTCGGCAGTACAGTCCACCGATGAAGACCCTGCCGGCGCTGCTGCAGGACCTCCCCGAGTCGTTCTGGGAGGTGCCCTACGACGGGACCCGCTACCCGGGCGTCGTGCCACCAGGCGACATCGGTCCGGGCGCGAACTGCCACCTGTTCGCCTATGCCGTGCTGGCGCACTTCGGCTTCACGCTCCCAGAGCTCCGGTCCGACGAGCTGTGGCGTGACACGACATCGACCCGGGTGGTGCTGTCACCGCAGCCGCTCGACCTCGTGCTCTTCCACGACCGCCAGCAGGCGTTCGGCGCGCACTGCGGCGTGGTCTGCAGCGAGAACGAGGTCGTGCACCTGTCCAAGGAAGTCGGTCGACCGGCCGTCTGGACCTTCGCCCAGTTCGCCGCCACACCACGGTTCAGTCAGCTGATCGGCTTCAAGCGACCGCTCTAGCCGGTCGGCGGCGACCCGAGGTAGCCGACCACGTCGGCCACCAGCTGGGTGTTGGCCTGGTAGGCGGCCAGCACCAGCTGGGCTTCGTTGAGCGGCACCACGACCAGGCCGGTCACACTGCGGTTCCGGATGGTGTTGAGCGCTGTGGTGATCGGCTCCTGACCGGTCGTCGTGACCCGCACGAAGCCGGATCCGCTCGGGTTGACGGCGGACACGTCCAGCACGACCGCGGCCGCCGTGTTGGGCACGGTCGCCGGCGTCGAGAGCCCGAGCGGGCCGGTGCCCGGGCCGGTGGCCCCGAGGCCGGTGCGGGTGTCGAGGAAGCGGGTCGGCGTCAGCGGGCAGTACTGGCCGCCGGCTGAGATGGAGGTGTCGAACCAGCCGAGCAGATCCACCACGAGATGCGTGGGCGCACCGTTGACGGAGACCGTGACGTGGCCGTTGCCCGTGGAGGTGACCGCGAGCCCGGTCGTCGACCCCGCGGCGTCGTAGTTCAGCGCCGTGGTGGTGGGCGTCGTCCCGGCGGCCGCGAGCCGCACGAAGCCGGCACCGCCCGGGGCGACGGCGGACACGTCGAGCACCAACCCGGTCGCCGTCGAGGGCACGACCGAGCTCAGGTTCAGGTCAGCCGTCCCCGACAGCTTGCCGGCCGGCAGTCCCTGGCCGGTGCGGGTGTCGGCGACGCGACCCGGTGGGGCGGCGTACCACTGGGCGCCCCCGGTCGGCCCGTAGGAGCCGACCACATCGACGACCAGGTCCACGGCGGTGCCGTAGACGGTCACCGTGACCTGCCGGGTGCCGTCGGCTGTGGTGGTGACCAGACCGGTAGTGCTGCGTCCCGCCCCGTAGGTGAGTGCGGTGGTGGTGGGTGCGGTCCCCGTTGGGCCGACCCGGAGGTAGCCCGCTCCCTTCGCCTCGACGGCGGTCACGTCGAGCTGCACGCCCACCGCGTCAGCCGGCACGCTGCTCGGCAGCGTGAAGGTGACCGAGCCGCCCACCGGGCCGGAGCCGTTCGAGCGGGTGTCGAGGACGCGCTGTGGCGGCAGCGCCGCGAACCCGCCGCAGGTCGACGAGGTGCTGCCGGCCGGCTGCTCCGAGACGGTCTGCGTCGCCGGCTTCCAACTGCCGGCCAGCGCCAGCGCCGACAGGTCCGTCGACGTGCCGCTGAAGGTGCTCAGGTCGGTGTTGCCGGTGATGCCTCCGACGGTCGCGGTCGAGGTGTACTGCCAGAACGTGTACCGCGACCAGCCGATGTCCTGTGGCGCGGTCGCGTTGTAGTTGGCGATCCAGAGCGGGTAGCTGGTGAAGGCGGTCGAGGAGCCCATCGAGTTCCGCCAGAAGCTGGGGTAGGTGTAGAGCATCGGCACGCGCCCGGTGCGGGCCCGCAGCTCGGTCAGGAAGGTGCTCACCCAGGTGCGCAGGGCGGAGACCGACAAGCCACCCGCGTCCTCCAGATCGAGGACAGGCGGAAGCGTCCCGGAGCCGGACTGGTTGCCGATGGTGCTCGCGAAGTAGTCGGCCTGGCTCTTCGCGGAACCGGCGGTCCCGCTGGGATTGGCGTAGTGGTAGGCCCCGCGGAACAGCCCTGCGGCCGCGATGCCGTGCCAGTCGGACGCGAAGTAGGCGTTGGTGTAGTTGGTCGACTGGGTGGCCTTGACGAACGCGAACCGCCGACCGTCGCGCCGGACGGCGTTCCAGTCGATGGCGGCACCGTTGGGGTGCTGGTACTTGGCGACGTCAGGACCGGTGAGCGACGAGGAGGCCGCAGTCGACGGCGTGGCGGGGACCACGAGGACACTCAGCACAGCAAGCAGGAGGGGAAGGAGGGCACGCGCGCGCAAGTGTTGGCTCCGGTCTCGGGGGGTTCACGCACCGTAGCCGAGTCACCTGGAGATCAGCAGTGGCCCCGCGGTCGTAACCCACTGCCGATGACGGCGACTCCCGGGCCCGTGAAACGCAGCTCCGCCTGGTCACCGGACCGGGCGATGCAGGCCGGTCCGCTGACCGAGAGCCAGCGCGACCAGCGCAGCAGCACCTGCACCCGCGCAGCCCCGGGCGCACGCACCGTGAGGTCCGTCCGGGTCGACGCGACCACGCCGGCGGGCGCGCTGGCGAGCGGCGTCGGCGCGTCGACGGCCCAGACGGTCCAGTCCCGGTCCTGCCAGATCCGGGTGAGGCCGTGTACCGGCTTGCGCAGCAGCTTCGCCTCCCGGGTTCCGCCGAAGTCGATCGTGGCACGCCGAGGCAGGGCCACGTGGTCGACGCCGTGCGCGTGCAGCCAGTCGACGTACTTCGCCGCCGTCAGCGTCCCGGTGTAGAACAGCCGGTTGTCCCGGTAGTCGACCTGCCGGCCCCAGCCACGGGCCAGCGGCACCCGCTCAGCGACCCGCCACGACTCCCGGTGCTCACGCGGCGCGACGACCTCCACGCGCATGGCGTCGAGCGACACCAGCTCCGCGGTCACGTCGCGCAGCCCTGGGCCGGGCGAGGCCATCAGGTCCCCCTGCAACGGGTCGACCTGCCAGTACAGGCATCCCGCGACGAGCGCGGCGGTCAGCAGCGCGCCGCGGTGCGTGGTGGCCAGCGCCAGCGGTGCGGCGATCAGCATTCCGAGCCGCAGCACGTTGCTGCCGAACGGGTCGGCGTGCCCGAGGAAGAGCAGGATCGCGAAGAAGTAGAGGACGGCGCCCGTGCGCACGAGCGGGTGGCGGGTCAGCAGCGCGAGCCCAGCTGTCACGATCAGAGCCGGTACGGCGGAACCGACGCTGAACGGCTGCACCCCGCCGCTCGGGAAGAGCACGCCGAGCAGTACGACGGGGACCGTCGTGGCGATGCCGAGCGTCCAACCGCCGGGGCGGCGGTGCAGCACCAGGACGGCGGCGCAGAACCCGAGGAAGGCAGCCGCCACCGGGCTGAGCAGGGCCGTGAGCACGGCGAAGAAGACCGCCCAGGGACGGCGCTCGCGGCACAGCAGCGCGGCCAGCAGCGCCGCGGCGCCGAGGGCGAAGGTGGTCCGGCCGCTCACCACGTCGGCGACGGAGAAGAGCGCGCCCGCTGCGCCCGCGAGCACGGGGTGCTGCAGGCCGCGCAGCAGTCGGGCGAGCAGCACCGCACCGAGGACAGCCGCCACGATGCCGGACAGCGCGACGCCGATGCCGGCCATCAGCCACGGCGTCAGCAACGAGTACCCGTAGGGGTGCACACCGCCGTACCAGGACAGGTCAACGGGTGTGAGCGGCGCGTCGCGGGCGAAGGAGGCGCGGGCCAGCTGCGCCGCGAGGTCGGTGCCGCTGTTGGGCAGCAGGACCTGGTGGAGCACGGCGAGGACGAGCGCGATCGCACCGGCGACCCACTCAGCTCTGCTCATCCGCCTTCCGGAAGGGGAGGGCTCGCTCTCACTCGGCAAGGAGCTCCTGCAGCGCCTCGAGGCAGACCTCGGGGGCCTCCTCCAGCACGTAGTGCCCGGCACCCGGCACGGTGATCATGCGGCAGTCGGCGCCGAGGTCCTTCTGCACCGACTCCCCCACCCACACCGGCAGCACGGGGTCGGCGGCACCCCAGAGCACCAGCATCCGCTCGGCGCGGGTCTTCGGCGGGTGCGGGGAGGAGCGGCGGGTCAGCAGCGCGGCTGCCCGCGGGCGGGCCACGCCCCGGTAGTAGCCCAGCATCGCCTGGACCTTGCCCGGGTCGGTGTAGGCCGCGACGTACTCCGCGTGGACCTCCGGCGCGAGGCTGCGGTCGCTCTTCCACGCGGCCGTCAGCATCAGGTCCACGACCCGCGGGCCACCGAGCCGGAAGAGCAGCTCGGGAGCGATCGGCAGCGCGAAGAACGGGATGTGCGCTGCGCGCAGCGCGGGCACCTTGCGGAACGGCGCGTTCGCCACCACCAGTGACCGGAACCGGTCGGGGTGCGCGCCGACCATGGCCAGCGCGATCGAGCCACCCCAGTCGTGGCCGACGAGGTCGACCCGCTGCCCCGGCAGCTCGGCGTCGAGCAGCGCCATCAGCTGTGCGGTGATGGACGGCACGTCGAAGGGGCCGCTGTACGCGGACCCGCCGAGCCCCGGCAGGTCGGGGCAGAGGACGCGGCGACCGTCCGCGAGGCCCGGCGCGATCTCGTTCCAGGCCGACGACGTCTCGGGCACGCCGTGCAGCAGCACGGCCGGGGTGCCGTCGCCGCTCCCGTGCTCGCGCACCAGGAACCGGGTCTCCGCCACCGGGACATTGCGCACCTCGCCGGGCACCGTCATGAGTAGAACGCCCTCTCCACGACCCCCCGGGCCTGCTGCCCGAGGTGCCGGTAGTGGTCCAGGAACTGCCCCTGGGCATCCGCAGGGTAGCCAAGCGCCCGCGCCACCCCGGCCAGCTCCCGGCCCTTCGTCGGCAACGACTCGACCGGCTTGCCGCGGACCAGCACCAGCAGGTCCCGCACTCGAGAGGTGAGGGTCCAGGCCTCCTCGAGGACCCGCGCGTCCTCCCTGTCCAGCAGCCCCTCGTCCGCAGCGGCGCGCAGCGCCGGCACCGTCATGGAAGTGCGCAGAGCCGGTACGGCGGCACCGTGCTGCAGCTGGAGCAGCTGGACCGTCCACTCCACGTCGGCGAGACCGCCTCGCCCGATCTTCAGCGCGAGCCACGGGTCGGCGCCCTTCGGCAGCCGCTCCTGCTCGATGCGCCGCTTGATGCGACGGATCTCCCCGAGCTGCTCGTCGTCGAGACCGCCTGATGGATAGCGGATCCGGTCCACCATGGCGAGGAACCGGCTGGTGAGGTCGGCGTCGCCGGCGAGCGGTGCGGCCCGCAGCAGCGCCTGTGCCTCCCAGACGTGCGACCACCGCGCGTAGTAGGCCTCGTACGAGTCGAGCGACCGGGTCAGCGGGCCCTGCCGTCCCTCGGGGCGAAGGTCCGCGTCGACCAGGAGCGGCGGGTCGGGTGCCGGCAGCGCCAGCAACCTGCGGAGCTCGTTGGCGATGTCGTGGGCGATCGCCGCGGCCTCCGACTCCGAGGTGCCGTCGGTCGGCTCGTGGACGAACAGCACGTCGGCGTCGGAGCCGTACCCCTGCTCGCGACCGCCGAGCCGCCCCATCGCGATGACGGCGAGCCGCACCCGCAATGGCTCCCGTCGCTCCGCCTCGACCTTGCGGGTCGCGATCTCGAGAGCAGCGGACACGGTCGCGCCGCTGACGTCGGACAGCGCCAGCCCCACCGCCGTCGCCTTGCGCAGCAGATCGGCGCAGGCGATCCGAAGCAGCTCGTAGCGCCGCAGCGACCGCACCGCTACCGCTGTCGCCTCCCAGTCCTCACGTCGCCGAGCGACCGCGAGGAACGCCTGGTCCAGAGACTCTCGCGACCGGGGCACCAGCTCCTCGTCGGACCCGAGCATCCGCACCGCGTCAGGCGCCCGGACGAACAGGTCAGCGGCATACCGGCTAGTGGCCAGCAGCCGGGCCAGCCGCTCGGCCGCCTCCCCCTCGTCACGGAGCAGACGCAGGTACCAGGGCGTCGTCCCGAGGGCGTCGCTGACCTGGCGGTAGGACAGCAGGCCGGCGTCCGGGTCGGGCGCATCGGCGAACCAGCCAAGCATGGCGGGCAGCAGCGTCTGCTGGATCGCCGCCCTGCGCGTGACCCCCTCGGTGAGCGCCTCCAGGTGCCGCAGCGCGGTCCGCGGATCGGCGAAGCCCAGTGCCACCAACCGCTCCCGCGCCTGCTCCGGCGTCAGGCGCACATCGGCGGCGGGCAGCCGCGCCACAGCCGCCAGAAGGGGGCGGTAGAACAGCTTCTCGTGCAGCCGGCGGACCTCGCGCTGGTGCCCGTACCGCTCCCGCCGGAACAGCGGCAAGACGTCGCCGCGGTAGCCCATCGACCGGGCGAGCCGTCGCAGCCCAGCCTCGTCGGACTCCGGCGGCAGCAGGTGGGTGCGCCGCAGGCGGTGCAGCTGCAGCCGGTGCTCGACCCCGCGAAGCCACCGGTAGGCCATGGCCAGGTGGCGGGCGTCCTCGCGGCCGACGTACCCCCCCGCGGCGAGCTGCTCCAGCGCCGTCAGGGTCGTGCCGGAGCGCACCGTGTCGTCGACGCGGCCGTGCACCAGCTGCAGGAGCTGGACGGAGAACTCGACGTCGCGCAGGCCGCCCGGCCCGAGCTTGACCTCACGGTCGGCGGTGTCGCCGCGCAGCGTCGACTCGACCCGTCGCCGCATCGCCTGGACCTCGGCGACGAAGCCGGGACGCTCACCGGCCGACCAGATCATCGGCGCGACCAGGTCGACGTAGTCCTGCCCGAGCTTGAGGTCGCCGGCGACGGGCCGCGCCTTCAGCAGCGCCTGGAACTCCCAGGTCTTCGCCCACCGCTGGTAGTAGGCCGCGTGCGACGCGAGCGTCCTCACCAGCGGCCCTGACTTGCCCTCCGGGCGGAGCGCGGCGTCGACCGGCCAGGCCACCTCGCCGCAGACCTGCATCATCTTGCT
>JAOPVZ010000260.1 GCA_025965935.1 Frankiales bacterium | reverse complement strand
GTCATGGAGAACGGCCACGACCCCCGGCGCTTCGCCGCCGACGTCTTGGAGCGGCTGCGCGACCTGGTCGTGATCGACGCCGTCCCGGAGGCCGGTGAGAAGGGCCTGCTCGACTGCCCGCCCGACCAGCTCACCGCCATGACCCGGCAGGCGGCATCCCTCGGCAGCGCCGGGATCTCGCGGGCGGCGGACCTCTTCCACGACGGACTCACCGAGATGCGGGGTACGACGAGTCCGCGGCTGCTCCTCGAGCTGATCTGCGCCCGGGTGCTGCTGCCGGCCGCTTCGAGCGACGACGCTGCGGTGATGGCGCGCGTGGAACGTCTCGAGCGGCGCCTCGACATCGCCGGCGACGCCCCGGTCCCGGCCGTGCGGCCGCGGGCTGTCGTGCCGCCCGCGCCGGTCGCCGTACCCGCTCCTGCCGCCGACGCCGCACCTGCTCCGGTCGCCGACCCCGCCCCTGCTCCGGCCGCCGCGCAGTCGGCGTCCGCGCCGGAGGCTGCCTGGCCGACAGCGGCCGTTCCCGGTGCCTCCGGTGAGCCCGAGCTTGTCGTGCCGACGGCTCCGGCGCCGGCCGCGGAGCCGAGCGGTGGGCTGGACGCGACCGCGGTGCGGCGGTCCTGGGACGCGGTCCTCGCGGCGGTCCGGCCGCGCAAGCGCACGACCGAGGCATTGCTGCTCAACGCGCAGGTGCTCGACGTCGCGGGCCGGACCGTGACGCTCGGGTTCAACACCGCGCCGCTGATGCGCAACTTCCAGCAGGGCACCAACGTCGACGTGCTGAAGGAGGCCCTCCAGGAGGTGCTCGGCCTCGACGCCGTGATCGAGCTGACCACCACGGCGGCCGGACCTGCCGCTCCGGCGGCACCCGCGCCCGTGGCGGCGGCACCGACGCCGAAACCGGCCGCTGTCCCGACGTACGAGGGACTGGCGCCCGGCGACGAGATCGAGCCCGAGGACCCCGACAACCCGAAGGGCGAGCGGATCGCCGGTGGCGAGGACGCCGCGATCGCCTTGCTCAAGGACCAGCTCGGCGGCACGGTCCTCGACGAGGGGTAGGCCCCTCAGCCGGTGTGCGCTGTTTCCAGCTCGAGCACGCACGTGGTGGGCGGAAGGACGTAGGTGACCCGACCGAGGCGCTTGCTCACGGCCGGCGGTGGCTGCCACTGGCTGTGGCTGGTGTAGGTGCGGCCGGTGGGGCTGGTCCAGTCGGTCGAGCCGTCCTCGTGTCGTTCGGCGTGCCAGCCGTCGTGCTTCGCCTGGTGGCAGCGGCGGCTGCGGTCCTTGAGGTTCCACTCGGCCGTGGGGCCGTCCGGCCAGCGGGTCTCGTGGTCGAGGTCGCAGCGGGAGGCGGGCATGGTGCAGCCGGGGCCGTCGCACCGCTGGTCGCGGAGCTTGACCTGCTCGGCGAGCGCAGTGCTGGGGTCGTGGTGCGGCTCGGCGTCGTTGACGAGCACCACCGTCCGGAGCCGCCGGGCGAGCTCGACGAGGTCGGCCTGCCCGGGGCGAGGCCGTTCTGCTCGGGATTGGCTCCCGAGGGAGACGCCGGCGTGGTCGACGTACACCTCACGCAGGTGGGCGTCCGGCAGCAGGAGCCGGATCCGTCGGGCGTCGAGGGGGCCGTGGCCGTCGAGGTGACCGGGGGAGTCGGTGAGCTCGAGGGCGGTGGCCATCGGCAGGTGCAGGTTGACCACGGTGGGGTTGTCCAGGGGCATCTGGAGGCACCGCAGCAGGAGCACCACGACGGTGGGGTCGGGTGGTCCGGTGCTGGAGGTGGTTCCGCTGTTGAGGTTGTCCCGGGACGCCGCGTCCTGCGCGGCAGCCGCAGTCGGCGGCGGCTGCCCCTCGGGGACGACGTCCGAGGGCTCCTCACCCGGGGTCCAGGGCAGGTCGAGGTAGGGGTCCTGCGCGGCGATGCCCTCGTCGTAGGGGTCGACCTCGACCCGGATCTCACCCGTCTCGGCGTCGACAGCGGCGTCGGTGGGCGCCTCGTCGGGCAGGGGCAGGTCGACGGTGTCCTGGGCGAGCTGGGCGAGCTCGGCCGCGGTCTCGGCGTCGAGCTCCGCAAGCTCGGCCAGACGGCCGTCGCGGGCGGCCCGGACGAGCTCGAGCACGAGGCTCGGCAGGTGCGCGAACACCTCGGCACGAATCTCGTCGAGAGTCCGCTCCGCGCCGGCACGACGGTCCAGGAGGCGCTGCGCGCGAACGAGCTGCTCGAAGTCCAGTGCCCAGCGCCGGCCGGCGACGGCGTCGAGCACTGCGCCCACGGCCGTCATGCCGTCCTGGCCGGGGCTGACCCAGACCCGGGCGCCCTTCTTCGCGGCGTCGAGCCGGTCCTGCGTCAGCTGCGGGTCGATCTCGGCCTCGACCGCGAGGACCGTCGTGGCGACCAGGCGGCGGCAGTCGGTGGCGTTGCGCCCGACGAGCTGACCGGACAGGCGGCTGTCGACGCTCGCCTGGACCTCGGGGGTGCAGCGCCGCGTCGCTTCCAGCAGCAGCTCCGCCGTCGGGACGAAGACCGTTCCCTCCGCGAGCAGCTCCGACAGCCGCGGGAAGTTGTCGGCGGCGCGGGTCGCGTCGTCGAGCTCGCGGGCCGCGCGGTACTGCCCGATCAGTGCGGTGCCGGCCAGCTCCAGCTCCGCGAACCCAGCGCGCTCGTCCGCCCAGAGCTGCGCAAGCTCCGCGCGCAGCTGCAGACCGCGCGCGTGCAGGCGGGCCTTCTCCGACTCCAGCGCCTCGAGCGCCTCGAGCACGGCGCGCTGCTCCGCGACGGAGGGGGCAGGCCGGCTCTTCATGACCTGTAACCTATCCGCTCATCCCTCGAACATGTGTGCTAGTCCGTACAGCAGTCAGCCCGGTTTGTTGGAGTCTTCCTGCATTCTCAGGCGACGGTTGGTTTGGTATAATAAGTGCATGTGGCGAGCAGCCACGATGCCCACGAGGGCTGACACGATCACGCCAGCGATGCCGGCGAGAGCGAGCGGGGACGACGGGTGGTCGAGGGACGCCCCGATCGCGGTGTAGGAGAAGGCCCGCGGCAGCGTCCCGATCGCCGTGCCGAGGGCCAGGTCGCGACGGGTCACTCCGAGAGCGCCGAAGGCGTAGGACAGCGGCGCGTCGGGGATGCCCGGGGCGAGCCGCTGCACGAGCACTGCCTGGAACCCGATGTGCTCGATCGCCGACGCCCGGGAACCGAGGATCTCGGCCGCTCCGTCGTACCCGGCCCGTCTGCCGATCTCGCGGCTGACCAGGGCGGAGAGCACCGCGCTGATCACCGTGGTGATCGTCCCGACGGCCGCGCCGAACAGCAGGCCGCCGGCGCCGGCCAGGACGGGCCCGGGGGAAAGGGCGGCGCCGAGAGCCGCCGACACGACCACCCACGCCAGCGGCGCCCAGGGACCGGCCTGGTGCACGAAGTCGCGGAGCCCGTGCGCGTCGACGACGTGGAACGTGTAGAGCAGGACGGGCAGCACCGTGATGGCGACGACCAGGACGGCGAGGCGGACCCTGGGTGTCACCCGGCAACCGTAGGCTGAGGGGGTACGAGAGGAGGCCCCGGTGGCCAAGGGCAAGAGGGGGCCGACGCCTCCGCGTGGCGCTCCAGGCGGTCAGCCCAACATGCAGGCGCTGCTGAAGCAGGCGCAGGCCATGCAGGCGCAGATGGCCGAGGCGCAGGAGAAGCTCGCCTCGACCGAGCTGACCGGCACCGCCGGCGGCGGCCTCGTCACCGTCACCGTCAGCGGCGCGGGCGAGGTGCTCGGCGTGAAGATCGACGCCAAGGCCGTCGACCCCGACGATGTCGAGACCCTCGAGGACCTGGTGGTCGCGGCGATCCGCGACGGCCAGACCCAGGCGTCCGAGCTGGGCGAGGCGGCGATGGGCCCGGTGTCCGGTGGCGCCCAGAGCCTGCTGGGCGGTCCCTGACCTTGTACGAGGGTGTCGTCCAGGACCTCATCGACGAGCTCGGTCGGCTCCCCGGTGTGGGGCCGAAGAGCGCGCAGCGCATCGCGTTCCACCTCCTGGCGGCCGACCCCGCAGACGTGAAGCGCCTCGTCCACGCGCTCACGGAGGTCAAGGACAAGGTCCGCTTCTGCCGGATCTGCGGCAACGTCAGCGAGCAGGACGAGTGCCGGGTGTGCCGCGACCCGCGCCGCGACCTCTCGGTCATCTGCGTGGTCGAGGAGAGCAAGGACGTCGTCGCGATCGAGAAGACCCGCGAGTTCCGCGGCCGCTACCACGTGCTGGGTGGCGCGATCTCGCCGATCGAGGGCATCGGCCCCGACGACCTCCGTGTCCGCGAGCTGATGGCGCGGCTCGCCGACGGCGCCGTCTCCGAGCTCATCCTGGCGACCGACCCCAACCTCGAGGGCGAGGCGACTGCCTCCTACCTCGCCCGGCTCGTCAAGCCGATGGGCCTCAACGTCACCCGGCTCGCCAGTGGGCTGCCGGTGGGTGGCGACCTCGAGTACGCCGACGAGGTCACCCTCGGCCGCGCCTTCGAGGGCCGCCGCAGCGTGGACGTCTAACCGGTTGCACCGCTGCGAGAGGGTGCCCTCGTGATCCGCCCGCTGCTGCCTGACGACGTACCCGCCTCGCGGCAGGTCACCTACGACGCGATGCTCGCGCTCGGCGAGGACATGCCCGAGGACACCCCTGAAGTCGTCGCCCGGGGCCACGCCCGCATCGCGCACCTGCAGCAGACCGACCCGGAGTCCGCGTGGGTGGCCGAGGAGGACGGCCGGGTCGTCGGCTGCTCGCTGGCGCTCGTCCGCGAGGGCATGTGGTTCCTCAGCTTGCTGATGGTCGACCCCGCCCACCAGTCGCGCGGCCTGGGACGGCAGCTCCTCGACGCGTCCCTGCAGACGGCGACCGACCGGTCCTGGATCCTCGCGACCACCGACCCGGGAGCGCTGCGTCGCTACCGCCGCGCGGGCTTCGACCTCATCCCGTGCCTGACGGCCAAGGGCACCGTCGACCGGTCGCTCCTCCCCGCCACCTCGGTACGAGACGGCACCTGGGCCGAGCGCGGGTCGTTCGTGGACGACATCACCCGGCACGTCCGAGGCGCCGGCCTGACGCCAGACCTGCCGTACATCGAGCGGATGGGCTTCCGGCTCTTCGTCGCCGACGCCGGCTACGCCATCCTGCGGCCGGCCGGTCTCGTCTCGCTCGCCGCCAAGGACCCGGGTACGGCGGCAGAGCTGCTTTGGACCGTGCTGGCCGAGGCGCCGGACCCGGTCGAGATCGACTGGCTGGCGCACGACCAGCAGTGGGCGATCGACGTCTGCCTCGAGGCCCGGCTGCCGCTGCTCAAGGGCGAGGGCCACGTCTTCCTGCGCGGCCAGCCTCCGATGTCCCCATACCTCCCCGGCGGCGCCCTCGGCTGATCCCTTCCTGAAGTCTCGCCCCGCGCCGCGGACGCTTCCTGAGGTCTGGCGCACCTCACCTCGTGGGCGCACGCTCAGCGGACATCGCCGAGCGCGTGAGAGTGCAGGGACGCGGGAGGGCGGCGGGGTCAGACTTCAGGGAGGGGGGCTCAGGCGACGCGTTGGCCGAGGGGGAGGTCGCGGCTGGGGGTGCGCAGGCGCCGGGCGGTGACCCACAGCGCCCCCACGCCGACCAGGACGTCGAAGCCGAGCCCCCACGGCCACACCGGCGAACCGTTCGACGCGCCGGGGGCCTTGTGCGCGCCCCGGACCGCCCGGCCGAGTCCGCTGAGCGGGTCGCTGTCACGCAGGTTGGTGACGTGCACCCCGCGCAGCGCGAGCGCCTCCCGCTGGAGCCGCTCCGCGGTCGTCTCGGGCGGCAGCTTCGGGGCGGCGTCGGCGAGGATCACGAACGGGTTCGGCGCCAGCAGCCACCACACCCGGTCGGCCCGGGTCCGGGTGCCCTGGTAGCTGCTGTAGGGGCAGGGATCCGTGGCCGAGGCGCCCGGGCAGTAGCCGGGCACCGTCTGCGTGTACCGCTCCGACGACAGCGCGAGGGCCAGCCCGAACGTCACGGTCGTGCCGACGGTCAGCGCGAAGACGACCAGGTAGGCCAGCACCCCCGACGTCGTCGTGCGGTGCAGCAGCGACGACAGGCACAGCGAGATCGCGATGACGCTGCCGAGCAGCAGCGCCACGACCACGGTCACGACGGCGACCCGTCCGAACGGCACGCCGCCCTGCGTCATCGTGTAGAGCACGGGTGGCAGCGTCATCGCGAGGAAGACCAGCGAGGTCCCCCAGGCCGCCGCGAACTTGCCGACTGCGATGTCGCCGGCGCTCAGCCGGGTCACCTGGAGGGTGGCCAGCGTGCCGCGCTCCCGGTCACCGTTCACCGACTGCGCGGACAAGGTCGGTACGACGAGGAGCGCGAGCCCGAGGACGAGCAGCGTCAGTCCGCCGTACACGATGACGCCCTTGTCCTGCGCGCGTCCCTGGTCGACGGTCTGCACGGCGAGCCGGATCAGCAGCGTCACGAGCGTCAGCACCGCGAACCAGGCGCCGAGCAGCCACCGCCAGCGGCCCGCGCGGATGCGGATCGTGAACTCCTGCTCCGCCACGGTGATGATGCCCTGCAGAGTCACTGCCCGGCCTCCCCGGAGAAGGTCGTCCAGAAGGTCATTGCGTGAGCTCCAGGTAGGTCGCCTCGAGCTGGCCGCCCACCGGCTGGCAGGACACGACCCGGACGCCCTTGCCGACGAGGGTGGCGAGCAGGTCGGCTGCCGCCTCGTCCGAGGGCAGCCGCACATCGACGCCGGCAGCGGTCGGCTCGTCGTGGTCGGTGCCCTTGAGAGCCTTGAGCAACGGGGCGAGCTCCAGCGCGCGCAGCCGCCAGGTGCGGGTCGCGGCGGCCGGCAGCGCGTCGAGGCGGTGCTCCCCGACCGTCACGCCCTGGTCGACGAACACCACGGCGTCGGCCAGCTCCTCGAGATCGGCGAGCAGGTGCGAGCTGACGATGACGGCGGCGCCTTCGGCCGCGAGGCGCCGGAGCAGCTCGCGCAGCTCCACCCGGCTGCGCGGGTCGAGGCCCGCGGCCGGTTCGTCGAGCAGCAGCACCTGCGGGGAGTGCACCAGCGCGCGCATCAGGCCCAGCCGCTGCTTCTGACCCCGCGACAGGGCGTGGACCGGCAGGTCGGCCTTCTCGACGAGCCGCGCCTGCTCCAGCAGCTCGGCGGCCCGCGCCTCGTAGTGGACGAGCTTCATCGCGCGACCGCAGAACTGGAGGTACTCGCGGCAGGTCAGGTTGTCGTAGAGCCCGAACACGTCGGGGGACCAGCCCATCCGGGCCCGGACCTCGTCCGGCTCGGCGACCGGGTCGTGGCCGGCCACGGACACCGTCCCGGCATCCGGGACGAGCAGGGTCGCGAGGACGAGCAGCAGGGTCGTCTTCCCGGCCCCGTTGGGCCCGACGAGCGCGGTGACCTCGCCCGGCCGCGCGGTCAGGTCGATGCCGCGGACGGCCTGGACCGGCCCGAACGACCGCCGTACCCCGTGAGCGACCACACCGTCCATCGGCCGCACGCTACGCGGAATCGGCTGTGGCGCGCCGGTACCCTGGAGCCCATGGGCAGCGGGTCGGGCATCGTCGTGCAGAAGTACGGCGGGTCGTCGGTGTCGGACGCCGAGCGCATCAAGCGCGTGGCGGAGCGCATCGTCGCCACCCGCAAGGCCGGCCACGACGTCTGTGTCGTCGTCAGCGCCATGGGCGACACGACCGACGAGCTGTTGGACCTCGCGAAGCAGGTCTCACCGCTGCCCCCGGGCCGCGAGCTCGACATGCTGCTCACCGCCGGTGAGCGCATCTCGATGGCGCTGCTCGCGATGGCGATCCAGTCGCTGGGTCTGTCGGCACGCTCGTTCACGGGCAGCCAGGCCGGCGTCATCACCGACTCCGTGCACGGCAAGGCACGCATCATCGACGTCACCCCGGGCCGCATCCAGTCCGCGCTGAGCGACGGGCACATCGCGATCGTCGCGGGGTTCCAGGGCGTCAGCCAGGACACCAAGGACATCACCACTCTCGGTCGCGGCGGCTCGGACACCACCGCCGTTGCGCTCGCGGCTGCGCTGGACGCCGAGGTCTGCGAGATCTACACCGACGTCGACGGCGTCTACTCCGCCGACCCGCGGATCGTGGCGAACGCCCGGCAGCTGTCGAGCCTCAGCTACGAGGAGATGCTGGAGATGGCCGCGTCCGGCGCCAAGATCCTGCACCTCCGCTGCGTCGAGTACGCCCGCCGGTACGGCGTGCCCGTCGTGGTCCGTTCCTCCTTCTCGAGCAAGCCCGGCACGACGATCACAGGAGAGCGTCCCGTGGAGCAGGCCATCATCAGCGGTGTCGCGCACGACCTCTCCGAGGCGCGGATCACGGTCGTCGGTGTGCCGGACAAGCCCGGTGAGGCCGCCCGCATCTTCCGGGCTGTCGCAGACGCCGAGGTCAACATCGACATGATCGTGCAGAACGTGTCCGGCGCGGCGGGTCGCACCGACATCTCCTTCACGCTGCCGAAGTCCGACCTGGCCACGGCGCTGTCGGCGCTGTCGAAGCAGCAGGCCTCGGTCGGCTTCGAGTCGCTGCTGTCGGACGAGCACATCGGCAAGGTGTCGCTGGTCGGCGCCGGCATGCGCTCGCACCCCGGTGTCTCCGCGACCTTCTTCGAGGCGCTCGCCGAGGCCGCCGTCAACGTCGAGGCGATCAGCACCTCGGAGATCCGCATCTCCGTCGTCACCCGCGACACCGAGGTGCCCGCAGCGGTCCGGGCCGTGCACGACGCCTTCGAGCTCAGCGGCGACGAGGAGGCCACGGTGTACGGCGGGACGGGTCGATGACGAACGTCGGTGTCGTCGGCGCCACCGGCCAGGTCGGCGGTGTCGTCCTGCGGCTGCTCGCAGAGCGCGCCTTCCCGCTCGACGAGCTCCGGCTGTTCGCGAGCGCCCGGTCGGCCGGCAGCACGATCAGCTTCCA
>JAOPVZ010000250.1 GCA_025965935.1 Frankiales bacterium | reverse complement strand
TGCTCGGTCGAGAGCCCGAAGTCCTCTGCGGTGTAGCTGTGCGAGCCGTGCTTCTCCTGGCGGTTGATCTCGAGGTAGTCCTCGAACGCCTTGAGGTCGTCGTCGGTGACGCCGAGGCCGAGCTGCGCCATGACGGACAGCACCGTCTCCAGTGGCTCGGCGACCGTGCTCTTGAACGGCACGTCCACGAAGCGCTCGGGTCTGCGCTTGCGGACCTCGTCGAACTGCCGCAGCGACTCCTGGAAGCGCTCGCTCCAGTACTGACCGATCTTCACGGGGTCGCCCTTGTCGCTGTACTGCGCCGTCATCGACGACACCATCGAGGCGTACGAGGGCACGGCCGACGTCGGGGTGCGGTGGGTCATCACGATCTTGCAGTCGGGGAACTCGTCGAGCGTGGTGTCCACGGCCGTCAGGTGGTGCGGCGACTTCAGCACCCACTTCTGATCGGCCCGCGCAGGGTCCTGCCACTGCAGGACCTGCAGCCACTCCCGCAGCTCGCGGTAGGCCCGCGACTGGTCGTAGGAGCGCAGCCAGACGCCGTAGGACGGGATCCAGTAGAAGGAGTCGTACGACATCGCCGTGAAGCTGCGGTCGAGCAGCAGGATGTCCTCCTCCGGGCCGTCCCAGACGACCGCGTGGATGTCGCGGAACTCGGGGGAGAGCTCGAGGAAGACGTCCATCATCTTCTTCGCCTTGCCCTTGCGGATCTCGGCCGCCGGGCTCTCGTCCGGGAACGGCAGCGGGTAGCTGCACTCCCAGGAGAGCGTGCTCGTGAGCTGCGGACTGGCGCTCATCAGCCGGTGCAGCAGCGTGCTGCCGGTGCGCGGCAGACCCAGGATCTCGGCAGCGACTTCCACTGGTACGTCAAGGATCTCGGGATGTGACGCCTGCAGCTGCCGGAGCCGCAGCCGGTCCACGAGGAGGGCCGTGAGCCGGCGCTCGGTCATCTGGTGGCCGAGCTCGGACAGCTGCGCCTCGTCGTTGAGCGCCTTCACCAGCACTCCGAGCGGCTCCAAGAACCACTCGTCGCCGAACCGGTCGGTGCCGGCCTTCTGGACGGCGTTGGCCCGGAGGCTGTCGACCTTGATCGCGGTCGTCACAGCTTGACGACCTCCGTGGTGGGGAGGGCGTGGTCGTCGGTGCCGACCCAGCGCAGCAGCGCGGTGCCGGTCCGGTGGCCGGTCGTGTCGATCCAGTTGCCCCAGCCCGGGTCCTTCGCCGCGACCACCAGCACCAGCGAGCCGTCGTCCTCCAGCTTCGCGGTGTGCTTGTTCACCGTGATCTTGCGGTCCCAGTCCATCGACTCCATCCACCAGTTGTCGAGCTGGAAGTTCCAGTAGGGCGCGTCCGGCACCCGGGTCCGGATCACCCAGGCCTCGTCGGGCTGGAGGTCGAAGTAGCCGTGCAGGTAGAAGATCTCGGGGTCGCCGCCAGCCTTCTGGAACATCTCCTGGCCCCAGTCGGGCAGCTCGTTCGGCCGGGTCATGAACAGCTCGGTCCACTTCACGAACGTCGCTGCGGTGCCGTGCACGCCCATGGCGGTCCGCTGCAAGCTGCGGACGAGGTGCTCGGCGGTGAGCGGGCTGCGCTCGGGCGTCGGCTCGAGCCGCTCGATGTCCCAGCTGCCCGCCACTTCTGTGGTCCGGTCGAGGTAGGACTCCCGCAGCACGATCATCGTGGAGTCGACCGCGAGCGGCAGCCAGTTGCGGGCTTCCGCCGGTCGCTCCGCGGACACGATGATCTCGACGCTGCCGTCGGTCTCGACCGCGATGTCGTCGTTGCGCAGCTCGCCCGTCGACGCCATGGTGCCGTCCTTGGCGTAGCGGTTGGCCTTGCTGCCGAACGACACGTAGGCGATCGAGCCGCGGGCGCCGCGGATCCGGTAGCTGTTGGTGCCCTTGACCGGGGCTGAGTGGTAGATGTTGTCCGGGTTGTCGGCGCCGATCTTCACGAGGTCCAGCCCCTGCCACCGGGGCCGGTCAGGGTCGGAGTTCTCGAGCGTCGCGTAGAGGCTGTTGCGGAGCAGCCGGCTCAGGTACCGGTAGCCCTCGGCGCGGTCCAGCGGCGTGTCCGGGCCCTGCAGGACGACCTCGCCGGCCGCCTCGAGGGCACGGCAGAAGTCCTTCCAGGCCTGGCCAGTGGTGACAGCCTCTTCGGCGGACATGCAGCTCCTCGTGGACGCAACAACTGGAACACGTTCTACCAGAGTGCGCCCCGCCTGGCGAGGCCTCCCTCCGGTGATCAACTGGGGTCACCCGGCCGACACGCCGGCGCGCCGTCCCGGCGATCCCCTGTTGATCACGTGGGGGGTGGGCCCGCGGTGATCAGCAGGAGATCAGACGGTCGACACGCCGGCGCGTCGTACGAGGAAAGCTCTGTTGATCTCCGGGCGGGGGTCAGGCCTCGGGGCCCTTCATGGTGGCCATCATCCGGTCCAGCTCCCAGAAGGCCCGCAGCGAGCGCAGCTTGCCGGCCTCGTCGATCCGGTAGGCGAACACGCCCTCGCACTTCGTCGTGCCGCCGCCCGGGAGGGTGATGGTGATGGTGGCGACATTGGCGACCTCGTTGCCGCAGGCGAACGAGTCGTGCAGGTCGAAGACGATGCTGTTGGGCGCCATGTTGTTGTCCCAGAAGGCCGCACGGCCCTCGGGCCCGTGGTGGCCGAGCCCGGTGGGGTCGATGAAGGACACACCGATGGGGTCCTCGACCCAGCCGTCCTCGGCCCACAGCTCGAGCCAGGACTCCCGGTCCTTGCGCATGACGCAGTCCATCGACCTCATCGACATCGTGCGCGCCGGGTGGTCGGAGTAGCCCTCGAACATCGCCGTGACGTTGGGGCTGATCGTGGGAGTCACCACTTCTGGATCACGTCCTTCGCGAAGCGTTGGATGCCGTCGACCTTGGCGTCGAGCGGCCCGTCCCACGGGACCCCGTAGAACAGCCAGGGGACGGTGACGATGTCGGTGCAGCCGGCCCGCTCGAGGTCCTTGTAGCCGTCGAGACCGAAGCGGTCGGCGGGCGCGACCTGGAACTGGAAGTCCTCGATCGGCTTGCCGGCTGTGAGCAGCATGTCGGTGAGCTCGTCGTGGACGTTGCGAAACTCGTCAAGCTTGATCATGGCGCTCGTCCAGCCCTGCGCGAACCGGACCGTGCGGCGCAGCGCGACGGGCGTGTGGCCTCCGACCCACACCGGCACCTGCTGCGTCGGTGCGGGCGGCATCTTGATCTTGCCGAACTTCACGAACTCGCCGTCGCGCTCGACCCAGCCGCCTTCGAGGATCTCGAGGATCGCGTCGAGCGACTCGTCCGTGCGCTTGCCGCGGCCCTCGTACGTCTGGCCGCTCCACTCGAACTCCTCCTTGAGCCAGCCGATGCCGGCGCCGAAGGTGAAGCGGTTGTTGGAGAGCACGGCGGCCGAGCCGACCTGCTTGGCGAGCAGCAGCGGGTTGCGGGTGGCGACCTTGATGACATGGGTGAGGAACCGGATCCGCGTCGTCACCGCCGCCATGTGCGCGACCGCCATGAACGGCTCGATGAAGGGGGTCTCCTCCTGCCAGAGCCGGCTGCCGTCGGCGGTGTAGGGGTAGGCGTCGCTCACCTGCTCCGACCAGAAGAGCGAGTCGGCGACCGCGATCTGGTGGTAGCCGTTCTCCTCCGCGGCCTGCGCGAGGGCTGCGTACTGCGCGGGGTCGGTCATGGCGACGGACATCGTGAACTGCAACGTGTTCTCCTTTTGGGAAAACCTTAGATCGCGCGGGCGAGTTCCGCCAACGACGGTGCCTTGCCCTGCCAGGTGATACCCGGTTCGTCGTACTCGCCGGTGAGCGCGTGCGCCACGGTCGTGTAGACGTTGCGCGAGGCGAGCAGCCCGAGATGGGTGCCGCGGATCTCGATGTTGCGGGCACCGTCCTCGAGGCAGGCCTGCCACCGGACGACTTCGTCGTGGCGCGTGAAGAGCGCGATCAGCGGCGGCATGCCCGGTGCGAGCTCCTTGCGGAAGAACCGCCCGTACGTGCAGGCGCAGGCCTGCGTCAGGCAGCCCATGGTCAGCCGCGCGGGGTCTCGCTGGAGGCGGCTGCGGGCCAGGTCAGCGGCCTTCGCGAGGGTGAGGTTGGTGACCGCGAACGGCTCGTGGATGGGGCTCGCCAGGGTCACGACGCGCTCCACCAGGTCGGGCCGGGCGGTCATGAGGGCGCGGGACAGCAGGCCGCCGCGGCTGTGCCCGACCAGAGTGACCTTGCGGTCGTTGGCCTCCGCGACCTCCTCGAGCCGCGGCAGGATCCGCGACATCGTGCGGTCGGAGCAGTCGACGTGCAGGGCGATCTGGGAGCTGTAGGCCGTGTAGTGGATCCGCCGGAGCCAACCGAGCATGACCGGCATCAACCAGTCGCCGGCCGCTGCGGGCGGCAGGAGGAGCACCGGTCGGCCGTCTCCGTGCGGGACTCCCTTGCCAGCCAGGACATCGGAGCGCAGGAAGCGCGTCATCGCGACCGGCCCGCGCACTCGCAGCGCAGCCGACCCGAGCTGCTTCACCGCGAGAGGCAGGTCGCTCATGATCACGCAGACTGGCACACGTCAGCGGACGGCGAGCAGCATCTCCTCGACGGCAGCGGGGAACTCGGCGGCCAGGTCGTCGATGTCGGGCAGCCGGTCGCGGCAGGCGATGATGCCGAAGCCCACCCGGTCCCGGTAGCTCACGACCGTGATGTTGAGGCCCGGGCCTTCCATGACCGGTCCGAGGGGGAAGATGCCCTCGACCTTCGCCCCGGCCATGTAGATCTGGAACGGCGGCCCGGCGACGTTCGAGAGCACCAGGTTGTGCACGACGGGATGGAAGTTCGCGAAGCGGAGCATGGAGTACACCCGGGCGAGGGCAGCTGTGGTGTTCGGCGGCGCGACCTCGCTGACGCGAGCCACCAGGTCGGGTCCCATCGCGGCCTGGTCGCCCTTGGCCACCTTGTTGGACTGGTGCACGACCTTGAGCCGCGTGATCGGATCGGCCACGTCCGTACCGAGGCTCGTGAACATCGCCGAGGTCCGGTTGGCTGCCACGTCTGTCTCGTCGCCGCGCGTGGACACCGGGATGACCGCGATGAGGCTCGAGTCGGGGAGCTCGTCGCGCTTGAGGAGGTAGTTGCGCAGCGCGCCACCGGTGATCGCTGTGACCGCGTCGTTGAAGGTGCCACCGACCGCCGACTTGATGGCCTTGACGTCTTCGAGCGCGACGTCGACGTAGGCGACCGCGCGGGCCGGGGTGATCGCTCCGTTGAACGGTGCCCGCGGGGCCGTCAGCGGCAGCGCGCCCCCTGAGGTGTCGGCGTCCCCGACCCGCCGGCCGACGACGCCGGTGACGGCCTTGACGGTCGTCGGGACGAGCCGGGCCACGTGCCAGGGGCGGCTGGCGAACCCCGTCACGGTGTGGAGCGCGACGTCGACGACCGAGGGCTCCGGGCGCTGCTGCGCGCGCGCCTCCTCCTTCGCACCGAGCAACTCGGCTTCGGTGCGGCCCTCGGGCAGCAGGTCGAACAGCACGTTGAGGATCCGGGCGGCACCGACGCCGTCGACCGCGCAGTGGTGGATCTTGAAGACGATCGCGGCGCGGTGGTCGGCCATGTCCTCGACGACGAGGCACTCCCACAGCGGGCGGGACCGGTCCAGCTTGACGCTGGCGAACGCCTCGACCTCGCGGGCCAGCTCGACCATGGTGCCCGGCGCCGGGCACTGCACCCGGCTCACGTGCTCGCGCACGTCGACGTCCGGGACGTCGACCCAGACGGGGTGGTGCAGTCGCAGCATCGCCAGCGCGAGCTTCTGCCGGAACGGTCGCAGCAGGTCGAGGCGGTGCTGCAGCAGCTCGATCATGTCCTCGGCCGACCAGCCGGGTCGGTCCATCGTGTCGACGACCAGCGTGCCCAGGACGTGCATGTGGGTCGCGGGCGTCTCGAAGTAGAGGAAGCTCGCGTCGGCTCCGCTCATCTCGTGCACGGACGCAACAGTAGGGACACCAAGGGCGTTCGTCTGCCCAGGTCGGGCAGACTGGTGCGGTGCTCCTCGTGCTGGCCTGCCTCGGTCTGGTGGCGGTCGCGAACGGCCTCCGACCGTTTCGCTGGACCCCGCTGGTCGTGCCGTCCTTCTTCGCCGCTTGGTTGACGGTCGAGCTCGCTCCGCAGCTGCTTGCCCTGACCGTCGTCGTGACGCTGCTGCTGACGGTCGTCGTCGGCGTCAGCTGGCTCGGGCTGCTGGTGACGGTGCTGGTCGTCGCCGGCCTGCTGGTGATGATCGCCGAGAGCGAGCGGGCAGCGGCCAAGGCCGACACTGCGCTCGCCGAGTGGCCGGAGCCCCCGGAGAGGGAGCCGTTCGAGGCAGGCCTGGTGCGGCGGTTCTTCCGGCCGATGTCGTTTCGCCACCCGGACGTCGAGCGGACCGTCGACGTCGCGTACGGCGACCTGCCACGGCACAAGCTCGACGTCTACCGCCGCAAGGACCACCCGGTCGGTGCGCCCACCCTGGTGCAGGTGCACGGCGGCGCCTGGGTCATCGGCGACAAGCGCGAACAGGGTCGGCCGCTGATGAACCACCTGGCCGCGCGCGGCTGGGTCTGCTTCGCACCGAACTACCGGCTGTCGCCCCGGGCCACCTGGCCGGACCACCTCGTCGACGTGAAGCGCGCCCTCGCCTGGGTTCGTGAGCACGGCGAGGACTACGGCGCGGACCCGGGCTTCCTCGTCCTCACCGGCGGCTCGGCAGGGGGTCACCTCACGGCGCTGTGCGCACTCACCCAGAACGACCCGATGTGGCAGCCCGGCTTCGAGGACGCCGACACCTCCGTCACGGCCTGCGTGCCGTACTACGGCGTCTACGACCTCAACGGCGAGACAGGTACGACGGCAGCGACCGTCCGCGAGAAGCGGCTCCTCGCCCGGATGGTGATGAAGACCCGGGACCGTGAGGTCTTCCGCCTCGCGTCACCGCTGAGCCACATCGACGGCGACGCCCCGCCGTTCTTCGTGGTGCACGGCCGCAACGACACGCTGGTACCCGTCGAGGAGGCGCGGTTGTTCGTCGAGCGGCTGCGCGCGGCGTCCTCCAACCCGGTGCTCTACCTCGAGCTGCCCGGCACCGAGCACGCCTTCGACGTGTTCCCGTCGATCCGCTCCGACCACGTGGTGCGGGCCGTCGGCCGCTTCTGCGAGCTCGTCCGCGTCCGCCTGGGCCACGGCGTCAGCTGACGACGAGGCCCTTGCCGGTGATGAGGGGCAGGTCGAGCGCGGTGACGAGGCCCGGCTTCGCCGCCACGACCGCGGGGACCGCATTGACGAGCCGCATCGCCGTCGCCTTGAGGCCGGCGGTGTTGTGGTCGCCGTCGGTGCCCATCAGCTGCAGGTCGAGGGTGTAGTTCGGCTCGCCCGTCACGACGACCCGGTAGCAGCCCTGACCGGCCGGCTTGGGCCACGTCGCGCCGAGGTCGTCGTGCAGCCGCGTCACGTGCTCGAGCACGATGACCGCCTTGCCGTTGACCATGCCGCGCACCTCGAAGTGCAGCGCGCCGACGGTGCCCTCCTCGATGCGACCGCTGTCGACGTCGAACGCGAAGGGCGCGAGCTCCTGCTCGTACCACTCCTCGACCCCGTCGAGCTCGACGTCGAGGCCGGCCGCGAGCTGGTGCACGACCGAGCCCCAGGCCATCGTCAGCACGCCCGGCTGGAGCAGGAGGCCCTTCTCACCCGGTGGCATCCCGAAGCCCATCACGTCGTGCAGGATCATCCACTGGTCATAGGTGTTGTAGTTGAGCACCTCGACGCAGCGGAGCTCCTCGATGCGCTCCGAGATCCCCGTGAGAGCAAGGGGAAGCGCGTCGTTCGCGAAGCCTGGGTCGACGCCGTTGACGAACAGCGAGACGCCGCCGTCGAGGGCCGCCTGCGTCACGCCTGCAGCCATCCCGACGGTCGCGCCGCTCGGGTACTGCAGGAACACCGGGCCGCTCGCGACGACGTTGATGCCGGCCCGCAGCAGCTTCTCGATGTCGGCGAGGGCCTCGAAGATGCGGTTGTCCGCCATGGCCGTGTCGAGCACGACGTCCGGCTTCAGGGCGAGGATCTCGTCGACGTCGTTGGTGGCCGTGACGCCGAGGGTCCGCCCGAGCCCGGCCAGCTCACCGGCGTCCTTGCCTGCCTTCGCCGGCGACGACACCCAGACCCCCACGAGCTCGAGATCAGGACGGGCGTCGATGCCGGCGATCACGTGCCGCCCGACGTTGCCGGTCGACCAGGCGACGACCCTGATCAAAGCTCGGGCCCGAGGTCGGGCAGGGCCATGTCGAGGTTGGGTACGGCGAGACCGCCCGTCACCTCGAAGACCGAGCCGGTGCAGTAGCCGCCCGCCGGCGACGCGAGGAACAGCACCGTGGCGGCGATCTCGTCGGGATCGCCGATGCGGCGCAACGGCGTGCCGGACTCCATCTGCGACTTCAGGTTGTCGTCACCGACCACGATCTCGAGTGCGCTGGTCGCGATCGATCCGACAGCGATGGCGTTGACCCTGACCCGCGGCGAGAGGTCCATCGCCGCGAGCTTCGTCCAGTGCGTCAGGGCGGCCTTGGCGGTGCCGTACCCGACGAAGCCGCGGCCGGTCACCGTGCCCATGACGGACGAGATGTTGACGACCGACCCGCCCTCCTTCAGCAGGTGTGGGAGTGCCGCGCGGGTCAGCGCGTGTGCTGTCGAGACGTTCCACCGGAACGCCTCCTCGAGGAAGCGCGTCGAGGTCTTGGCGAACTCCCGGGGCATCGTGCCGCCCACGTTGTTGACCACGACATCGAGTCGCCCGAGCTCGTCGGCGGCCCGGTCGGCGAGGGCGGCCACCGCGTCGAGATCGCTCAGATCGGCGGGTACGACGAGAGCGCGCCGGCCCATCGACTCGATCTGCTTCGCGACCTGCTGCAGCTGGTCTTCCGTGCGCGCGGACAGCACGACGTCCGCGCCGGCTTCGGCGAGTGCGAGCGCCGAAGCGGCTCCGATGCCGCGTCCAGCACCGGTGACGACGGCGACCTTGCCGTCCAGTCGGAACCTCTCGAGAACCACGGCCTACCTCCAGGAGCGACGAAGGGCGGACGGTATCGCAACTTCTGTAACACGTTCTAGTCTAAGGCCGTCCCGGTGAGTGGGACACCGGTGACGCGGGACCTGGCCTCGGCCCCTAACGTCAGGGGCCACAAAGCCCAGGAGGTGCGGTGAGCGAGAAGGTGCTCGAGGCGGTGCAGGACCTGCTGCCTGCGATCGCCGAGCGCGCCGACCGCTGCGAGGCCGAGCGCCAGGTGCCGGTGGAGACCGTCGCGGAGCTGAAGGACGCCGGGATCTTCCGGATGCTCCAGCCGAAGCGCTGGGGCGGCCTGGAGGCCGATCCGGTCGACTTCTACGAGGTCGTGCGCATCCTCGCCTCGGTGTGCGGGTCGACCGGCTGGGTGACCAGCGTCCTCGGCGTCCACCCGTGGCAGCTGGCCCTGTTCCCGGACCAGGCGCAGCGCGACGTCTGGGGCCAGGACCAGGACACGCTGGTCAGCTCGTCGTACGCCCCGACCGGACGGCTGACGCCGGTCGACGGCGGCTACGAGTGCACCGGTCGTTGGAGCTTCTCCTCCGGGGCGGCGCACTGCCAGTGGGTGCTGCTCGGCGCCATCGTCATGGGGGCCGAGGGCCAGCCCGTCGACTTCCTCACCATCGCGGTGCCCCGCAGCGACTACCGCATCGACGACGTGTGGGACGTCGTGGGGCTGCGCGGCACCGGCTCGAACGACATCGTGATCGACAAGGTGTTCGTCCCGGCGTACCGGACGCTGTCGTTCAACGACGTGAGCTCGCTGCGCTGCCCGGGACAGGCGGAGAACACCGCCGCGCTGTACCGGCTGCCGTTCGGCACGGTCTTCAGCTACACGATCACCACGCCCCTCATCGGGATCGCCACCGGGGCCTACGACGCGCACATCCAGCGGATGCGCGAACGGGTCCGGATCTCCTACGGCCAGAAGGTCGCGAGCGACCCGTTCGCGCACGTCCGGGTCGCCCGTGCGGCGAGCGAGATCGATGCCGCCTGGCTGCAGCTCGAGCGCAACCTCGACGAGGAGATGCGCTACGCCGTGGCCGGTGAGGACATCCCGCTCGAGCTGCGGTTGCGCGCGCGCCGCGACCAGGTCCGCGGTGCCGAGCGGTGCCTCGAGGCCATCTCGCTGCTGTTCAAGAACTCCGGCGGGCACTCCCTGAAGAGCGGCAACCCGATCGAACGGGCCTGGCGCGATGCCAGCGCGGGCTCGGTCCACGCAGCGAACGACGTCGAGAGGTGGCTGGCGATGTACGGCAAAGGCGAGTTCGGCCTTCCGGTCGAGGACGGGATGATATGAACACCCCACGAAAGCGCTCGCTGCGCTCACGCTTCCCCGGGGACCCCGAGTGACGGGCGCGCGTGTGCACTCGCTCGGCTACCTCGTCATCGAGACGACCGACCTCGACCGCTGGCGCGAGCTCGCGGTCGACGTGCTCGGCATGGCGGTCAGCCACGGGCCCGACCCTGACGCGCTCTACCTGCGCATCGACGACCGACCGGCGCGCGTCATCGTGCAGGCCGGCCAGACCGAGCGCCTCGGCGCGGTCGGCTGGGAGGTCCGTGACAAGGAGTCCTGGAAGCAGGTCGTGCGACAGCTCGAGGACGCCGGCGCCCCGGTGAAGGTGGGCTCTTTCGAGGAGTGCGAGCAGCGTCGCGTGCAGGAGGTGGTGTTCACCGAGGACCCCGGTGGCACCTCGCTCGAGGTCTTCCACGGGGCGTCGCTGCTGCACGACAAGCTGCTGACCACTCACGGCGCCACCTTCGTGACCGGCAGCCAGGGACTCGGGCACGTCGTGCTGCCGACCAAGAACGCCGAGGCGTCGTACGACTTCTACTCCGAGGTGCTCGGCTTCCGCAGCCGCGGCGCGTTCAAGCTGCCGCCCGGCCTGCCGGGCGCGGATCCCGTCAAGCCGTCCTACCTCCGCTTCATGTCCTGCAACGAGCGGCACCATGCGCTTGCCCTGGCCCCCTGGCCGCAGGACAACGGGATCATCCACTTCATGATGGAGGTCACCGAGCTCGACGACGTCGGCCGCGCGCTCGACCGGCTGCACAAGCGCAAGTTCCCGCTCTCCTCGACGCTCGGTCGGCACACCAACGACCAGATGGTCTCCTTCTACGTCGCGACGCCGAGCGGGTTCGACATCGAGCTCGGCTGCTTCGGCCTGCGGGTCAGCGAGGAGGGCTACACCGCTGAGGACATCACGGCGGACTCCACCTGGGGGCACCGGTGGGGCGGCGGTGCTAAGCAGTGACCGTGGCTGACCACCTCGTCGAACCTCAGGAGATGCGGCGAGTCCTGGGGCACTTCGCAAGCGGGGTGACGATCGTGGCCGGGTTCGACGACGGCGTCCCGGTGGGCTTCGCCTGCCAGTCGTTCACGTCGGTGTCGCTCGACCCGCCGCTCGTGCTGTTCTGCCCGGCGCACAC
>JAOPVZ010000204.1 GCA_025965935.1 Frankiales bacterium | reverse complement strand
TGGAAGGCCTCCCACGACGGCGGCTTCGTCGCGTACTCCTCCAGCGGCGACGGCTCCTGCTTCAAGAGCAACAAGCCGCTCTTGCCTTCCTGGGTCCATGAGGCGCAAGGGTTCCGCGTCCAGGGCGACGACCGCACGCTGGTGGACACCGACGGGAGGGTGCTGGTCACGCTGCTGCCGGGTGGGCACCCGCAGATCCCGTCGACCCGCGGCCGGGAGCCGTACGCGACCACCCCGACACCGTCGCCGAAGCTGGCGGAGCGCATGGCAGCGCCGGCTCCGGTTCCGGCGGGAATGACACCGCTCACCTACGGGACGTTGATCGGGAAGCGATGGGAGGCACCGGACAACCCACGGGCCTTCCTCGAGTTCCGCCAGGACGGTGCCTTCGAAGGCAGTGACGGTTGCAACGGTGAGGGTGGTCGCTTCTCCCTCGGCAGCTCGGGGGAGATCCTCGCGGTGGCCGGCAGCTCGACGCTGATCGGGTGCCAGAACTCCGCGGTTGGGGGCTGGCTGCAGGAGGCGCACCGGGTGGCGATCGACAAGGACCAGCTGGTGCTCCTGGATGCAGCCGCTCATGAGCTGGGACGCCTGCGGCCGTCGTCGCCCTAGGCTGGGCGGCACCCGGGAGGGTTCGCATAGTGGACGAGTGCAGCCGCCTTGAAAGCGGCCAGACGGTTGATCCCGTCTCGTGGGTTCAAATCCCACACCCTCCGCTCACGTGACGCGCGACCTCTTCAGGGATCGCGTCTCGATGAGGTCCAGGTGCAGGGCACGCCGAGCGATGAGCCAGCGGCCGTCGACCTGGCGGTAGTCGTCGAGGTACCTCAGGTGCCAGACCAGGTCGGTCTTCTCGTCGAGGACGTGGTGGGCCACGCACGCGATCCGGCCGCGGCTCCCGTCGTACACCTCTCCGACGATCGCGTGGAAGGTGCGCGGGAGGCCGCTGGTGGCCTGGGCGATCGCCTCGGGCCCGACGTGCTCGTGGACCGGGTCGAGCACGTCCGGAGGGTCGGGCGTGACCAGCACCCCGTCGGTGGTGAACAGCGGTACGACGGACTGGCGGTCGTCGACCGCAGCGGCGTACCGGTGCACCAGCTGGGACAGCTCCCAGCTCATGAGAGCCCGAGCCGTGCGGCACAGGCGGACAGCTCGTCGAGCGCGGCGGACAGGTCGGTCGTGGGCGAGGGGTCGAGCACGACCCGGTGCGCGCCCAGGGCTTCGAGCCGGGCAGCCTTGTCGGCGTCGACGCGACCGACCAGGTGGCCCAGCGAGAGCTCGAGCACCGACGGGTCGCGGCCCGCGTCGACGGCGGCCTTGTGCATCTCGTCGACGAGCCGGCGCAGCTCCTCGCCGGCGACCCCGAGCGGCTGCAGGCCGTCGCCGAGGCGGCCGGCGCGACGGGCCGCGGCAACGGTGTGGCCGCCGACGTGGACAGGGACCTGGCGACCGGGTCGGCAGACGGCACCCCGGAACGAGAAGAACTCGCCCTCGTGGTCCACGGCGTCACCGGTCCAGAGCTTGCGCAGGACCTCGATCTGCTCGTCGGCGCGCCGGCCCCGCTCGTGGAAGGGCGCGCCGCAGGCCTCGATCTCCTCCTGCATCCAGCCCATGCCGACAGCCAGCCGCACCCGGCCACCGGACAGCGCGTCGAGCGTCGCGACCCGCTTCGCCAGGGGCACGGGGTGGTGGTTGGGGAGGATGAGGACCCCGGTGGCCAGCCCGAGGGTCGTGGTCCGACCCGCGAGGAAGCCGAGCAGCTGGAGCGGGTCGGGGACGTCGCAGTCGTCGGCGATCGACATCTGCCCGGACGGGTCGTAGGGGTAGGTGCTCGCGTACCCGCGGACCACCACGGTGTGCTCGACGACGACCAGCGACTCGAAGCCGCAGGCCTCGACGTGCTGGGCGTACGCCGTGATCCACGAGGGGTCGGCGGTGAGACCTGTGGTGCTGGGGGCGATGACGGCGAACTTCACGCCTGGCACGCTGCCACACCATGACCAAGGTTGCGCTCGTCACAGGTGCCAGTCGCGGCATAGGCCGCCAGACCGCCGTCGTCCTCGCCCGGGAGGGCTGGGACGTCGCCTTCACCGCCCGCACCGTCGAGGAGGGCACCGGGACCGTCCCGGCCCGCCACGGCGAGGCAGGCGTGCGCGTCGAGGGCAGTCTTGCCACGACCGCCGCACGCGTGGAGCAGGAGGGCGCCCGCGCCCTGCCCGTCGCCATGGACCTGCTCGACCTGGCCAGTGTGCGGGCCGCCGCAACCACGGTCCTCGAGCAGTGGGGTCGTGTCGACCTGCTCGTCAACAACGCCATCGCGCACGTCAACGGCGGGCACGAGCGGGTGCTCGCTCAGGACCTCGACGTGGCTGCGGCGATGATGACCGGCAACTACCTGCACCAACTCGCGCTGGTGCAGGCGGTGCTGCCGGGGATGGTGGAGCGGGGCGCCGGGACGATCGTGCAGATGGCGAGCGGTTCCGCGACGACGGACCCGCCGGCGCCGCCGGACGAGGGCGGGTGGGGCCTGTCCTACGCCGCCTCTAAAGCCGCCGTCGGACGGCTCGCCGGAGCCGTGAACGCCGAGTACCTCAGCCGCGGGATCCGCGCCTTCAACGTCGACCCGGGATTCGTCGTCACCGAGGCGATGCGCGCACGCGGCGGCGCCGAGGACATCGAGGACAAGGGCTTCGACCTCGCGCCGGACGACGCTGCGGGGCGCGTGATCGCCTGGCTGGCAAGGGATCCCGGCGCGGACCGCTTCCTCGGCAGGGTCATCTGGTCGCCGAAGCTGGCCGCCACGCTCTGAGTGCCGGCCGACCAGCGTGTTCCCCGGGGGAAGTCCGCTTTTCACCTATTCATCCCCCGGTCGTGACGGCCGTGCCATCGAGCTGGCATCACCTGCGAAAGCCGGGGTAAAGGCGGGTCATCGTCCCCGACCCTGGAGGTTCACCGTGATCGGCTTCCTTCTCACCCTGATCGTCGTCGGACTCGTGGCCGGCTTCCTGGCCCGCGCCCTCGTACCCGGCGACGACTCGATGAGCATCGGCATGACCATCGTGCTGGGCGTCGTCGGCAGCTTCGTCGGCGGTTTCCTCGGCTACGTCCTGTTCGGCAAAGACCTCAACGAAGGTGGAGTGCAGCCGAGCGGCATCGTCGGTTCGGTGATCGGCGCGATCATCGTGCTGCTCGCCTGGCGAGCCGCGCACCACGGGCGGGCATCGCGCATCTAGTCCCTTCAGGTTGGGCCAAGGGAGGCGGCGGTACGTTCCAGACATGGAGTACCGCCGCCTCGGCACGTCCGGGCTTTCCGTCAGCGTCATCGGTCTGGGGACCAACAACTTCGGCATGAAGCTGGACGACGAGGGCTGTCGCGACGTCCTCGACGCCGCGCTCGAAGAGGGCATCACGCTCATCGACACCTCCGACTCCTACGGTCAGTCGGAGGCCCGGCTCGGTGCCCTCCTCAAGGGGCGACGCGACGACGTCGTCCTGGCGACGAAGTTTGGGAGCGACGTCACTCGGCTCGGCAACGACAACGGGCAGGACTGGGGCGCGAGGGGATCGCGGCGCTACGTCCGCCGCGCGGTCGAGGCGTCGCTGACCAGGCTGCAGACCGACTGGATCGACCTCTACCAGCTGCACCGCCCCGACCCGGCGACGCCGATCGAGGAGACGCTGTCCGTCCTCGACGACCTCGTGCACGAGGGCAAGGTCCGCTACATCGGGCACTCGAACTTCAACGGCTTCGAGACGGCGCACGCCGAGTGGGTCGCGCGGACCCGCGGGTTCGAGCGGTTCATCAGCGCGCAGAACGAGTACAGCCTGCTGAAGACCAAGGTGGAGACCGAGCTGGTGCCGGCGCTGGAGGAGTACGGCCTGGGGCTGCTGCCGTTCTTCCCGCTCGCCTCCGGGTTGCTGACCGGCAAGTACAAGCGCGGCGAGGACCTCCCCGACGGCAGCCGGCTGCAGGCATGGGGCATGACGGTGTCGGACCGCGACTTCGACAAGGTGGAGCGGCTCACGGCCTTCGCCCAGGCGCGCGGCATCTCACTGCTGGACGTGGCCATCGGCGGGCTGGCCGCGCGGCCGACCGTCGCCTCCGTCATCGCCGGCGCCACCAGCGCCGAGCAGGTGCGGGCCAACGTCGCCGCCGGCGCCTGGGTGCCCTCGGCGGAGGACGCGGCGGCGCTGAAGGAGATCGGGTGACCTTCCCGGATGCCGAGGTCGTGGCGGCGTTCCACGACTTCTGGACGACCGGGTCGACGAACGAGGACTGGGTCCACTGGGTGGACCATCTGACGCCGGACGTGGAGTACGTCGAGCGGCAGCTCGGCACCATGCAGGGCCGCGACGCCGTCCGGACCTGGATCACCGAGCTCATGGCGGTGTCGTCCGACGTGCACGCGGTCCTCAACTGGTACATCGTCGCCGGCGACCGGGTCGTGTTCGACATGTGGAACCGCTACTTCCACCCCGACCCCGCGAAGCCACCGATCGACTTCGCCGGCCTCACCGTGCTCACCTACGCCGGCGACGGCTTGTTCAAGCGCGAGGAGGACTACTGGGACCAGGCGACGGCCAAGACCGCCTACGTCGAGTGGTCCGTCGCCTGTCGCGAGTGGGGCAGCAACGGCGACCCCGACCACCTGGCGGCGCTCGACGCGCAGCGCCGGGCCGACCAGCTCGAGTCGCTGGCCAGCGGGCGGATCAGCTAGCTCGACCGGTGGGCTAACGCAGCAGCGTGCCCATGTCGAGGGGCAGCGCGATGCCGGTGAACTCCGCCGCCTCGTCGGAGCAGAGCCAGGCGACGGCCGCGGCGATGTGCTCGGCCGGCGTGGTCGTGATGGGCAGCGCGTTCATGAAGATGGGCGCGAGCGTGTGCGCGGCGCCGGCGACCAGCGGGAAGAGCTCGGGGGTCGTCATGCCGGTCGGCACCGAGGCGGGGTGGATGGTGTTGACGCGGATGCGGTGCTGCGCGACCTCGTTCGCGACGGAGCGCGCCATGCCCGTGATGGCGTGCTTGGACGTCGAGTAGTCCGACAGGAACGGCAGCCCGCGCAGCCCCGCCACGCTCGACGTCACGCAGATCGCACCGCCGCGCCCCTGGGCGATCAGCTGCGGGACGGTGGCCTGCAAGGTGTTCCAGGTGCCGGTGACGTTCACCGACATGGTCGCCTCGAACTGCTCGGGGCTGACGTCGACGAACGCCGACCCGGTGCAGATGCCGGCGTTGGCGACCACGACGTCCAGTCCGCCCAGCTCGCCGACGATGCTGGCGACGGCGTCCGCGAGCGCGGCCCGGTCGCGGGTGTCCGCGACGAAGGACAGGCAGCGCCGGCCCTCCTTCTCGACCAGCGCGACCGTCTCGGCGAGGTCCTCCGGCGAGGGCCCGTCGTACCCGGTTGTCGGGAAGGTCTTGCAGATGTCGAGGACAGCGACATCTGCGCCCTCCTGGGCGAACCGGATCGCCTCCGCCCGGCCCTGGCCGCGGGCGGCTCCAGTGACGAAGCAGACCTTGTTCTCGTAGCGCACGGCTCTCCTCAGGCAGCAGGAACGGGGATCGGGACGTTCAGACGGCGGCGCTTCTCGCTGCCGGCCAGCGCGATGCACGGGATGAGCGACAGCGCGGTCACGGCGGCGACCACGGCGTACGTCGTGCCGAAGCTGGTCGTGCGCTCGAGCACCACGATGAACAGCGCCGTGCCGAGCGAACCGCCGACGCGCTGCAGGACGAACAGCTGGGCGGTCGCGTCGGAGCCCTTGATCGCGTCGATCGACACCAGCGCGGCGGCCATCAGCGGCATGCCCGCCAGCGCGGTCCCGAGACCTCGGACGAACATCGCGCTCGTGATGAACCAGTAGGACGAGTCGTCGGTGATCCACGACAGCGGCAGCGTCGACAGCGCCACGACCGCCGTCCCGACCATCGCGACGCGGCCGCCGCCGAAGCGGTCGGTGAGCCGCCCGGACTGGCGCATCAGCAGCACGACCCCGATGGCGGTCGGCGCCACCAGCAGCCCGGTCGTCGTGGCGGACTCGTGCCGGACACCCTGCAGGTAGAGCGGCAGCAGGATCAGGCCACCGAGGCTGGTCGCGCCGTTGACGAAGACGCCGATGGAGGCGAGGGAGTAGGTCCGGTCACCGAACAGCCGCAGGTCGAGCAGCGGGTGCTCGCGCCCGAGCGCGTGCCGCACGAAGACCACGAGCATCGCGATGCCGACGACGACCGGACCGAGCACCTTCGCGCGCACCAGCGACGGGTCGGAGGCGACCTCCGACAGTCCGTAGGTCATCGCGGTCAGACCGAAGGAGCCGAGCAAGAGCCCCCGCACGTCGAGCCGGTACGTCGGATGCCCCTCGTCGCGCGGCAGCATCCGCAGCGCGAGGGTGAACGCGAGGATGCCGATCGGGATGTTGATGAGGAAGACGGCGCGCCACGAGAACGTCTCGAGCAGGAACCCGCCGAGCGTCGGTCCGACGACGGGGGCGAGCACGGTCGGGACGCCCAGGGTGCCCATGACGCGGCCGAGGTTCTCGCGGCCGGCGGCCTTCATGATGATCGATTGGCCGACCGGCATGAGCAGCGCACCGCCGGCGCCCTGCAGGACCCGCGCGACGACCAGCGACGGGGTGTCCCACGCCAGGCCGCAGGCCAGCGACCCGAGCGTGAACAGCACGAGCGAGACCAGGTAGAGCGTCCGCGTCCCGACCCGGCGCGAGGCCCAGCCGGCGATCGGCGAGATGGCCGCGATCGCCAGCAGGTAGGCGGTCACTACCCAGGAGATGGCCGCCAGGTCGGAGTTCAGCGCCCGGGCCAGCGGGTCGAGTGCGACGTTGACGATGGTCGTGTCGAGCACGGACATGACGGTCCCGAGCACGGTGACCGTGCCGATGCGCCACACCTTCGGGTCGACCGTGCTCACGACCCGGAACTGTAACGCGTTCTAGTCTCGGGCGTGGTGGTTCAGGTGGACCCGCTGCTCGTCCGTCAGGGGCTGGGGAGTGCGGCCGCTGTAGTCGAAGCTCACCAGGACCACGTCGACGTTCGCGCACTGCCGACCCTCCTGGGTGACGGCGCAGCGGATCGTGAACGACGTCGTACCGACCTTGGTGACGTGCACGTCGATGTCGAGCGGACCGGTGTCCACCTCGCTGAGGTAGTCGACCGCGAGTCGCGGCACGATGACCCCGGCCCCGAAGCCCGGCAGCCCGTTGAGGAACGTCGTCCATGCCAGGCCGCAGCGACGCAGGATCGCATCGAAGCTGAGGTGGTTGCCGTAGCCGGGCGCGGTCGGGTCCACCTCCGCCGTGAGCGGGTGGATGTCGTCGTCGGTGACCGTGGAGGAGTGGCGCATCACAGCGGTCAGGATCGCAGCACTCCCGCCGTGCTTGAGTGGACGGGTGAAGCGCCTTGTCACCGTGCTCCTCGCGGTCCTCACGGCGCTGCTCGCGATCCCCACCCTGGTGCGCCTCTACGGCGACCGGGGCCACGTGCCGCTGACGTTGATCGTGGTCGCGCTGCCGTTCACGGTCCCGCCGCTCGTGCTGATCCTCGTGGCGCAGCTGGTGCTCCGGCGCCTCCGGACAGCCGCGCTCACCGCCGTACTGCTCGTGCTGAACGCGATCTGGTTCGTGCCGCTGTACGTGGGCGACGCGGCAGGCAAGGGCCAGCCGCTGACCGTCATGACGGCCAACCTGCGGTACGGCGGGGGCGACCCGTTCCGGATCGTGAGCCTGGTGCGGTCGCAGCACGTCGACGTGCTGGCGACGGAGGAGCTCACGCAGTCCGCCGTGAACAACCTGCAGGGCGCCGGGCTGAAAGCTGAGCTCCCCTACTTCACGGGCACGCCGGACCCCAAGGACGGCCCGGACGGCTCAGGGCTGTACTCCCGGTACCCGATCAGCCCCCAGTCTGAGTGGCGGCTGCGCTTCAGCGCACCCGGTGCGGTGGTCCAGGCGCCCGGCGGCGACGTGCTCGTCCGGGTGGTCCACGCGACGTCGCCCGTGACTGGCGAGAAGGGCGTCTACCGCAGTGACTACAACGAGATCCTGCGCGATGCCAGGGCGTTGCCGACGGCCACGCCGACGATCGTCCTGGGCGACTTCAACGCCACGCTGGACAACAGCCTGCTGCGCTCGTTGATGGGCTCCCGGTTCCGCGACGCGGCCGAGAAGGCCGGGTCCGGGCTGGTGCGCACGTGGGGCCGAGACCCCGGGACGCGACCGCTGCTCGACCTCGACCACGTCTTCGTGGACAGCCTGATCGGGGTCCGTTCCACCGCCGTCTTCGCCGTGCCGCGCAGCGACCACCACGCCGTAGTCGCCCGGCTCGTGGTGCGCTGAGCGAATTGTCCAGCGACAAGCCGGTCGCGGAATGCTGTTGCGTCCTGGCAGGTTCTCCGGGAGAACGTTGTGGGAGAGTTCGAGGCGAGCCGGGGGAGGAGGGCTGATGGACGTCCTCGCGTCGCGGCTGTCGTGGCGTCGCCTTCCGTGGCTGGTCGAGGTCTTCTCGATCGGGATCGGTTACGGCGTCTACGCCGTCATCCGGCTGTACACGCCCGGGCAGCGCACTGTCGCTGACGTGCACGCTCTCGAGGTCATCCACTTCGAGAAGGTCGTCGGCATCTACCACGAGCTCGCGCTCAACAGGTTCATCACCGGCAAGACCTGGCTGGAGATCCCGGCGAGCTACTACTACGCGACCCTGCACTTCATCATCACGCCCCTTGTGCTCGCCTGGTTGTTCAGGCGCCACCAGGCCATCTACGCGCCGCTGCGGAGTGCGATCGTCATCGCCACCGCGGCGGCGCTCGTCGTCTACGCCACCTGGCCGCTGTCGCCGCCGCGCTACGTCGTCGCCGGCACCATCGACACGGTCCTGGCGCACCCGGTCGCGTGGGCCGTCAACGGGCACGGCGTCTCCGGCTTCGTCAACGAGATCGCGGCGATGCCGTCGCTGCACGTCGGCTGGGCGGTCTGGTGCGCCGTTGCCGTCAGCACGGCCCTGAGTTCCCGCTGGCGCTACCTCGCCTGGCTGTACCCGCTCGGCACCACGCTCGTCGTGGTCGCGACTGCCAACCACTACCTGCTCGACGCCGTCGCCGGCTGCGCTGTCGTCGCGGTCGCGCTGCAGCTGTGCGGGGTCCGCTTCTCCGGCCGGGTCGCGCCGACCGTCATCGCGGTCCCGACCTCGCGGGGGCACAAGGCGCTGCGCGAGGAGCTCGAGGAAGCCGTCTAGCCGGATCTACCGCTTCGTCCGCAGGGCACCTGGAGCTCCTGCCGGTACGGCGGGACGGCGCGGGTTCACCCTTTCCACCTGCTGGTAGGGCCTGCCCTGGGCGGGGCGCGGGGCGGTCTCGCCGCGGTTGGGCCACACCGACATCGCGCGCTCGGCCTGCGCGGTGATCGTCAGCGACGGGTTCACCCCGAGGTTGGCGCTGATCGCCGCGCCGTCGACGACGTGCAGCGTCGGGTAACCGTGCACCCGGTGGTAGGCGTCGATCACGCCGGTCTCAGGGCCGTCGCTGATGACGCAGCCACCGATGATGTGCGCTGTCATCGGGACGTTCGTGATGTCCCCGACGGTGCCGCCGGGGAAGCCGCCGATCTCCGCCGCGATCCGGCGGGTCGCCTCGTGAGCGACCGGGATCCAGGTGGGGTTCGGTGCCCCGTGGCCGGGACCACTGGTCAGCTTCCCGCGCCGGTTCCGCCGTACCGAGATGGAGTTGTCCAGGGTCTGCATGACCAGCACGATGATCGTCTTCTCGGACCAGCGGCGGACGCTCAGGCTCTTCGCGAAGACGTAGGGGTGCCATAGGGCCTGGAGCAGGAACCGCAGCGGACGCGGCAGCCGGCCACCGCCGTCGACCAGGATGGTGCTGAGCAGTCCCATCGCGTTGCTGCCCTTGCCGTAGCGGACCGGCTCGACGTGCGTGACCTCGTCGGGGTGGAAGCTGCTGGTGATGGCGACGCCGGCGTTGAAGGGGTGGTCGGGGACTCGTGCGGTCTGCGCCCCGAGCAGCGCCTCCGAGTTGGTGCGGGTCACCATGCCGAGCCGCCCGCTGATCTTCGGGAGGACCCCGGTGTCGCGCATGTCGTGCAGCAGCTTCTGGGTGCCGAGCGTCCCGGCCGCGAGCACCACCTGCGCGGCGCGCCGGGTGGTCAGCGGTGCCTTCCTCCCGGTCGGCACGGTGTCGACCTCCCAGCCCTCGGCGGTCTCCCGCAGGGCCACGGCCGTCGTCAACGGCTCGACCCGGGCGCCCAGCTGCTCGGCCAGGTAGAGGTAGTTGGTGTCGAGCCGGTTCTTGGCCCCGAAGCGGCAGCCGATCATGCAGTTGCCGCACTGGATGCAGCCGGTCCGGTCGGGACCTGCGCCGCCGAAGTAGGGGTCCTTCACAGTGACCCCGGGCTCGCCGAAGTACACGCCCACCGGCGTCGGGTGGTAGGTGTGGCCGACGCCCATGTCGGCGGCGACTTTCCGCATGACGACGTCGCTCGGCGTGGTGGTCGGGTTCTCGACGACCCCGAGCATCCGCTGCGCCTGGTCGTAGTGGGGGGCCAGCTCGCTCCCCCAGTCGGTGATGCCGGCCCACTGCGGGTCCTGGAAGAAGCTGCCCGGCGGGGTGTAGAGGGTGTTCGCGTAGACCAGGCTGCCGCCCCCGACGCCCGCGCCGGAGAGGATGACGACGTCCTTGAGCCAGGTGATCCGCTGCATGCCGGTGAGCCCGAGGCGCGGCATCCAGAGGAAAGCCCGGAGGTCCCAGGAGGTCGTCGGCAGGGTGTCGTTCGTGAACCGCCGGCCGGCCTCGAGCACCGTGACCCGGTAGCCCTTCTCGGACAGCCGCAAGGCCGTCACCGAGCCGCCGAACCCGGAGCCGATGACGATGACATCAGACGTTGTCTCATTCGTCATGGGTCAACAGTACCGGTGGGCGCTCCGCTAGTCTTCTCACTCCGGTAGCCCTCGGGCTCCCAGGAGGCTTCGCCTAGTCCGGTCTATGGCGCCGCACTGCTAATGCGGTTTGGGTCTCAAGCCCATCCGGGGTTCAAATCCCCGAGCC
>JAOPVZ010000194.1 GCA_025965935.1 Frankiales bacterium | reverse complement strand
CCTGGTCCCACTGCTTGTCCTTGCCCTTCTGGTACAGGTTCAGCAGCTGGTCCCGCTGGTCGTCGTACTCCCACGTGAAGCGGGCCGCGCCCTGCGCCTCGACGTCCCAGGTCTGCATCTCGACCGGGCAGGTGTAGAGCTCGTGGGTGCTCATGTCTCTCCCAAAAGTGCTTCGACGAGTACGGCGATGTCGTGGGCGACCTGGTCCGGACGGCCGCCCGGCAGGACGAGGTGGCTGAACTGCAGCCGGGTGACCGTGTCGGCGACCAGCCGCACGCGGTCGGTGGGGATGCTCGGCCAGTGCGAGCTGAGGTGCTCTGCGCAGTGGTCGCGGGCGGCCCGCTGCAAGAACTCGGCCCGGGTCGTGAGGAACGGCAGCAGGCCGCCCGCGTCGTCGGTGAGGACGGCCTTGAGGAGCGGGTTCCGCTCGGCCTCCTCCAGCGTCCACTGGGTGCCGGCGGCCACGGCCTCGGCCGGGCTGCCCTCGTGGCCGACGACGGCGGCGTCCGCGCCCTCCATCCAACGGGCCGCCTCGCGCAGCGCGACCGCCTCGGCGAGCGCGTCCTTGGAGCCGAACTCGTAGTACAGCGTCTGGCGGCTGAGACCGGCCGCGCGGGCCACGTCCGCCATCCGCACCCGCTCCCAGTCGCCGGCGAGCGCGGCGTCGTAGGCGGCTTCGAGGAGCGCCTCACGCGTGGTGACCACGGTCACACTGTTTGACACAGACCGGTTCGGTGTCAAGACACCTGCCGGGTGACTGTCAGGCGGTTGAGCCGGTGGCCGGTGCGAGCAGGAGCAGCTCCAGGTCCGATGTCCCGTCCGGCAGGGTCCGTCGGGTCACCGGCGTCGGTGGCGAGACCAGCTGCGCGACGATGTCCTGGCAGCAGCCTCCGGGGCCCTGCCCGGGGTTCTCGGGGGGATCGCTGTCGTGGTAGCCGTCCTGGATCTGCGCGTACAGCGGGTAGGGGACGACGTGCTTGGCCCCAAGGCCGAAGCACTGGTTGTCGCGCACCTCCTTGTACTGCGGCTCGTCGCCGTGCACGTAGCCGCCGTTTCGGTCCTTGATGGGCTCCAGCGTGATGTGCAGGCCGCCCTGCAGACCGCCCTCGGTGCGCTCCACCTCGACCTGCTGGACCACGACGCTGCTCAGCGTGCAGTCGTAGATGCCGGCGTACTTGGCGTACAGCTGCAGCACCGGCTTGCTGGTGGCGGCCAGGTCGACCAGGCGCTGCTCGTTCTGCGCCGTGATGGCCGTCGCCGTGCCGGCGAAGTCCGACGTGCTCTTGAGGAAGGTGTCGAGCTGGCTGCGCTGGTCGACGAGCGATCGGCTCGAGTAGGACAGGTTGTCGAGCGTCGCGAGCAGCGCCGGCGCCGCATCGGCGTAGTTGTTGGTGAGGTCAGCGAGGCCCTGCATGTCCTTCTGCAGCGTCGGCAGTGACGGGTTCAGCGCGCGCAGGTACGCCGCCTGCCGCACGAAGCTCGAGCCGAGCTGGTCGCCGCGGCCGCGCACGGCGCTCGCCAGTGCGTTCAGCGTGACGGAGAGCTCCTGCGGCTTGAGCGAGCGCAGCAGCGGCAGCAGGTCGTTGAGCGCCTGCTCGGTCTCCAGCGCCGTGGACGACCGGTCCTGCGTGATGACGTCGCCGTTGCGTATGTGGTCGGTGGCCGCGTCCGACGGCACGACCAGGTCGACCTCCTTCTCCCCGAACAGCGTCTTGGGCAGCAGCTGCGCCTGCACGTTGCGCGGGATCTTCGCGACCTGCCCCGGCTTGAGGGCCAGCTTCAGCACGGCGCGCGACCCGTCGCCGCTGATCTGGCGGACCTCTCCCACCACCACGCCGCGAACCTTCACGTCGGCGTGCACCGTCAGCTGGTTGCCCACCCGGTCGGTCTGCAGCGAGACGTCGACGGTGCTCGTGAGGTCCTTGTTGTAGAGCGCCACTGACAGCCAGACCAGCAGAGCCAGCACGACCAGGAAGGCGACGCCTGACAACCGCTGGGCGACGAGGGCACGTCCCTTGCGGAGCGGCGGTGCCAACGGACGAGCTCCTCAGGCCGGACGTCAGGTGTCCGAAACGTACCCGTGCCGTTGATCACACGCCAGGCACGTCTAGCCTCGCCCGGTGACCAGCTCAGGGCCTCGCCGGCTCGCTGCCGTGGCCGGCATCGCGGCCCCCATCTGCTTCGTGACCGGTTGGGCTGTAGCGGGTGCCCGCACCCCCGGCTACTCCCCCGTCCGGCAGCACATCAGCGAGCTGGCCCGGATCGGGGCGCCGACCCGACCGCTCATGACGGCGGGCATGGTGGGCTTCGGGGCGCTGGCCCCGGTGTGGGCCAGCAGCCTGCCCCGCAGGGTCGGTACGTCGGTGGGCGCGGCCGGCCTGGCGACGCTCGGGGTCGCGGCCGCGCCGCTCGGTGCCTCCTTCGGCGACGGCGCGCACGCAGCGGCCGCCGGGGTGGCCTACGCCGCGATGGCCGCGACACCGCTGCTCGGCGCGCACCTGGGAGCGACCCGGACCTCCCGGGCCGCGGGGCTCGCCAGCGCGGCCCTGCTCCTGGCCTCGCTCGCGGACAGCCCCGTCACGGGGCTGCTCCAGCGTGCCGGGCTCGGTGTGGTCGACGCCTGGTTCGTCGCCACCGGCCTGCGGCGCCTGCGCGGATGAGCGTGCTGGTCGTCCTCGAGCTGCTCGGAGTCTTCGTCTTCGCGCTGTCCGGCGCCAGCCTGGCCGTCGAGAAGCAGCTGGACCTGTTCGGTGTGCTGGTGCTCGCGGCCGTCACCGCGCTGGGCGGTGGGCTGCTGCGCGACGTGCTACTCGGCGACACCCCGCCGGTGGTCTTGCGGGAGTCGCGGTACCTGGTGGTCGCACTCGTGGCGGGCATCAGCGTCTTCCTCGGAGCTGCCCAGCTCGAGCACATCGCCGCCCCGGTCCGGGTCTTCGACGCGGCCGGCCTCGGGCTCTTCGTCGCGACCGGTACGGCGAAGGCACTCCAGGCCGGTCTGGGAGCCGTCCCCGCCATCACCCTCGGCTGCCTCACGGGCATCGGTGGTGGCATCGCCCGGGACGTGCTCGTCGGAGTCGTCCCCGTCGTCCTCAGGCGCGAGCTCTACGCCGTACCCGCTGTGCTCGGCGCCGCAGTCGTGACCCTCGGAGACGGGGTCGGGGCGCCCGGCGCAGCCACCGCCGCCGTCGCCGCCGTCGTGGTGTTCACGATCCGGGTGCTGGGGGTCTGGCGGGACTGGCACTTCCCGGTCGCGAGACGCTAGCGGCATGCCAAGGCTGCTCGTCGTCCACCACTCGCCGTCGCCGGCGACCCGCGCGATGCAGGAGGCGGCCCTGGCCGGCCTCGCGCAGGAGGGTCTCGAGGGCATCGAGGTGGTGGTCCGTCCGGCGCTGACCTGCTCGCCGGTCGAGGCGCTGGAGGCCGACGGCTACCTGCTCGGGACCCCGGCCAACATGGGCTACATGAGCGGGGCGCTCAAGCACTTCTTCGACCAGCTGTACTACGTGGGGCTCGACGTGACACGCGGCCGGCCGTACGGGCTGTGGGTGCACGGCGACAACGATGCGACCGGCGCCGTGCGGTCGGTCGACAAGGTGGCGACGGCGCTGCAGTGGCGCCAGGTCGCCGAGCCGGTCTGCGTCATCGGGCAGCCGGACGGGCCGCAGCGGGCGGCGCTGGCCGACCTCGCCGCGACCGTCGCGGTCAGCTGTCAGCCGTAGACGAGCCGGGTGACCCACTCGGCGATGAGAGCCGGCTTCGTCTCGCCCTCGATCTCCACCGTGATGGCCCGGGTGACGTGCAGCGTGTTGGCGTCCTTCTGCTCGACGTTCGCGATCGTCGACAGCGCCCGGATCTTCGAGCCGACCTTGACGGGGTTGACGAAGCGGATCTTCTCGAAGCCGTAGTTGACGCCCATGAGGATGCCCTCCAACGCCTTGGGGTCCTGCGGCACGGACGCCAGCAGGTGCGTGAGGAGCGACAGGGTCAGGAAGCCGTGGGCGATCGGCACCCCCCACGGCGACATCTGCGCGGACAGCTCGGGGTCGACGTGGATGAACTGCCGGTCCTCGGTGACCTCGGCGAAGGCGTTGATGCGGTCCTGGTCGACGAGGAACCAGTCCCCCTCGCCCTCGGCCGTACCCACGCTCTTGGACAGGACTGTGAAGGCGTTCTCACCGTTGCTCATGCACCACGTCCTACCAGACGCACGAACTGGTCCTTTCTGGCCATCTCTCTGCCTGGTCCTGCAGAACCGGGCAACCGCCGTCGAAGATCCGTGTGTGACGGGCAGGGCGTCCTTCCCGCGCTGCGCGCGCGGTGCTTCCCTCCAGGATGCCTGCACCGGCATGGTCGACGACCTGCACGCCCGCTGGGACCTGCCGTCGGTCTACCTCCTGGTCGAGGGCCGGCTGCGCTGCCAGGGGTCCCGTGGGTACTTCCAGGTCTCGGACGGCTTCACCGCCACCACCGGCGTCATCGGCCGCGTCGTGAGCAGCGGACAGGCCGAGGTCATCCGGGACGTCACCCAGGACCCGACCTTCATCGCCGCCATCCCGGGCCTGCGCTCCGAGGTGTGCGTGCCGGTCATCCTCGACGGGATCGTCATCGGGGCTGTGAACCTCGAGTCTCGGCGGGCCTTGGGCACCGAGGCGATCGAGGACGCGCACGCTGCCGCGGCGTTCCTGGCAGCACGGGTGGAGGAGCTCGGAGGGCTGCCGCAGCCGTCACTGTCCGAGAGGCTGGCGCGGATCGCGGTCGGCATCTCGAGCCAGACCGACTCCGACGAGGTCCTGCGACGGGCCGTGGACGGCGCCCGGGACCTGTCCGGCATGAGCAGCGCCGGGCTGGCCCGGCTGCTGCCAAGCGGCTGGGAGGTCAGCTGCGCGGTCGGGCCGTTGGCCGACGTCATCCGGGAGTGGGACCAGGACGCGATCGCCGTGCTCGGCGGCTGGGTCTGGGCCGGCACCTCCTCGTACTTCCCTGACGGCGAGGACGTCCCGGCCGGGTACGAGTTCCTCGCCGGCGGGATCCACGCGCTGTCGGTGCAGCCGCTCGTCGTCGCCGGGGTCGTCACGGGGCTGCTCATGACGGCCGACACCCGGCCGGCCGCGCACGACCCGGCCCTCACCTCGGCGCTCGAGCTGCTCGCCAGCCAGACCGCCGCCACCCTGGCGATGGCGTCGACCATGCAGCGGCTGTCGCACCAGGCCAACCACGACTCGCTCACCGGCCTCCGCAACCGACGGGCGCTGGTCGAGGCACTGCAGGCCGATCTCGCCTCCGGTGAGGAGTCCGCGATCGTCCTGCTCGACCTCGACGGGTTCAAGGCCGTCAACGACCAGCACGGCCACGCCGCGGGCGACGCCCTGCTTGCGGCCGTGGCTCGACGCCTCAGCGCCTGCGCACGCGAGGACGACCTGGTGTGCCGGCTCGGTGGGGACGAGTTCGCGGTCCTCGTCCGCGACGTCACCAGCGCCGAGTTCGCTGAAACGGTGGCCCGCCGCTTCGTCCTGGCCGTGTCCACCGGTGGTGAGACCGGGTGGCACGCGGGCGTCGGTGCCAGCGCCGGGGTCCGGCTCGTCGTCGGCGACTCGCCCAGCAGCGTGCTGGTCGACGCGGACGCCGCCCTCTACGCCGCCAAGGACGCCGGTCGCGGCCGCACCGTGCTGTGGGAGCCGCGACTTCGACAGGACGCCCTCGAGCAGGACGCGCTGGTCGCAGACCTCCGGAAGGCGCTGCGCGAGGACGCGCTGACCCTCGTGTTCCAGCCGGTGGCGGACATCGCCACGCTGGAGGTCGTCGGCCTCGAAGCGCTCGCGCGCTGGCATCACCCGGTGCGCGGGAACGTGCCACCGACCGAGTTCGTCGCCGCCGCTGAGCGCGCCGGCGTCGTCGCCGAGCTGACGACCTGGCTGCTGCGAACCGCCTGCCGGCATGTGCAGTTCTGGCCGGCCGGGCTGAAGATCGGGCTCAACGTCAGCGCCGCGCAGCTGACCGACGAGAGCATCGTCGAGGACGTCCGGTCCGCGCTCGAGCAGGGTGGCATCGCCCCTGGTCGGATCGTGCTGGAGGTCACCGAGACCTTCGCCGTGCACGACCTGGCGCGAGCCAAGGAGACCCTGCAGAGGCTGGCGGACCTCGGCGTGCGGCTGGCTCTCGACGACTTCGGCACCGGCTACTCGAGCCTCACGCACGCGCAAGCGCTGCCGTTCGACATCCTCAAGATCGACCGCTCCTTCGTCGCGGCTGCCGGCGTCGGGGACCGCGGCGCCGTCGCCACCATCAGCGCCGTAGCGGCCCTCGCCCAGCGGCTGCAGGTCGACGTCGTGGCGGAGGGCGTCGAGGACCTCAGCCAGCTCGCGGAGCTCCGGCGGATGGGCTGCGCCTTCGCGCAGGGCTTTGCCCTGGCCCGGCCGCTCACCCCCGTACAGGTCGACGAGGCACTTGCCGCTCCCGGGCCCTGGGTGCTTCCGCAGGTGGCGCTTCCGCTACCGCGCAGCGAACCGGCGGCCGTCCCCTCCTAGGCTCTGCCGCGTGACGCTCGCAGAGGACCTCGCGCTGGCCCAGCGCCTCGCCGACGCCGCCGACGAGATCACTCTCGCCCGGTTCCGCGCACAAGACCTCCGGGTCGCCGCCAAGCCGGACCTCAGCCCGGTCTCCGACGCGGACTTCGCCGTCGAGGACCTGGTACGCCGGTTGCTCGCCGACGCCCGACCGGCGGACGCGGTCCTGGGCGAGGAGCACGGTGCCACCGGGGAGGGCCCACGCCAGTGGGTGCTTGACCCGATCGACGGCACCAAGAACTTCGTCCGTGGTGTCCCCGTCTGGGCCACCCTCATCGCCCTGCTCGTGGACGGACGCGTCGAGGTCGGCGTCGCGAGCGCCCCGGCCCTCGGCCGGCGCTGGTGGGCGTCGCGTGGTGCGGGCGCCTTCGCCGACGGCCAGCCGATCCGGGTGTCCTCGGTCGCGGCGCTGTCGGACGCGCACCTGTCCTACAGCTCCCTGACCGGCTGGGAGGACCGCGGTCGACTCGACGGCGTCCTGCAGCTGTCACGGGACTGCTGGCGCACCAGGGCGTTCGGGGACTTCTGGTCGCACATGCTCGTCGCAGAGGGCGCCGTCGACGCGTCCTTCGAGCCGGAGGTCTCGCTGTGGGACCTCGCGGCGCTGCAGGTCATCGTCGAGGAGGCGGGCGGCCGCTTCACCTCGCTCGACGGCGAGGCGAGGCCGGACGGCGGCAGCGTCGTCTGCAGCAACGGCCTGCTCCATGACGAGGTCCTCGCCGGGCTCCGACCTAGTCGCTGACGAGCTCGAGCACTGGCTCGTCACGGGCTTGCCACCGGGACAGCAGCCTCGGGGTGAGCGCCAGGGCGGCCGCGTCGAACCACGCGTAGCCGCCGGCGATGCCGCTGGGCGGGTTGCCGATGGCGATCCAGCCGGTCAGGGGATCATGCGGCTGCCAGGCCCAGGTGCCCAGCGACGTACCGGTGATCTCCAGGTAGCTCACGACCAGGAAGGCGCCGCAGTAGACGCTGCGGCTCAGCCCCCAGCGAGAGAAGCCGAACAGGCAGACCGCCCAGAAGGCACCGAGGACGTCATGTGTCGGTGACAGGAACAGCCCCCACACGGCCCAGCCGGCGACGGCAACGAGGGTGAGCGGGACCAGCCAGCGGTTGCGGTGCAGCCAGGCCGAGCGGCCGATGGACAGCGCGGCCAGGTAGACCAGGCCGTGGCCGGGCGGCACGAACCACGGCACGTTGTGCAGTCGGTAGACGTACACGCCGAGCCAGCCGGCGAAGACGTACTCGACGAGCGAGGCGAAGGCCACCACGACACCGACCTGGACGCGGGTCACCCTGGACTCGCGCCTCAGCAGCAGCAGGAGCAGCGCCCAGGTGCCGAGTCCCAGCAGCCGCTGCTCCCCCAGCGAGGCGCCGGTGTCGAGCCCGAGCACGACGGCGACCCAGACCAGCACGACGGGTGGCACAGGCACTCGTCGAGGCTAGCCCGGCCGCCGTACCCCGCGAAGGCGCATGAGGTAGACTTGCTTATCGGCAAGCAAGGGAGTTCATCAGTGACGACGGAGGCGCAGCGGCTGCGGGCAGCGATCGCGCGGACCGACCGGCTGCTCAACAAGCACAGCGGGACCGACGCGATGACCCGTACCCAGCGCTCCGTGCTCGGCGCCGTCGCCCGCATGAGCCCGCACCGGCTCAGCGGCCTGGCCGCCCGCGAAGGCCTCAACCCGACGATGCTGTCGCGGGTCGTCGGATCGCTGGAGACCGATGGACTGGTGCGTCGCCGTCCGGCCGACGACGACGGCCGGCAGATCGTCGCCGAGATCACGCCCGCCGGCGCCGTCCTGTACGAGCGCCACCAGAAGGAGCGCACCGTCCTCATCGAGGACTACGTCGCGAGCCTCAGCGCGAGCGACGCGACCCGGCTCTGGAAGGCGCTCCCGCTGCTCGAGGGTCTGGCCGAGCACCTGCAGGCGCAGGCGTGAGGCCGCTGCTGCGGACCACGTTCGCCTCCCTCGAGAACCCGAACTACCGCCGCTACATCGGTGGTCAGAGCATCTCGCTGATCGGCACGTGGATGCAGACCGTTGCGCAGTCGTGGCTGGTGCTGCAGCTCAGCGGCTCCGGCACGGCAGTCGGTCTGGTCGTCGCCCTGCAGACGCTGCCGGTGCTGCTGCTCGGCCCGTATGGCGGGGTCATCGCAGACCGCGTCGACAAGCGACGGCTGATGATCGGACTGCAGTCGATGATGGGCGTGCTGGCGCTCGTCCTCGGCATCCTCACCGTCACCGACGTCGTGACCCTCTGGCAGGTCTACCTGCTCGCCTTCCTGCTGGGCCTCAACAACACCTTCGAGAACCCGGCCCGGCAGTCGTTCATCCTCGAGATGGTCGGACCCGACCACCTGCGCAACGCCGTCAGCCTCAACTCCGTCATGGTCAACGTCGCCCGCGCCGTCGGTCCGGCCGTCGCCGGCGCCATCATCGCGGCCGGCAGCACCGGCATCTGCTTCATCCTCAACGGCGTCAGCTTCGCCGCGGTGGTCGTGTCGCTGAAGCGGCTGGACACGAGCACGCTGTCACCGGCTCCCCCATCCAGCCGCGAAAGAGGCCAGCTCGCCGCCGGTTTCGCCTACGTCCGCCGTACCCCCGAGCTCTGGGTCCCGCTCGCCATGATGGCGGTGGTCGGTTGCCTGGCCTACGAGTTCCAGGTCGTGCTGCCGGTCGTCGCCAAGCAGACGTTCAGCGGGAACGCGGAGACCTACGGCTTCATGACGGGAGCCATGGGGGTCGGCGCGGTCCTCGGCGGACTCTGGGTGGCGGCCCGCGGCCGCACCGGCCTGGCCTCGATGACGAACTCGTCCTTCGCTTTCACCGTGGTTCTGCTCGGTGCCGCCATCGCTCCTGATCTGGCACTGGAGCTGGTCGCCCTTGTCCTCGTGGGCGCAGTCAGCGTCGGCTTCCTGTCGAAGGGCAACAGCACTCTGCAGCTCAGCTCCAAGCCGTCCATGCGTGGACGGGTCATGGCGCTGTGGGCGGTGGCGTTCCTGGGATCCACGCCGATCGGCGGGCCGATCGCCGGCGCCGTCAGCGACGGGCTCGGCGGCCGCGCCGGGCTGGTGCTGGCCGCCGGCTCGTGCCTCGTCGCCGGCGTTCTCGGGCTACTGGTGCAACGACGCCTCGCCGGCCAGGACGCCGCACCCGCCGAGGCGCTCGCCACCACCTGAGAGCTGCGTGGGTGCGGTGAGCGGCTCCCCTACTTGACGGCAGGCTTGACGATGTCGATCTGCGCCGGGACGTTCAGCCCGATCGGGCACGAGACGCCGTTGAAGCCGTGGTTGCAGTAGCCGTTGGGGTTCTTGTCGAGGTACTGCTGGTGGTAGGTCTCGGCGTAGTAGAACGGCCCGGCCGGCAGGATCTCGGTGCTGATGGTGCCGCGACCCGCCTTGGTCAGGGCGTCCTGATACGTCACGCGTGAGGCCTTCGCCGTCTCCAGCTGCGCTTCGGAGGTCGTGTAGACCGCCGAGCGGTACTGGGTGCCGATGTCGTTGCCCTGCCGCATGCCCTGGGTGGAGTCGTGGTTCTCCCAGAAGGTCTTGAGCAAGGTCTCGTAGCTGACCTTGGCCGGGTCGTAGACGACCTGGACCGCCTCGGTGTGCCCGGTGCGGCCCGTGCAGGTCTCTTCGTAGGTCGGGTTGAGCGTGTGACCACCCTGGTAGCCGACCGCGGTCGAGTAGACGCCGTCGAGCTTCCAGAAGAAGCGCTCAGCGCCCCAGAAGCAACCCATGCCGAAGTACGCGATCTCAAGACCTGCGGGCCACGGCCCGACCAGGGGCGTACCGAGGACGGTGTGCTTCTCCGGCACCCGCATCGCGTCGGCGCGGCCCTTCAGGGCCTCGTCCGGGGTGACCAGCTCTGTCTTCTTGCCGAGGGTCCACATGCCATCTGCAACCACGCCGGCGCCTCCTGCGTTCCCGTCAGCGGTGCGGCACCGGGTAGCTGTGCATGGCCCAGATCAGCACACCGATCAGTCCGATGTAGGCGGTGCCGATGTTGACCCGCTGCTGCGGCGTCAGGGCGTAGTACGCCTGGCTCGCCGCGGTGTCCCGACCGCGCCAGCGCCGGTACGTCTCCAGGCCGCCGACGATGAGGATGAGCGGGATGATCGGGCTCGGGCGGTAGATCTCGTAGGCCAGCAGCCCGGCCAGCCCGACCACCCACAGCTTGGGGCTGACCGCTGCCGCCGTCCGGCCCCCGTCGAGAGGGAGGAACGGCAGCAGGTTGAACAGGTTGAGCAGGAAGCCGGTGTAGGCAAGTGCCCGCAGGAAGTCGCTGTCCTCGAAGCCCGCCAGCCCGAGGACGGCGAAGGCCCCTACCGCCCCGAACACCGGCCCGGCGATGCCCGAGAGCGCTTCGTCGTACACCGATCGCGGTGCGCTCTTCATGGACACCATGGCGCCGAGGAACGGCAGGAAGACCGGCAGCCCGGCCTTGATGCCGCGGGCGCGCAGGACGATCACGTGCCCCATCTCGTGGACGAAGATGAGCAGGACGAACCCGACCGCGAACTGCCAGCCGAAGGCCAGCGCATAGGCCCCGACCGAGGCCAGCATGCTGAAGAACAGCGTGAAGAACTTGAGCTTGAACAGGATCACGCCGTACTTCGCGAGCGCCGCGCCCGCGGCCAGGATCGGCGCCAACAGCTTCTGCAGCCGGTCCTTGAGCGTCGGCTGGCGCACGTAGGGCGACGGGTACGCCGGCGGCTCCTGCTCGGGTGTCACCTCACCAGGCTAAGCGTCGAACCGGTAGCCCATCCCGGGCTCGGTGATCAGGTGCACGGGATGAGAGGGTTCCGGCTCCAGCTTGCGCCGCAGCTGCGCGAAGTAGACCCGCAGGTAGTGCGTCTCCTTCTCGTACGCCGGCCCCCAGACCTCGCGCAGCAACTGCTTCTGGCTGACCATCCGGCCCTGTGCGCGAACGAGCACCTCGAGCAGGTGCCACTCGGTCGGCGTGAGCCGCACCTCCCCGTCCGGGCTCGTCACCCGTCGTGCGGCCAGGTCGACGGTGAAGTGCTCCGTCTTCACCACCGGTGCTTCCGGGGCGGGCTGGGCGCGGCGCACGGCGGCCCGCACCCGTGCCAGCAGCTCGTCCATCCCGAACGGCTTGGTCACGTAGTCGTCCGCACCGGCGTCGAGGGCAGCCACCTTCTCCCGCTGGTCCTCGCGGGCAGAGAGCACGATCACCGGCACCGAGGTCCAGCCCCGCAACCCCTCCAGCACCTCGAGCCCGTCAAGGTCCGGCAGGCCCAGATCCAGCACGACGACGTCCGGTGGCCGACTGCTCGCGGACGACAGCGCCTCGCGACCGCCGAGCGCGACGTCCACGTCGAAGCCCCTGGCCTTCAGGTTGATCGCAAGCGCACGGGCGAGTGCCCGGTCGTCGTCGACGACGAGGACGCGCGTCATGCCGGCAGCACCACCGTCATCGTGAGCCCGCCGCCTTCGGTCCGGGACGGGGTGAGGGTGCCTCCGAGCGCATCGACGAAGCCGCGCACCACGAGCAGGCCCAGTCCCACACCCCGGTCCGAACCGAACGGCGGAGGCATCTCCGACATCCCGGGCCCGTGATCGATCACGGCCAGAGTGCCTGGCGCTGCGAGGATCTCGACGCTTTCGGAGTGCCGCAGCGCGTTGTCCACGAGGTTGGCGAGGACCCGCTCGAGGAGCCCGGCGTCGGTGAGGACAGCCGGCAGCGACTCGGGTACGTCGACAGCTACCCGTTCGTGCTCGGGCAGCCCCACCAGTGCGCGGGCGACGACCTCGTCCAGTCCCACCGACGCCTTCACGACGCTGAGCGCCCCGGCCTGCAGCCGCGACGCGTCGAGCAGGTTGCTCACCAGCGACTGCAGCCGATCGGCCGACTCCTCGATGGTCTCCAGCAGCTCGGCGGTCTCGTCCGCCGACCACACGACCTCCGGGGAGCGCAGGCTCGTCACAGCCGCCTTGACTCCCGCCAGCGGCGTCCGAAGGTCGTGCCCGACGGCCGCGAGCAGCGCCGTCCGGAGCCGGTCCACCTCGGCCATCCGCCGACCGGTCAGGGCTGTCGACGCGGCCTCCGCGAAGGCTTGCAGCACCTGACGGTCCGCACCGAACAGATCGGGACCGCGCACCACCAGCCGGGCGTCTGGACCGGCCGGGACGACCGTGGTGCCGTCGTCGGGGTCGGCCGTGCCGACCGCAGCGACCGGCACGTCTGCGCCACGCACCTGCTCTACCAGCTGAACCTCCGAGGCACCGAAGGCCGTCCGGACGCGCTCGAGGACCGCCGGCAGCGTCTCCCGCTCGGCGAGGGTGGCGCCAGCCACCGAGGACAGGGCTGCCGCCTCGGCAGCGGCCCGCACCGCCTCGGCTGTGCGCCGGGCCGCCAGGTCGACGACGACGGAGACCGCCACAGCCACCGCGAGGTAGACGAGGAGGACGACGAGGTCGCTTCCGTTGGCGATCGTCAACTGGTGCAGCGGCGGGGTGAACCAGTAGTTCAGCGCCAGCCCTCCAGCCAGCGAAGCCGGTACCGCGGGTCGCAGGCCTCCGACGAGCGCGACGACCACCACGAGCAGCAGCATGAGCAGCACCGGTGTCGCGTAGCCCTGGTCGGTGTGCGTCAGGACGGCCGTGAGGGCCGGTATCCCGACGGCCGCGACGACCACAGCGGCCAGCTCTCGCCGTACCGGGATCCGCTGCGCCACGGCAGAAGCCTCTCAGCCAGCCGCAGGGTGGCGACGGACAACCGATATCCCTAGTGAACTAGTGTGGTTTAATGGTCGCATGACCGCGCAGCTCGAGCCGTTCTGGCCTGGCCGTCGCGCGGACGCCTTCGACGAGACCTGTTGCTGAGCGCCGTCCCCGACCGCTCAGCCCATCTCGCTCTCGAAGGAACCCGATGACCACCCTTGCTCTGCGCTCTCTCGCTGACGTCGTCTCGACCGTCGCCGGCGACCCCCGCCTGTGGCGGGACCACGTCCGGTTCGACTCCGGCTCCCGCTACTGGCACCGCCTCGCCTCGCTCCCGGAGGCGGACATCTGGCTGCTGACCTGGCTGCCCGATCAGCAGACCGATCTGCACGACCACGGCGAGGCGATCGCCGCGTTCACCGTCGTTTCCGGGTCGCTCGAGGAGGTCCGCGTCCGTGCTGGGCAGCGGGTCAGCCGCTCGCTGACCCGTGGCCAGGTGTCCTGGGTGCCCGCCGGTGCCGTCCACGACGTCGGCAACCGCGGTGACTCCCCCTCGATCAGCATCCACGCGTACTCACCTCGCCTCAACGAGATGACCTTCTGGGACCTCGCCGGCGGCGAGCTGCGTAGGCTGTCCACTGTCAGCACCGACGAGCCGGAGGTGGCCTGACATGAATGTCACCGCTCTGCGGGTCGTGCCCGCGCCGCGTTCGGTCGACGACCTCCTGTGGGAGGCCCGGTCAGGGCTGGACCGACTGTCCCCAGCTCGGGCGGCTGCCGCCCAGCAGCGTGGCGCGCTGCTCGTCGACATCCGTCCGCACGCCCAGCGCAGTTCCGACGGCGAGATCCCCGGCGCACTCGTCCTCGAGCGCAACGTGCTCGAGTGGCGACTCGACCCGCAGTCGTCCGCCCGGCTGCCCGAAGCGTCCTACGACCTCGAGGCCGTCGTCGTCTGCTCGGAGGGCTACACGTCCTCGCTGGCGGCTGCGGCGCTCCAGGTGCTCGGCGTCGCCCGGGCGACGGATCTCGCCGGCGGCTTCCTCGCCTGGCGTGAGGCCGGCCTGCCGACGACACCGGGTGGGACTCCGGCCGGCGAGCGCTCGCGCGGGTCGCAGCTGCTGAACATCGACGTCGACCTCTGGGAGGTGCGCGTCGGTGGCGAGCCGGTCCACCTGACCCGCCAGGAGTTCCGGGTGCTCGTCGCCCTGCACGAGGCCCGGGGCCGAGTCGTGCACCGGACGACGATGGGGCAGCTGGTCGACGCCTACCCCGCCACCACCCGGGCGCTCGACGTGCACGTCTGCCGGCTGCGGGCGAAGCTCGGCGCAGCCGCCGACAAGGTCGTCACCGTCCGCGGCGTCGGCTGGCGCCTCCTCCCCTGATTCAGGGGAACAGGACGCCGGGGTTGAGCAGTCCGGTGGGGTCGAGGGCGCGCTTGATGGCGCGCATCGCCTCGATCTCCGCGGGCGACCGGGACAGGCCCAGCCACGGCACCTTGGCACGGCCGACGCCGTGCTCGGAGCTGATCGACCCCTCGAGGGCCGCGACCAGCTGGAGCACGGCGTCCGTGACCTCCTCGTGCAGCTCGCCTGTGTCCAGCACGTTGACGTGCAGGTTGCCCTCGTTGACGTGCCCGAACACGATGGCCCTGGCACCGGAGCACACCGCCTTGATCGTCGGCTCCAGCCGGTCCACCAGGGCGGGCAGTGAGCTGACCGGAACCGACACGTCCAGCTTCACCGGCACCCCCTCGGCGCCGATCGACTCGGTGTGCGTCTCGCGGTAGGCCCACAACGCCCGCTGGCCCGCCGCGTCGTCGGCGATGCGCGCGTCCACGAGACCCTCGGCCGTCTGGACCGCCTCGACCAGCTGCGCCGTCGGGTCCACCAGGTCGGCGCACTCGACCAGCAGGTAGGCGGGGTGCTCGACAGGGAACGGCGCGGCCAGACCGCCGTGCTTGCGCACCAGCGCGAGCCCGGGCGCGTAGAAGAGCTCGGCCGCGGCGAGGGATGGCAGCGCGGCCCGCAGTCCCGGCAGCACCGCGACGGCCGAGGCGGTCGAGTCCATCGCAAGCAGTGCCACGGCCCGCGCCCGGTACCGCGGCACGAGACGCAGCCGTGCCTCCGTGACCACAGCCAGGGTGCCCTCGGAGCCGGCGAGGAGGCTGAGCAGGTCGTAACCGGTGCCGTCCTTCTCCAGCCCGGCCATCCGCGAGATGACCGACCCGTCGGCCAGGACTGCGGTGAGCCCGACGACCTGGTGCCCCATCGACCCGTATCGCAGCACCCGGATGCCGCCGGCGTTGGTGGCGACGAGACCGCCGACGGTCGCGGAGTCGCGAGCGGCCAGGTCGACCCCGAAGTCGAACCCAGCGTCCCGGGCGCGGCCCTGCAGCACCGCCAGGGTCACACCGGCACCCGCGGTCACCTGCGACGACGCTGGGTCGACCTCGCCGAGCAGGTTGAGGCGGGTCAGCGAGAGCAGCACCTCACCACCGGCGGGGACGCTCCCGCCGACCAGACCGGTGTTGCCGCCCTGGACCGTGATGCGCTGCCCCTCGGCCGCGCACGCCCGCACGACGGCGGCCACCTCGTCCGTCGTACCCGGCCTGACGACGCAGGCCGCCGAACCACGGAACCGACCGGTCCAGTCCGTCTCGTAGGACGCCGTCAGATCGGGATCGGTGAGGACGTGCTCGGCGCCGACGATCTCGGCGAGGAGCTTCACGACAGGACCCGGAGCCGCACCGTCTCCGGCATCGACGACAGCGCGGCCACCATGTCCTCCGACGGGGTGCCTGCGATGTCGGTGACCACGAAGCCCAGGGAGCCCCTGGTCGACAGCTGCTGCCCCTCGATGTTCACGCCGTGCTCAGCGAGCACGCCGTTGACCGAGGCCAGCACACCCGGCGTGTTGACGTGCAGGTGCAGCAGCCTGGCCAGGCCGAGCTCGCGCGGCAGCGCCACCGGCGGCAGGTTGACCGACAGCGACGTGGCACCGGTGGCCACGTAGTCGCGCAGCTTGCCGGCGACGAAGTGCCCGATGTCCTGCTGCGCCTCCTCGGTGGAGCCACCGACGTGCGGTGTGAGGATGACGTTGGGCAAGCCCCGCAGCGGCGAGACGAACTCCTCGCCCTTGGCCTTGGGCTCCACCGGGAAGACGTCCACCGCGGCGCCGGCGATGTGCCCCGACTCGACGTGGCGCGCGAGAGCCTCGTGGTCGACGACGAAGCCGCGGGAGAGGTTGAGGAAGATCGACCCCTGTCGCATCCGGGCGAACTGCTCCTCGCCGAAGATGCCGCTGTTCGAGGACCGGCCGTCGACGTGCAGCGTGACGACGTCGCACTCCGCGAGCAGCTCGTCGAGGGTGCCGCAGCGACGGGCGTTGCCGAGCGCCAGGCGGTCGGCGGTGTCGAAGAACATCACCCGCATGCCGAGCGCCTCGGCGAGCACCGACAGCTGAGACCCGATGTTGCCGTAGCCGACGATGCCCAGCCGCCGGCCGCGGACCTCGTGCGACCCGACGGCCGACTTGTCCCACACGCCGGCGTGCATGTCCCGGTTCTTGTCGGTGAGCCGGCGGGTCAGCGCGATCAGCTCCGACAGCGCCAGCTCGACCACGGACCGGGTGTTGGAGAACGGCGCGTTGAAGACGGCCACACCCTTGTCGGACGCCGTCGCCAGATCGATCTGGTTGGTCCCGATGCAGAACGCGCCGACCGCCAGCAGATCCGTCGCTGCGTCCAGGGCGCGCGCCGTAAGGTGGGTGTTGGAGCGCAGCCCCAGCACGTGCACGCCGCCGAGTCGCTCGACCAGCTCGTCCTCGCCGACCGCCCGGTCGAGCCGCTCGACCTCGAAGCCAGCATCGCGCAACGCGAACGCCGCGTCGTCGTGGATCGCTTCGAGCAGCAGGGCCCGCATTGGTGCACTCCTCAGGGCGTCGGACGGACCCGCGCCCGGGCCTCGCACAAGCACCACCAGGCTACCGGTGCGGCTTTCCCAGCCACGTCCGACCTCGCTCACAGCGACTTGCCAGGCAGGAGGAGAGGATGAGAGACATGAGCGACCACGAGATGCCAGAGACCCCCTGGTGGTCCCAGCCCGGGACAACAGCAGTTCTGCCCACCACGCCGCCTGCCACCGAGCCGCCGCCGCCGCTCCCTCCGGTGTTCGAGCCGTCGGCGCCTCCGAGGCCCGCCCGACGTCCTGGTACGGCGATCCTGCTGGCCATCGCGCTGCTTGCCGGCGGCGCCGCAGGCGGCGGGGTGGCCGAGCTGGTCCACAACGGCGGGACCTCGACGCTGTCGAGCTCGACCCCACTCGCGACCGGCACGGTCAAGAACGGCTCGAGCACCATCTCGGGGAGCCCTGAGTCGGCCGCCGCCATCATCGGCCCGAGCGTCGTCACCATCGAGGTCACTGGCACCCAGAGCAGCGGGTTCGGCCAGCAGCAGGTCGCGGACACCGGCTCCGGCGTGATCATCCGCTCCGCCGGCTACATCCTCACCAACAACCACGTCGTCGCCGCTGCCGCGAACGGCGGCACCGTCAACGTGACGCTCGCGGACGGCACGACCGTGCCGGCGCACATCGTCGGCACCGACATCACGACGGACCTCGCGGTCATCAAGATCGACGGTCAGACCGGGCTGAAGGCGGCGACGTTCGCGGCCAGCGACGCGCTCAAGATCGGTCAGGCGGTCATCGCCGTCGGCGCACCGCTGGGCTTGTCCAACACCGTCACCGAGGGCATCGTCTCGACGCTGCACCGGCCGGTGGCGACGGGTGACAGCACCAGCTCGCAGGCCGTCATCGACGCCGTGCAGACCGACGCCGCCATCAACCCCGGCAACTCCGGCGGCGCGCTCGTGGACCTCGCCGGCCGCGTGGTGGCGATCCCCTCCGCGATCGCCTCGACCGGGTCGAGCGGCAGCGGCCAGTCCGGCAACATCGGCGTGGGCTTCGGCATCCCCAGCGAGACCGCGACGAAGGTCGCCGACCAGCTCATCTCGACCGGCCACGCCGTGCACTCGCAGATCGGGGTCGGGCTCGCCAGCGACTCCAGCTCCAGCACCGGGACGCCCGGCAACGGCGCGACGATCGCCAACGTCAACGCGGGCTCCCCGGCCGCGAAGGCTGGCCTGCAGGCCGGTGACGTCGTCACCAAGGTCAACAGCCGCCTGATCACCGACTCGGTCAGCCTCATCGCAGCCATCAGGTCCTACGACCCCGGCACGACCGTGACGCTGACCTACACCCGCGGCGGCAGCCCTAAGACCACCAAGGTGACGCTGGCGTCGGCAACGGACGGCTAGCCAAGAGCTCGGGCGGCGAGGGACGCGCAGCCCGATTCCCGACGAGGCCGGTACGCGCATCCCCCGAGCGCGTGCCGGCCTCGTCGCACGTCTCACAGGTACTGCTCAGCCGGCGGCCAGGGTGGTGCCATGGCTCGAGCGGACGCTCGTCTCATGAACGAGAGCAGCGAGCAGTGAGCGCCCACGCCGTGGAGGCGAACCGCCCCGTCGCGCCGACCGCCCTGAACCCCGCGGTGGACATCGTGGTCCCGGTCCACAACGAGGAGGCCGACCTCGAGCCGAGCGTCCGCCGCCTGCACAGCTACCTGACGCAGGAGTTCCCGTTCTCCGCGCGCATCACCATCGCCGACAACGCGAGCACCGACGGCACCTGGCCCCTCGCGACCCGGCTGGCCGAGGAGCTCCCGGGCGTACGCGCCGAGCACCTCACCGCGAAGGGCCGCGGCCGCGCGCTCAAGCAGGCCTGGGGCACCAGCGATGCGACCGTCCTCGCCTACATGGACGTTGACCTGTCGACCGACCTCGGCGCGCTGCTGCCGCTGGTCGCACCCCTGCTCTCCGGCCACAGCGACGTCGCGATAGGGACCCGACTGGCGCGGTCTGCGCAGGTGCACCGCGGTGCCAAGCGGGAGCTCATCAGCCGTTGCTACAACCTGATCCTGCACGCGGCCCTGACCACCAGGTTCTCGGACGCCCAGTGCGGCTTCAAGGCCATCCGGGCCGACCGCGCCGAGATGCTGCTGCCGCTCGTGGAGGACGACGCCTGGTTCTTCGACACCGAGCTGCTCGTCCTCGCCGAGCGCTCCGGCCTGCGCATTCATGAGGTGCCGGTCGACTGGGTCGACGACCCGGACTCGCGCGTCGACCTGGTGCACACGGCGCTGGAGGACCTTCGGGGCGTGCTGCGGATGGGTCGCGGACTCGCCAGCGGCGCCCTGCCGGTCTCGGAGTTGCGCCGCAGCTTCGGGAGAGCCGGCGACGGCCACACCGGCATGGCTCGCCAGGCACTGCGGTTCGGCGCGGTCGGGGTCGCGAGCACGCTTGCCTACCTGCTGCTGTTCCTCCTCCTGCGCCCGGCCGTCGGCGCCCAGGCCGCCAACTTCCTGGCCCTCGGCAGCACCGCCGTGGCGAACACGGCCGCCAACCGGCGCTGGACCTTCTCGGTGCGCGGTCGCGAGGGTGCCGGCCGGCATCAGGCCCAGGGCCTGCTGGTCTTCGGCGCGGCGCTGGCCCTCACCGCCGGCTCGCTCGCCCTGCTGCACATGCTCAGCGCGCCCTCCCACGCGCTCGAGCTCCTCGTCCTGGTCGCGGCCAACCTGGCGGCCACCGTGCTGCGGTTCGTCGCCCTCCGCGGCTGGGTCTTCCGCCGGGCGGTCCAGCCGTGACCGCGGTCCTCGTCCATGAGGACGAGCTGTCGCCGTACCAACCCCCGGAGAGCTCACCGCGCTGGGTCCGACCGTCCGTCGCGGCACTGCTGCTCGGCACCGCCTTGCTGTACCTCTGGGACCTCGGTGCGTCCGGTTGGGCCAACAGCTTCTACTCGGCGGCCGTGCAGGCCGGCGCGACGAGCTGGAAGGCGATGCTGTTCGGGTCCTCCGACGCCTCGAGCTTCATCACCGTCGACAAGCCACCGGCGGCGCTGTGGGTCATGGACCTGTCGGCCCGGCTGTTCGGCGTCAACGCGTGGTCGATCCTCGTGCCCCAGGCCCTCGAGGGGGTCGCCTCGGTGGGAGTGCTCTACCTCGCGGTACGACGGGTGGCCGGCCCTGCCGCCGGGCTGATCGCCGGTTTCGTGCTGGCGACGACGCCGGTCGCGGCGCTGATGTTCCGGTTCAACAACCCCGACGCGCTGCTGGTGCTCTGCCTGACCGGCGCGGTGTACGCGACGGTGCGGTCGCTCGAGACGGCCTCCGTCCGCTGGCTGTCGTTCGCCGGAGCGCTGATCGGGCTCGGCTTCTTGTCGAAGGCGCTGCAGGCGTTCCTCATCGTGCCGGTGCTCGCGCTCGTGTACCTCGCGCTGGCCCCCACCGGCCTCGGGCGGCGCATCCGGCACGTGCTCGTGGCCGGTGCGGCGCTCGTCGTCGCGGGCGGCTGGTGGGTGGCGCTGGTCCAGCTGTGGCCGGCCGGCTCGCGGCCCTACATCGGTGGCTCGCAGGACAACTCGTTCCTGTCGGTGGTCTTCGGCTACAACGGCTTCGGTCGGCTGACCGGCGACGAGACCGGCTCGGTCGGCGGTGGCGGTGGCACGACCGGCCGCTGGGGCGCGACCGGTCTGCTGCGGCTGTTCAACAGCGAGTTCGGTGGCCAGGCGTCCTGGCTGCTGCCACTGGCGATCCTGCTGCTGGCGGCCGGCCTCTGGCTCACCTGGCGACGCGTCGCCGTACGTGCCTCCCTGCTGCTGTGGGGCGGCTGGCTGGTCGTCACCGGGCTGGTGCTGTCGCTGGGCAAGGGCATCATCCACCCCTACTACACGGTCGCGCTGGCGCCCGCCCTCGGCGGTGTCATCGGCATCGCGGCCGTCGAGCTATGGAAGCTGCGCAGCCGGGTCGAGGCCCGGGCCGTGCTGGCCGGGGCGCTGGCGATCAGTGGGATCTGGACCTACCTGTTGATGCAGCGCACGTCGTCCTGGCACGCCATCCTCCGACCGGTGCTGCTGCTCGCGGCCCTCACCGCCGCTGCGGTCGTGCTCTGGCTTCCTCTGGTACGGAAGGCGTTCCTGCCGCTGGTCGTCGGGGGTGCGCTGGTCGCGACGCTGTCCGCTCCGGCGCTCGCGGCGGTGGACACCGCCGGTCAGACGCACTCCGGTTCGATCCCGTCAGCGGCGCCCGCCGCTGCCGTGGGCTTCGGGGGTCGCGGCGGTGGCGGGTTCCCCGGCGGTGCCCCCGGAGGCGGCCCTGGCGGAGGCGGCGGCGGCTTCCGCGGCGGTGGTGGCGGTGGCGGTGGCAACCTGCTGGACGCCTCGACGCCGTCGGCCGCGCTGGTGGCCGCGCTGAAGACCGACGCGTCGGCCTACACCTGGGTCGCTGCAGCGATCGGCTCCAACAGCGCAGCCGGTCCGCAGCTCGCCAGCGGTCTGCCGGTGATGGCGATCGGTGGCTTCAACGGCAGCGACCCGACGCCGACGCTGGCCGAGTTCCAGAAGCTGGTCGCGGACAAGCAGATCCACTACTTCCTCGGCGGCGGGAGGGGACAAGGCTCCAGCACGTCGGCGCAGATCACCGCCTGGGTGCAGGCCAACTTCACGCCGACGACCATCGGCGGCACGACCGTCTATGACCTGACCAGCTGACCTCCACCAGTTCAGGGAAGCCGGGGTCAGACGCCGATGGCGCTGAAGCCCCCGTCGACGTAGACGATCTGGCCGGTGGTGGCCGGGAACCAGTCGCTCATCAACGCCACCACCGCCTGGGCGACGGGCTCGGCGTCCGTCACGTCCCACCCGAGCGGAGCCTTCGTGCCCCACGCGTCCTCGAACTGCGCGAAGCCGGGGATGGACTTGGCCGCCATCGTCTTCAGCGGGCCGGCGGACACCAGGTTGGAGCGGACGCCGTGGGCGCCGAGATCCCTTGCGAGGTAGCGGTTCGCGCTCTCCAAGCCTGCCTTCGCGACCCCCATCCAGTCGTACGCCGGCCAGGCGACCCGGGCGTCGAAGTCCAGGCCGACGTAGGAAGAACCGCGCGGCATGAGCGACAGCGAGGCGCGCGCGAGAGCGGCGTAGGACCAGGTCGACACCTGCACCGCGGTGGAGACGGACTCCCAAGGCGTGTCGAGCAGGCCCTGACCCAGGCAGTCGGCGGGGGCGAAGCCGATCGCGTGAAGCACCCCGTCGAGGCCGTCGACGTGCTCACGCACCCGCTTGGGCAGCAGCTCGAGGTCCTCCTCCGAGGTCACGTCCAGCTGCACCACGGGCGGCTCGCCCGGCAGCCGCCGGGCGATCCGGTTCGTCAGCGACAGCGAGCGGCCGAACCCGGTGAGGACCACCTGCGCGCCCTGCTCGGCCGCGAGCCGCGCGACCGAGAACGCGATGGACTGGTCGGTGAGCACACCGGTGATGAGCAGGCGCTTTCCCTCGAGCAGCATGGTCAGTCCTCCGAGAGGTGGTCGGCGAGCGCGAGCTGCAGCCGCTTCGCATCGGTCCAGAACACGCCGCCCTCAGGCAGCTCGAGCAGCTCGGCGCCGAGCCCAGCTGCGAGCGAGCGTCCGAGGTCGGCGGGGTGCAGGGCGTCGGCCTCCTGCGTCACGACGAGCGTCGGCACGTCGAGCTTGGCCAGCAGGGAGCGATCGTGCAGCGGCCGGTCCTCCAAGCGGGGAGCCGGCGCGGGCTTGGTGACGAGCTGCTGCGCCCGACGGAGCACGAGGGCGTCGACGCCCCGTCGCTCCCGCACGGCGACGGGCAGCTCCTCGATCAGCACGTCGGCGACTGCACGGGCATCGCATGCGGTGATGGCGTGACCCAACCGGTGCAGCCGCTCGGTCGCGCCGTCACGGCGGGTGTCGTCGATGGCTGCCGGCAGCACGAAGGCCAGCTTGCGGAACCGCAGCGGGTCGCGGGTGAGCGCCCGCAGCAGAGCACCAGCGCCGAGGGAGAGCCCGACAGCCTGCGACGCGCCGACCAGGTCGGCGACGGCGAGCAGGTCGTCGGCGAGCGTGTCGTAGTCCCAGCCCTCGGGCTGCAGCTCGCTGTCGCCGTGACCCCGGAAGTCCAGCAGCACCCTGGTGCCGGCGACGCGGGTCGCCAGCGGGCGGGTCTCGGCGACGGAGCCACCCAGGCCGTGAGCGAACACCGTCACGGGACCGCCTGCCCCGAGGACCGCGAAGGAGACGCCGCCGACCACGCCCGACGGCGCGCGGGTGAGCATCAGTGACCCATGCCCAGACCACCATCGACGGGGATGACAGCACCGTTGACGTAGGACGCCTCGTCGGAGGCCAGGAAGGCGAGTACGGCCGCCACCTCGTCGACGTGAGCCATCCGTCCGGCGGGGATGCTCGCCAGCACCTGCTCGCGGCGGGCGTCTCCGAGCTCCGCGGTCATGTCGGTGTCGATGAACCCAGGAGCCACGACGTTGGCGGTGATGCTGCGGGACCCGAGCTCCCGCGCAAGGGAGCGGCTGAAGCCGACCAGGCCGGCCTTGGAGGCGGCGTACGACGCCTGGCCGGCCGACCCGGACAGGCCGACCACGGAGGAGACGAACAGCAGACGTCCCCAGCGGGCCCGCAGCATGGTCTTGGACGCACGCTTCGCGAGCCGGTAGGCCGACGTGAGGTTCGTGTCGAGCACCGAGGTGAACGACTCCTCGGTCATGCGCAGCAGCAGCTGGTCGTCAGTGACGCCGGCGTTGCAGACGAGCACCTCGACGGGGCCGAGCGCCTCCTCGACGGTCGTGAAGGCGTGGTCCACATCCTCGGTGGAGGTGACGTCGCACTTGACCGTGAACAGTCCCTCGACCTCGCCGGAGCGTGACGTGACGGCGACCCGATGCCCCTGCGCTGCAAGCGATCTGGCGGTCGCGAGACCGATACCGCGGTTGCCGCCCGTGACCAGGGCGGTGCGGCTGGTCACTGCGGACCGTTCGGACGCTTGCCGCGCCGCTGCGGCAGGGAAGCCAGCGCCTCGAGGAGCTTGGCGCGGGTCTGCGCCGGTTCGATGATCTCGTCGACTGCGCCGCACTCCAGAGCACGGGTCAGGCCGCCGGTGGTCGCTTCGTGCTCGGCGGCGAGCCGCGTCACGAGGGCTGCCCGGGCACCCGGGTCCTTCTCCGCGGCGAGCTCGCGCTTGTTGAGGACCTCGACGGCGGCCGTGGCGCCCATCACGTCGACCTGCGCGCCGGGCCAGGCGAACACAGCGTCTGCACCGAGGCCCTTCGAGCCCATCGCGATGAACGCGCCGCCGTAGGCCTTGCGTGTGATGACCGTCAGCCTCGGCACACGGGCACCGGCGTAGGCGTGCAGCAGCTTGGCCCCGCGGCGGAGGACGCCCTCGTCCTCCTGCCCGACGCCGGGCAGGTATCCCGGAACGTCGACCACGAAGACGAGCGGCAGGCCCATCGTGTCGCACCAGGTCACGAAGCGGCCGGTCTTGTCACCCGTCGCCGCGTCCAGGCAGCCGGCCAGCCGCTGCGGGTCGTTCGCGACCACGCCGACGGTACGGCCACCGAGTCGGCCCAGCATCGTGACGGCGCTTGTGGCCCAGTCGCGGTGGAGCTCGAGGTAGCTGCCCGGGTCGAGGATGGCCCGAACGACCGGCCGCACGTCGTAGCTGTGCCGCGGGTCATCGGGCACGAGGTCGCCGGGGTTGACGCCGCTCCCCTCGTCACAGGTGCCGCGCTGCTTGCCGAGCAGCAGTGCAAGCCGCCTGGCGCTGTAGAGCGCCTCCTCATCGGTGGGCGCCACCAGGTGCGCGACGCCGCTGACGGTGCCGTGCGTCTGCGGTCCGCCGAGCCGCTCCATGTCGATCTGTTCGCCGGTCACGCGCCGCACGACGTCCGGACCGGTGACGAAGACCCTCCCGGCCGGGCCCATGATGACGACGTCTGTGAGCGCCGGTCCGTACGCGGCACCGCCGGCTGCGGGACCGAGGACGACCGAGATCTGCGGAACCCGGCCTGAGGCACGGGTCTGGGCGGCGAAGATGCGGCCCACGGCGTCGAGCGAGCCGACGCCCTCGCGCAGCCGGGCGCCGCCGGAGTGCCAGATGCCGATGCAGGGCGCCTGCCGCAGGTTGGCGATGTCGGTCGCGTCAGAGATGGCGCCGCATCCCTCGATGCCGAGAGCGCCGCCCTGAATGGCGGGATCGGTCGCGAAGGCGACCGTCTCGACGCCGTGGATGACGCCCATGCCGACCGCCACGCCGTCGACGGCGAGCATCAGGTCCCAGTCGTCGAACACGGTGTCGAGGCGCTCGCGGCAGACCGCCGAGACCAGGTCCTTGTCGAGGACGGCACTCGGCAGCGCGCCGTCCGGCCGCTCCAGCGGTTCAGCGGTCATCGCAGGAAGACCAGGGACACGTCGTGGCCTCCGAAGCCGAACGAGGTGGAAAGGGCAGCGTCGTGGGCCAGCTTCCGGGGCACGACGCGCACGGCGTCGACGTCGGCATCGTCGTCCTGGTCGTCGAGGTTGCGCACCGGCGGGACCAGGCCGTCGCGGAGCGCCACGAGGGTGGCGATCGCCTCGACGGCGCCGGCGGCGCCGAGCAGGTGACCGGTGCAGGACTTGGTCGCCGTGACGGCGGGCCGGTGGCTGCCGAGGGCGAGCGCCAGGGCCCGGGACTCCGCGACGTCACCGAGGGGAGTGGAGGTGGCGTGCGCGTTGACGTGCCCGATGTCCTCGGCGGCGATGCCGGCATCGGCGAGCGCCAGCGTGATGCTGCGAGCCGCCCCCGTGCCCTCGGGGTCCGGTGCGGTGACGTGGTAGGCGTCCGCGGCCAGGCCGGCACCACCGAGCCAGCCGTGCACGACCGCGCCACGGGCGAGCGCGTGCTCCTCGGTCTCGAGCACCAGCACGCCGGCGCCCTCGCCGAGGACGAAGCCGTCCCGGCCCTTGTCGTACGGGCGGGACGCCGCCTCCGGCGCGTCGTGCCGCGTGGACAGCGCGCGCATCTGCGCAAAGCCGGCCATCGGCAACGGGTGGACGCAGGCCTCCGATCCGCCTGCCACGACGATGTCCACGGCGCCGGAGCGCAGCAGCGTCAGGGCCTGCGCGATGGCCTCGGCGCCTGAGGCGCAGGCGCTCACCGGGGTGTGCACGCCGGCACGGGCCTTGAGCTCGAGTCCGACCGTGGCGGCGGGTCCGTTGGGCATGAGCATCGGCACCAGGTGGGGGCTGACCGAGCGCGGCCCTCGGTTCAGGAGCACGTCGTACTGGCTGAGGATGGTCAGCGCCCCGCCGATGCCCGAGCCGATCACGACGGCGAGCCGGGTGGGCTCCACCTCGGGCGCACCGGCGTGGGCCCAGGCCTCGCGGGCCGCGACGAGCGCCAGCTGCTGGACCCGGTCCAGGGTGCGGGCCTCGACGCGCTCCAGGCGCCCGTCGAGGTCCACGGTCGCCGCCAGCCGAGCCGGGAGCGCGTCCCACTGCTCGCCCTCGAGCAGCCGGACCCCGGAGCGGCCGGACAGCAGCCCCTCCGTCAGGGCGGCGACATCGGGGCCGAGCGGGGTGAGAGCCCCCAGCCCGGTGACAGCGACCCGGGTCATCAGGCAGGCACCTGCGCAGCCGCGATGTAGTCGATCGCGTCGCCGACGGTCTTGAGGTTCTCGAGCGCCTCGTCCGGGATGCGGACGCCGAAGCGCTCCTCGCAAGCCACCACGACCTCGACCATGGTGAGGCTGTCCACCTCGAGGTCGTTCTCGAACGTCGCCTCGCGCGTGACCTTGTCGGCGGGGACGCCAGAGACCTCCTCGAGGACCTCGGCGAGGCCGGTGAGGACGTCGGTCTGAGTGAGCGTCATGTGCGGTTCTCCTTGTTCTTGCCCGGGGTGCGGACAGGTTGCGGGGTTGTCAGCGGTTGCTGGTCAGGGGACGAGCACGACCTGGGCGGCCGCGGTGAGGCCGGCACCGAAGCCGGCGAGCAGGACGGCGTCGCCGGAACCCACCTCTCCCAGCTCGAGCAGTCGGGCGAGGGCCAGCGGCACGGAGGCGGCTGAGGTGTTGCCGCTGTCGACGATGTCGCGGGCGACGACGACCTCGGGACCGAGCCCGAGCGTCGCGACGACCGACTCGGTGATGCGCAGGTTGGCCTGGTGCGGCACGAACGCGGCCAGGTCCGACAGCTCGAGGTCCGCCTCGGCGACCGCGCGTCGGCACAGGCCGGGCAGCGACGTCGTGGCCCAGCGGTAGATGGCGCGCCCCTCCATCGCGAGCCTCGGCGGCGTCCCGTGGATGGTGAGCCGGGCGTGCTGCTCGCCGTCGTGGGCCCACACGACCGGACCGATCGCGTCCACGGCTGAGCGGGAGACGACCGCCGCTCCGCCGCCGTCGCCGAACAGGAACGCCGTCCCTCGGTCGTCGTGGTCGACCAGGTCGAGCAGCCGCTCGGAGCCGATGACGAGCACGTGCTCGGCGGTGCCGGCGCGGACGGTGTCGGCTGCGAGGCTGATCCCGTAGGTGAAGCCTGCGCAGCCCGCCCCGATGTCGGTTGCCCCCGCAGCAGCGGCACCGAGGCGGGCAGCGATCTCAGGGGCTCCGCCCGGTAGCGGGCCTGGCATGCTGCAGGTGGCGAGCAGGACGAGTCCGACCTGGCTGGCGTCGACACCGGCGGCGGCAAGCGCCTTGCCGGCCGCCATGACCCCCATCTCGACCACGGTCTCCTCGGGGCCGGCCGCGCCGCGGGTGACGATGCCCGATCGCTCGCGGATCCAGTCGTCGGAGGAGCCGATCCGCTCGGCGATGGCGAGGTTGTCCGGCCGCAGCGCGGGGCGGTGGGCACCGATCCCGGTGATCGCGGCGCCCACGAGAGCGCGCGCTCTCACGCGTGCACCGGCAGGTCGCTCGGCGCCTTCAGCGCGGTCAGTGGCACAGCGGGGAGGGCGCGCTTCGCCAGTGCCGCCAGCGTCCCGGCGGGGGCGAGCTCGACGAGCGCCGACGGCTGCAGGTGGCCGATCGTCGCGAGGCACAGGTCGAAGCGCACGGGGCCGGTCAGCTGGCCGACGAGCCGGTCCAGCAGCTCGCGGCCGCTGGTGACCACGGCGCCGTCGGCGTTGGCGACGACGGCGCATTGCGGTTCGGAGGGCTGGATCGCCGACACCAGCTCCTGCAACCGGGGTACGGCGGGAAGCATCGCGCTGGTGTGGAAGGCCCCTGCGGTCTCCAGCCGCCGGACCCGCGCTCCACCGGGCTGCTGCGCGGCCAGCTCGTCGAGGGCGGCGACCGGTCCGCCGTACACGGTCTGACCGGTGACGTTGACGGTGGCGGCCTCCAGGCCGAGGGCGCGGGCCGCGGCCTCGACGACCGCGGCGTCTCCACCGAGGGTGGCGACCATGCCCGTGGGAGTGGCGGCGGCTGCTGCTGCCATCGCGCGCCCGCGCTCGGCGGCGAGCACGACGGCCTCGGTGGTGCCGATGACGCCGGCAACGGCCAGCGCGGCAAGCTCGCCGACGCTGTGACCGCACACCGCGTCCGGCGTCGTGCCGAGGGCTCGCCAGGACAACAGGGCGGCGGCTGTCAACAGCGGCTGGGCGACCGCCGTGTCCCGGATCTCGTCGGCGCCGGCGGAGGTGCCCAGGTCGAGCAGGTCCAGGCCGGTGGCGTCGGACCAGGTGGCGAGGTCGGCGGCGGCACCTGGGACAGCCAGCCAGGGCAGCAGCATGCCGGGGGCTTGAGAGCCCTGACCGGGCGCGAGGAGGACGAGCACGACTCAAGGCTCGTCGAGACGGGGCCTGGTCGCCGCAGCGGACGTGGACCGAAAGGCGTCGCAGACGTTGTAGGAAACCTACATATCTTGTGTCCGGCCGATGACGAACGCAACACGCACGACCTGCGCGTCCCGGGGCGACATCAGGTCCAGTCCCACGAGGTCCAGCACCTTGCGGAGCCGGTACCGCACGGTGTTCGCGTGCACGTACAGGCTGCGTGCAGTCGCCTCGAGGCTGCCACCGGTCTCCAGGAAGGCGGCGCAAGTCTCCAGGAGGTCCCCTCCCGAAGAGGCCAGCGGACCGTGGACCTCCTCCAACAGACGCTGCCGGGCCGACTCGTCGCCGAGCACGGCCCGCTCGGCCAGGAGGTCGCTCGCCTGCACCGGGCGCGGGGCCGACGGCCACGCCGCCACCGCGGTCAGACCAGCCAGTGCCTCGCGCACCGAGACGGCCGCCGCCGCGAGGTCCTCCACGACCGGGCCCACGACCACCGGACCAGGCGGCAGCACAGCGGCGATCTGCTTCACCGCGCTCTCCGGCTTGCCCTTGCCACCCACGACGACGAGCAGCCCACCGCCGGCCTCGCCCGTGAGGACGAACAGGCCGCTGTGCCGGGCATGGCCGCGCAGGTCCTCCAGCCGCGCCTCGACGGGGCCAGCCGGCATCGGCGCGGCCAGGGCGGTGGTCCACGCCGGCCTGCCCCAGCCGAGCGAGCCCGCCCGCGACAGGGTGAGGTCCCCGACCTGGCCGCGGACCAGCGCCTCGACGACGCCGGCCTCGAGCCGGGCGTCCCAGGCGCCCCGGGCCTCGGCGGCGGCGGCGTAGACCTCGGCGGCAGCGAAGGCGATCTCGCGGCTGTACCGCAGCACCGCCTCACGGAGCTCCTGCTCGTGGCCCGGTTCGGCGAGGATCGGGACCTGCTCGTCGAGCACCGCGACGACGACCCGGATGAGCTGCACGGTCTGCTTGAGGTTGACGGCGCGAGCCAGCTCACGTGGTGCGGCCCCGAACACGTCGGGGGTCGGTGAGTCCGCTGCCGAGGAGTCCCGCAGCCAGGTGGTGAAGGCGCTGATACCGGCCTGCACGACGAGGCCGACGTCGGCGCGCTGCGACGGCGCCAGCGCTGTGAACCAGGGCAGGGCGTCCATCCGCTGGACGGCCTCCGTGGACAGCCGCGCCTGCGCCCGTCGTACCCGCTGCCAGGTCAGCCGTCCTTCAGCCACGGCGGAAGGCTACGTGTTGCTCGACTCCGCAGGCGCCGAGGTCTCCAGTGCCGCCGCGGCGCCGGTACCCGTGACCGGTGGCGGGGCCATCCCGACGGTGTAGGCGGTCATCGACAGCGACCCGTAGGCGTAGCCGTCGACGAGCACCTCCGCCGGTGCACCACCGGTCGCCCCCGCGACGTAGAGCAGCGGCAGGAAGTGGTCCGTGGTCGGGACGGCCAGGCGGTAGTCCCGGTGGGAGTCGAGCCGCCCGACTCCCGACGGGTCGGACGTCATGAGCGCGCGGGCTGCCTCGTCGAACCGCTGCGCCCAGTCGAAGCCGCCGTCCGGCTGCGACGGGTCCACTCCGCGCAGGTTGTGCACCACGTTGCCGCTGCCGATGACGAGCACCCCGCTGTCCCGGAGGGCGGCGAGCTTCGCCCCGAGCTCGAGGTGGTAGTCCAGCGGCTTCTCCGCATTGATGCTGAGCTGCACCACCGGGATCGAGGCATCCGGGAAGGCGTGCACGAGCACCGACCAGGTGCCGTGGTCGATGCCCCAGCTGTCGGCGTCGGCGCCCACCCAGGTGGGCGACGCGGCATCGCTGATCTCCTGGACGAGGCCCGGCAGCCCCGGCGCCGGGTACTCGACGGCGAACAGCTCGGCCGGGAACCCGTAGAAGTCGTGGATGGTGCGCGGTCGCTGCATCGCGGTGACCGCCGTGGCGTTGATGAACCAGTGGGCGCTGATCACGAGCAACGCACGCGGTCGCGGGACCGAGGCACCGAACGCGGCCCAGGACTGGGTGTACCGGTTGGTCTCGAGCGCGTTCATCGGCGAGCCGTGCCCGAAGAACACGGCCGGCATGGTGGCCATGACCCAGACGGTACGACGGCGGGCGACTGGCCCAGAACGCCCCGAAGGGCCCCGGCGACCGCCGGAGCCCTTCGGTAGGGAGGACTTACTGAGCCTTGACGGCCGAGACGTCGAACTCCAGGTTGATCTTGTCGGAGATGAGCACTCCGCCCGTCTCCAGGGCGGCGTTGTACTCGATCCCCCAGTCCTTGCGGCTGATCGTGCCGCGACCCTCGAAGCCGGCGCGGATGTTGCCGAACGGGTCCTTCGCGGTGCCGGTGTGCTCCCACGTGATCGTGACGGGCTTCGTGACGTCCTTCAGCGTGAGGTCGCCGGTCATCTCGTACTCGTCATCGCCCTTCTTGACGACGCTCGTGCTGACGAACTTCCCGGTCGGGTGGCTCGGGGCGTCGAAGAAGTCGTTGGTGCGCAGGTGGTCGTCGCGCTGCTTCTGCCCGGTGTTCACCGAGGCGATCTGGAAGGTGACCTCGGCGGTGCTCTTGGTCGGGTCCTCGAAGTCGAGGTGCGCGGTGCCCTCGAAGTCCTCGAAGCTGCCGCGGACCTTCGTCACCATGGCGTGGCGGGCGGTGAACCCGAGGCGGGTGTGCGTGATGTCGAGCGCGTAGGTGCCGGTGAGCTCGGAGGCGCTCAGCGTGCTGGTCGGTGCAGTCATCGGAAGATCTCCCTGAGAGGTGGTGAACTTTGTTGCCGGTGCAACGAACCGTACTCTCGTTTTATTGCACGTTCAAGTTTTCGCGCGCACCCTCTGTCCCTACCCTCCCTACCGCCCACCACCCGCGGATGAGGGCGGTGACGCTCACGCGAAGGCCTTCTCGAGCCCGGCCAGCGCGTCATCGAGCCCTCCCAGCATCGACTGGAGGTGCGGCAAGGTACGGCGGCAGCCGGTGAGCCCGAACTGCAGGTGCCCGTCGTAGCTGGTGCAGGTGATGTTGAGGGCCTGGCCCGAGGTCGGGATGGACAGCGGGTACATCCCGTCAAGCCTCGCGCCGTTCCAGTAGAGCAGCTGCGTCGGCCCCGGGACGTTGCTGATGATGAGGTTGAACGGCGGTCGAAGGAGCCGCGGGACGCCGAACAGGGTGTTCAGGACGAGCGGCGACATCAGCCCGGCCGAAAGGGCGGTGACCTGCAGCGCGGACAGCCCGTCGAGCGACGCCTTCGCGTAGCGGGTGGACTCCCTGATGTGCAGGAGCCGTTCCTCCGGGTCGAGCAGGTGCGTGCCGAGCGACGCGAGGATCGCCCCCACCGCGTTGCCCTCCGCGCTGTCGTCGGTGCGCAGCGAGACCGGGGTCATCGCGACCAGCGAGTCCGCGGGCAGCGCGTCGAGCCCCAGCAGGTAGTCGCGCAACGCACCAGCGGACATGGCGAGCACGACGTCGTTGATGGTCGCCTCGGCCGCCTTGGCGACGGTCCGGATGCGGTCCAGTGCCCAGGCGTCACCGGCGAAGCGCCGGCTGCCCGTGATCGGCACGTTGAGGATGCTGCGCGGCGCCTGACCAGGGAGCACGGCACCCTCGTGCCGGAGCCCCTGCTCCACGAGGGCGGCGACCTTGGGGCCGATCGTGACCGCGTCGGCGACGGCGTGCAGGCCGCTCGAGAGCAGCCCACCCACGTCGAGCCCGCCGCGCTTGCCGGCGCGGGGCCGGGCGGCGAAGGGCATGGGGGTGTCGCGCACGTCCGGGTCGGTGGACAGGCTGCGCTCCAGCAGCCGCAGCCCGGAGACGCCGTCGAGCAGGGCGTGGTGGATCTTCGTGTAGACGGCGAAGCGGCCGTCCTCGAGGCCCTCGATCAGGTGCATCTCCCACAGCGGCCGCTGCCGGTCGAGCAGTGTCGAGTGCAGCCGGCTGCAGAGGGCGAGCAGCTCCCGCAACCGTCCTGGCTTCGGCAACGACGAGTGCCGCACGTGGTGCTCGAGGTCGATGGCCGTGTCGTCCTCCCACGCCCACTGGCCGAGCGTCCCGACTCCGCGCGTCAGGCGCCTGCGGAAGAGCGGGGCCACGTCGGGCGTCGCGAGGGCAGCGGCGTAGACCAGCGCCAGGTCGTGCACGTCGGAGCCCGGCGGCGGCCTGAACAGCTGCAGGCTCCCGACGTGCATCGGCTGGTCGCGCGTCTCCGGCAGCAGGAACGCCGCGTCCGCCGGTGAGACGAGGGAGGGGAGAAGGGACAACGTGGTCTCCTCGCTGGGTTCGCTCGGCCAGGTGCGGCGCTGTTTCACCCATCTTGCCCGTAAATCGCCGCACGGCGTGGCTTCGGGAGCGCGACCCCGCTCCCGATGGGCTCAACGCCTGAGGAGGCGGCCTCGGCGGGCAGGGGCGGGTACGCCGATGACGGCGGCCGCGATCCGTTGGATGGCCTGGCGCGCAGGCGATCCCGGTGCTGCTTCAGCCAGGGTCCGCCCGACGGCGAGGGCGGCGTCGACCGCCTCGGTGTCCTGCGGCACGACCCAGAGCTGCTCGATCCCGGCATAGCGCTGCAGCGCAGCGCGCACCTCTGCCTCGGTGTCGCCAGGGATAGCGCTTGCGCGCAACCGGTTGACGACGACGGTGGGGGCGAGCCCCGGCACGGTCTCCTTCAGCTCGGACAGGCCGCGAACGAGGCGCTGCAGCCCGACGGGGTCCGCCGTCCCGACGACCACGACGGTGTCGGCCTGCTCGAGCACGGCCACGGTCGCGCCGTTGCGCCGCGGCGCCATGGTGTCGTAGACGAGCTCCTCGTCCTGCTCGAGCGCGAAGCCGCAGTCGACCACGGTGACCGCCGCGAGCGAGCGCGCCAGGGTGAGCACCACGTCCAGGGCGGACGGTCGCAGCTCAGGCCAGCGGTCCGCGCGGGCGATGCCGGTGAGGACCCGCAGGGCCGGCGCGACCTCGCGTGCCAGGCCGGCCAGGGCGGCCACGTCGAGCTGTCCGTTGTTCGCCTGCCGGCAGGCGGCGGCGAGGCCCGGCGACTCGTCGAGCAGCCCGAGGACCTGGGCCACCACTCCGCCGTACACGTCTGCGTCGACGAGCAGTGCCGGCCAGCCGAGTGCTGCGAGCTCTGCAGCGATCCCCACCGCGACCGTGGTGCGACCCGGTGCCCCGGTCGGCCCCCAGACCGCGACCAGCCGACCGGTCCCGGGCAGCGCTTCCAGCTCCTCGACCGGCTGGGGTGGCCGGGGCAGCGCCGACCGTGGGTCGGCGAGCCCCGAGAGGTCCGACGGCGTGGGCGTCAGCGCGACGACCGCCTCCACGACGGCGGCGCTGATGGCTTCGGCGGACGCGTCCGACGGCAGGACGTGCGAGACCCCGAGCTGCCGCAGCCGACGCTCCGGGTCCTCGTCGCCAGGCGGGACCAGCCCCACCACGGCGACGCCCGCGACCGCGAGGCGGGTGAGCGCCTCCCGGTCGAGCCGGCGGAGGTCCGCCGAGAGCAGCACCGCACGGGCCTGACCGGTCGCGGCCGTGGCGAGCAGGTCGGCGAGGTCAACGCAGCGGCGGACGACGGCGACACCGAGGTCGCCGCGGGACAGCGCCGCCACCAGCCGGGCCTCCCAGACGGCGTCGCTGACGGCCGTGAGGACGGGGACCAGCATCACGACTCCGGCGCGGCGGTCGCGAGCGGTGCGAGCTGCGCATCCGGCACCCGCACCAGGTCGAGCGGCCCGTCGGCGAGAGCCTGGACGACGTCGAGCACCTGGCTCGGATCGACCTCGAGGACGACGGGCACGGTCTGCCCGCTCGAGGTCAGGCCGCTCGAGCGGGTCACCCGCGCGACGATGACGTCGCTCAGGACCAGTCTGGGCACCGTGAGATCGACCGCCCTCGTGCCACGGCGCACCGCCTTGTCGTCCGGCGTGACGTAGAGGTCGACGACGTCGCCGCGGCGCAGGTCGGTCGGCAGGTGCCCGAAGCCCACGGCGACGGTGACGTCGCGGCGCTGCACCTGCTTGCCCGGCGCAGCCAGTGCGTCGTGCGGGAGCAGCTCGTCGGAGCCGACGCTGCGCAGGACGACGTAGCCGACGGGCAGCGGCCCGGCGAGGTAGCGCCCGCTCGCCCCGAACAGCCGCACCTTGCTGAGCTGGACGTCCCCGGACGCGATCACGGTGCCGGGTGCGAGGTCGTGCGTCGCCGACCAGACCCGCTGGGAGCTGTCCGCACCCGCGAGGACCTTCGCCCCCACCAGGACGCTCACCAGCACGAGCAGCACCCCCAGCACGAGCCGGCTGTCGAGCCAGCTCGGGGTGCCCAGCCGTGACGCCGAGGGCGAACCGGGGGCGTCGGTCACGGAGCGTTCCTCCAAAGGGCCGGGACTGGGTGTGCGGACCGCATGGTGGCCTATCGGGCATCCCTCGCGCACCCGACGTTGTGGACACCTGTGGACCTCCACCCGAACGCAGGCAACCGATGGCATGCTGGGCCAAGCGCACTCCAGCGCAGCCATGTCAGCCGAGCCCAGGAGGACCCCACGTGCCCGCACCGCGGTTCCTGCAGCTCTCCGACGTCGCCGAGGTGCTGAACATCTCTGCGTCGCAGACCTACGCGTTGGTGCGGAACGGCGACCTTCCGGCGATCAAGATCGGCGGCCGTGGCCAGTGGCGCGTGGAGTCGTCCGCCCTGGAGGACTACATCCAGCGCATGTACGCCGAGACGAAGGCGTTCGTCGTGCAGCACCCACTGGGGGCGGGCGAGACCGTCCCCGAGGACTAGACCCAGCTCCGGACTGCGCCGACCCCCGTGAGCGGGACGAGGCGCACCTGACGCACGGCTGCTGCCCGACGGGCCTCACCGGGCGCGTGCTCTGCCACGTCGATGTGGTCAGCACCGACCCGGTCCAGCGTGCCGCTCACGGTCGAACCGTCCCGGAGCACCAGCTGCACGCCGGATCGGCTGCGTGCCAGGCCTCTCAGGGCCCACCGCAGGTCGAGTCTCCGGGCGACCTCACCCACTGAGCTGCCCTCTGAGCTCGGCACCTCCGCAGTGCCACCGACGCCGGTGAGCGAGAGCACCGAGGCGCTGGGGAGCAGCAGCTCGGCAGCGCCGTCCTCGTGCAGCAGGAGCCAGTCAGTGCCGGCGTCGAGCAGCGTGCCGCGCGCCGTTCCCAGGCCGGTTGCGTGGACCACGAGCCGCGCACCGACTGCAGGCCGCAGCCGGTCGACCATCCGCAGCGAACCGACCTCCCGGCGGGTGCGGTCGGCGACCTCTGCGGCGAGCTCCGCCACTTCGGCTGCGGACAGCTGCGCGCCGAGGTCGGCGAACAGCTCGTCCCAGCGCACGGCCCCACCCTGCCTGATGCAGCCCAGGTTTCGCTACCCCACTTGACCGCAGGACGTCGAACCTTTACAAAGGCAAACACAAGCAAACGCAAGATAAGGGGATAAGGTGAAGACGTCCCAGGGATCGACCACACGGCTCGTGCTCGCCGCGGTGCCGCTGGTGGCCTTCCTCGCACCCCCCACCAGCGGTCCGGCCGGACCGCTGCTGGTGCTCGTGTCGTTGCTCGCCTGGGCCTGCACGGGCTGGCTCGCACTTGTCGCGCTGCTCACCTGGAGCTGCGCGCTGCCCGGCGCTCCTGGTCGCGACGCCGCGCGGCTGCTCCGCCGGGTCGCGCCCGCGCCGGTCCGCGGCCTCGTCCGGGTCGCCGTGGGAGCCTCGCTCGCCGCCTCTGTCCTCACCGGACCCGCTGCCCTCGCCGAGGACCGCAGCCCGACGGTTGCCGGGTCGGCGTCGGACGCTCTGGACTGGCCGGGACTGGCCCCGATCCCGAGCCCGGCCGGTACCGCGGCGCCCGCGGTGCCAGCGCCGGTCGCCGCGGTGCCGACCCCATCAGCTGCCGCCGTCGTGGCCGCTCCCGCCCCAGCCCGCGTGCAGGTGCGGGTGGACGCGCACCCGCGCCGGTCCGTCGTACCAGCGCCTTCGGAGGTCGTGGTCCACACCGGCGACTCGCTCTGGGCGATCGCCCAGCGCGAGCTCGGCACGGCCGCCACGCAGCGGCAGGTCGCCCGTGCGTGGCCCCGCTGGTGGTCCGCCAACCGCGAGGTCATCGGCGACGACCCCGACGTCATCCACCCCGGCGACCGACTCACGGCGCCCTGACCCTCCCCAGGGGGAACCGCATGTCCGCACTACCTGCACTGGAGCTCCCACCCGTCCCGCTGCGCCTCGTACCGGCGCCGCCTTCGGCCCCACCGTTCGACGACGAGCCAGACGCGCCCGCCCTGCGACTGGTCCGCTCCGCCACGCCCCCGCCACCGGTCGTCTTCGACGACGACGCATGGCTCGCGGCGGAGCGCACGGCGACCGCCGAGCTGCCGGCATCGCACGTCTTCGCGCGCACGCTGGTCCAGGGTGTTCTCGAGGTCCTCGCCGGTGTGCGGTCGGTGAAGCAGCTGCGCCGCGACACGACGCCCGAGCTCTACACCGCGCTCACCACGTCGCTCGAGGGCCGCACTCGACCCGCGGGCCGCCGGCCGGACCTGAAGGCGGTGCGCTCACTTCATGTGCAGGAGCGACCGGAAGGCGTCGTCGAGGCCTGCGCGACCGTGCAACGGGACGGCCGCGTTGTGGCCCTCGCCCTTCGGCTCGAGGGCTTCGAAGGCCGCTGGCGCTGCACGGAGCTCGTCGGCGTCTGACCTACCGATGGCGGCGACGAGGAAGCCGCGACATCAGGGCAGTGTCGACAGGTCCTTGTTGTCCGCAAGGGGTCGAGTGCCCGGTTCTGCCGTGGTCACGTCACGTCACTGCCGGGTGGGGTCCCCGTGGCAGCGCTTGTACTTCCGGCCGGAGCCGCAGGGGCACGGCTGGTTGCGCGACGGTCCCCCGCTCTTGACCTCGCCGGTCAGCGGGTCGGGTACGGCGGGACCGGCCGTCGTGGTGCCGCCGGCCGAGTACGACATGCTCTGCGGGCGCTCCGGCCGGCCGAACGCCTCCGGCAGCTTCGCGGCGGGTGCCGGAGGAGCCTGGGGAGCCGCCGGGGTGCTGGTCTCGGGTGCGGCCGCCACCGGTGCGGACGTCGGCTCGACGGCCGGCTGTGGCGCGGCCGGCGTCGTGACCTCGGTCGCGGCGGTGGCCGGCGGCGGTGTCTCAGCGACCACCGGTGCGGCCTGCAGACCGTCCTGGGGCTGGAGCACCGCCGGCGGCGCCTCGTCGTCGACCACGGCCTCCTCGATCACCGGGGTCGGGGCGAAGGGCGCCGGATCGGGTCCCGCCTCCGCAGTCGACAGGTACGGCGCCGACGCCGGCGCCGCCGGAGTCTCGGCCGCTGGGGTCGGTTCGGCCTCGGCGAGCAGGTGCTCGACCACGACCTCGCCGCCGACCTCGCCGGGTCCGGTCGCGATGAGCGGCTCGTCGGGAGCCTCGACGGGCTCCTCGAGCTGCACCTCGACGTTGAACAGGAACCCGACCGACTCCTCCTTGATGGCCTCCATCATGGCCTGGAACATGTCGAAGCCCTCGCGCTGGTACTCCACGAGCGGGTCGCGCTGACCCATCGCACGCAGGCCGATGCCCTCCTGCAGGTAGTCCATCTCGTAGAGGTGCTCGCGCCACTTGCGGTCGACGACCGAGAGCATCACGCGGCGCTCGAGCTCGCGCATGACCGGCTCGCCGTCCGCGCCGATGCCGAGCGACGCCTCGCGCCGGTCGTAGGCCTGCTGCGCGTCGGTCTTGAGCTCCTCGGCGAGGTAGTCGACGGACAGGCCCTCGCGCTCCTCCTCGACGGTCGCCAGCGGGATGCCGACCGGGTAGAGCGTCTTGAGGGCGGTCCAGAGCTTCTCGAGGTCCCAGTCCTCCGGGTACGCGTCTCCGCACTCGGCGAAGACGTAGCTCTCCACCACGTCGCTCACCATGGCGCGCACCTGCTCGTGCAGGTCCTCGCCGTTGAGGATCTTGCGGCGCTCATCGTAGATGACCGTGCGCTGCCGGTTGAGGACCTCGTCGTACTTGAGGACGTTCTTGCGGATCTCGAAGTTCTGCGCCTCGACCTGCGTCTGCGCCGAGCGGATGGCCCGGGAGACCATCTTGGACTCGATCGGGACCTCCTCCGGGATGTTGAGGCGGTTCATGATCGACTCGACGGCACCGGCGTTGAACAGTCGCATCAGGTCGTCGCCGAGCGAGAGGTAGAAGCGCGACAGGCCCGGGTCGCCCTGGCGGCCGGAGCGACCGCGGAGCTGGTTGTCGATGCGCCGGGACTCGTGCCGCTCGGTGCCGAGGACGTAGAGCCCGCCGGCGTCGACGACCTCCTCGTGCTCGGCCTTCACCGCGGCCTTGGCCGTCTCGAGCGCGGCGGGCCAGCCGGCCTCGTACTCCTCCGGTGTCTCGACCGGCGACAGCCCGCGGCCACGCAGGGCCTGCTCGGCGAGGAACTCAGGGTTGCCACCGAGCATGATGTCGGTGCCGCGGCCGGCCATGTTGGTGGCGACGGTGACGGCGCCCTTGCGGCCGGCCTCGGCCACGATGTGCGCCTCGCGCTCGTGCTGCTTGGCGTTCAGGACCTCGTGGTCGATCCCGCGCTTGCGAAGCAGCTGGCTGAGGTACTCGGACTTCTCGACGGAGACCGTGCCGACCAGGACCGGCTGGCCCTTCTCGACCTTCTCCGCGATGTCCTCGACGACGGCGTCGTACTTCGCGGTCTCCGTCTTGAAGACCACGTCCGGCTCGTCCTCACGGACCATCGGTTGGTTGGTCGGGATCGGCACCACACCGAGCTTGTAGGTCTGGTCGAACTCAGCGGCCTCCGTGGCCGCCGTACCGGTCATCCCGGACAGCTTCTCGTAGAGGCGGAAGTAGTTCTGCAGGGTGATCGTGGCGAGCGTCTGGTTCTCGTCCTTGATCGCCACACCCTCCTTCGCCTCGATCGACTGGTGCATGCCCTCGTTGTAGCGACGGCCGGCGAGGATGCGGCCGGTGAACTCGTCGACGATGAGGACCTCGCCGTTCTGGACGACGTAGTCCTTGTCCTTCTTGTAGAGCTCCTTGGCCCGGAGGGCGTTGTTGAGGTAGCCCACGAGCGGGGTGTTGACGGCCTCGTAGAGGTTCTCGATGCCGAGCTGGTCCTCGACCTTCTCGACACCCGGCTCGAGCACGCCGATGGTGCGCTTCTTCTCGTCGACCTCGTAGTCGACGTCGCGGATCATCCTCGGGACGATCCGGGCGAACTCGAGGTACCACTTCGCGGCCATGTCGGCCGGGCCGCTGATGATCAACGGGGTGCGCGCCTCGTCGATGAGGATGGAGTCGACCTCGTCGACGACGGCGTAGTGGTGGCCGCGCTGCACGAGCTCCTGGTTGCTCCACGCCATGTTGTCGCGCAGGTAGTCGAAGCCGAACTCGTTGTTGGTCCCGTAGGTGATGTCCGCGGCGTACTGCGGCCG
>JAOPVZ010000191.1 GCA_025965935.1 Frankiales bacterium | reverse complement strand
GCCACCGTCGAGGAGGTCTTCGAGGCCACCAAGATCGACCCCTGGTTCCTCGACCAGATCCTGCAGCTGACCGAGCTGCGCCACCAGCTCGTGACCGAAGACCTCTCAGAACCCTTGCTGCGCAAGGCGAAGCGGCTCGGCACCAGCGACCAGCAGATCGCGGCCGTGACCGGGCGGACCGAGCGCGAGGTCCGCGACCTGCGGCATGCGCAGGGCGTGCGGCCGGTCTTCAAGACGGTCGACACGTGCGCCGCGGAGTTCGCCGCGGAGACCCCGTACCACTACTCCTCCTACGACGAGGAGAACGAGGTCGCGCCGTCGGCGAAGGACAAGGTGCTCATCCTCGGCAGTGGTCCGAACCGGATCGGCCAGGGGATCGAGTTCGACTACGCCTGCGTGCACGCGTCGTTCGCGCTGCACGACGCCGGCTTCGAGACCGTGATGATCAACTGCAACCCCGAGACGGTCTCGACCGACTACGACACGTCCGACCGGCTCTACTTCGAGCCGCTGACCGTCGAGGACGTGCTCGAGGTCGTGCACGCCGAGCGCGAGTCCGCGCGCCTCGGCGGTGGGCGGCTGCTGGGTGTGGTCGTCCAGCTCGGCGGCCAGACCCCGCTGCGCCTCGCGCAGGAGCTCAAGGACTGCGGCGTGCCGATCGTCGGCACCAGCCCGGAGGCGATCCACCTCGCCGAGGACCGGGACGCGTTCGGCAAGGTCATGGCGGAAGGCGGTCTGCCCTCGCCGAAGTCGGGCATGGCGACCTCGTACGACGACGCTGCGGCCATCGCCACCGACGTCGGCTACCCGGTGCTGGTCCGGCCGTCGTACGTGCTCGGCGGACGCGGCATGGAGATCGTCTACAGCGACGAGATGCTGCGTGACTACATGGACCGCAGCACCATCGTCGGTCCGGACACCCCGGTGCTCGTCGACCGCTTCCTCGAGGACGCCATCGAGATCGACGTCGATGCGCTGTACGACGGCCAGGAGCTCTACCTCGGCGGCGTCATGGAGCACATCGAGGAGGCCGGCATCCACTCCGGTGACTCGGCGTGCGCGCTGCCGCCGATCACCCTGGGCCGGATGGACCTCGAGCGGATCCGGTACAGCACCGAGGTCATCGCCAAGGGTGTCGGTGTGCGTGGCCTGCTGAACGTGCAGTACGCCCTCAAGGACGACGTGCTCTACGTCCTCGAGGCCAATCCGCGGGCCAGCCGAACCGTGCCGTTCACCAGCAAGGCGACGGCAGTCCCGCTGGCCAAGGCCTGCGCGCGGGTCATGCTGGGCGCGACCATCGCCGAGCTGCGGGTGGAGGGGCTGCTGCCTGCCGAGGGGGACGGCGGGCACCTTCCGCTCGAGGCGCCGATCTCGGTGAAGGAGGCGGTGCTGCCCTTCGGGCGGTTCCGCGGCGTCGACACGGTGCTCGGCCCGGAGATGAAGAGCACGGGTGAGGTGATGGGCATCGACGCTGTCTTCGGCACGGCCTTCGCCAAGAGCCAGACCGCGGCCTACGGCGACCTGCCCACCAAGGGCCGCGTCTTCGTGTCCGTCGCCAACCGTGACAAGCGGGCCATGATCTTCCCCGTCAAGCGGCTCTCCGACCTGGGCTTCGAGATCCTCGCCACCGAGGGCACCGCGGAGGTGCTGCGCCGCAACGGCGTGACGGCCCGCATCGTCGGCAAGCACTCCCAGGCGCCGGAGGACAGCGTGGTGCCGATGGTCCTCGACGGCGAGATCGACCTCATCTTCAACACGCCCTTCGGCGTCGGGCCCCGTCTCGACGGCTACGAGATCCGGACGGCGGCAGTGACCCGCGGGGTCCCGTGCATCACCACCATCCAGGCGGCCGCTGCCTGCGTGCAGGGCATCGAGGCGCTCGTCCGCGGCGACATCGGGGTCAAGTCGCTGCAGGAGCACCACGCCGTGATCAACAACGCTCGCGCAGCCGCAAGGGAGGCCTGACGTGCCCGTCCAGGTGCAGGGCGAGGTCCTGTCCGTCCGCAAGGTGGGCGCCTACAACGCCATGACCGTCGTCGCGCCCGGCATGGCGGAGCTGACCCGCCCGGGCCACTTCGTCGCGGTGCAGGTCGGCGGACCCGAGTCGAGCATGCTGCTCCGTCGCGCCTTCGCCATCTACGACGTGAAGGAGCGTGGTGTCTACGGCGGCACGGTGGAGTTCATCTTCTCCGTGCACGGCAAGGGCACCGCGTGGCTCGCAGCCCGCCGCCCGCAGGACAAGCTGGACCTCGTCGGCCCGCTGGGCAAGCCGTTCCGGCTGCCCGCGGAGCGGGTCAACGCCACCCTGGTCGGCGGCGGCTACGGCAGCGCCCCCCTGCTCCCGCTGGCGAGCAGCTTGCGGGAGCGGGGCTGCCGCGTGGACTTCGTCCTCGGGGCCGGCGACCAGCACCGGCTGTTCGGGCAGCTCGACGCAAAGCGGATCGCGACGAGCATCGAGGTCACCACCGACGACGGCTCGCAGGGCAGGAAGGGCCGGGTCAGCGACGTGCTCCCGGAGCTGCTGGACCGGGCGGCGTCTGACGTCGTCTACGCGTGCGGTCCGATGGCGATGCTCAAGGCGGTCACCGAGATCTGCACGGCACGCGGGATCCCGTGCCAGGTCGCGGTCGAGGAGTCGATGGCCTGCGGCGTAGGGGTCTGCATGACCTGCGTGCTGCCGGTCGTGGGTGACGACGGGCTCACCCGGATGGTGCGGTCCTGCGTCGAGGGTCCGGTGTTCCTCGGCGACCGGGTCCGCTGGGACGACGTCGGCACGGTGCCCGAGGACGTGGTCGGCAGCATCACCGCAGGGACGGGACACTGACATGACGCTCAGACCAGAGCTGACCAAGACCGAGGTCACCGTCCGCAAGCGCGAGGAGGTGTTCACCCGCCCCGACGTCGACCTGACGACCCGGCTGGGTGGCGTGACCTTCCCGAACCCGGTCTTCACAGCGTCGGGCTGCGCCGCCGCCGGACAGGAGCTCGACCAGTTCTTCGACGTGTCCGAGTTGGGCGGCGTGGTGACGAAGTCGATCATGCTGGCGCCGCGGTCCGGGCGGCCGACGCCGCGGATGGCCGAGACCCCCAGCGGCATGGTGAACAGCATCGGCCTGCAGGGGCCGGGCATCGACGCCTTCCTCGACAAGGACCTCGCCTGGTTGGCACAGCGCGGGGCGCGTGCCGTGGTCAGCATCGCCGGCGGCAGCGTCGACGAGTACGCCAAGCTGGCCGCGAAGCTGCGCGGGCAGAAGGGCCTCGCGATGATCGAGGTCAACATCTCCTGCCCGAACGTCGAGGACCGCGGCCAGGTCTTCGCCTGCGATCCCGTGGCGTCCGCCGCCGTCGTACAGGCGGTGAAGCGCGCCGCACCGACCGGGGTGCCGGTGTTCGCGAAGCTCAGTCCCGACGTCACCGACATCACCGAGATCGCCCGCGCCTGCGTCGATGCGGGCGCCGACGGCCTGAGCCTCATCAACACCCTGCTCGGCATGGTCATCGACACGCACACGCTGCGGCCCGCGCTCGGCGGCGTCACCGGTGGCCTGTCCGGCCCCGCCATCCGACCGGTCGCCGTCCGCTGCGTCTGGCAGGTCCGGCAGGCGCTGCCGGAGGTGCCGATCCTCGGCATGGGTGGCATCCGCACCGGGCTCGACGCCCTCGAGTTCCTCCTGGCCGGCGCCAACGCGGTCAGTGTCGGGACGACCGTGTTCGGCGATCCCAGCGCGCCGATCCGGATCCTCGACGAGCTCGCGGTGGCGCTGGCCGAGCGCGGCTTCGGCAGCGTCTCGGAGGTCGTCGGACTCGCCCACCGGCCACCGGACGTGCACGTCCCCGAGGGCCCTGACCCGGTCGGTGACCTGGTCATCGAGGAGGACGAGTGACCCGCGCCCCCATCGCCGTCGCGCTCGACGCACCGGACCTCGAGACAGCCGCGCGCTGGGCCCAGGCCGTGACGCCCTACGTCGCGGTGGTCAAGGTCGGGCTGGAGCTGTTCTGCCGCACCGGCCCGTCGGTCGTCGACACGGTGCGCGGCGGGAGCGGCGTGGACCTGTTCCTCGACCTCAAGCTGCACGACATCCCCAACACCGTTGCCGGCGCGGCCAAGGCCGTTGCGGGCCTGAAGCCGACCTACCTCACGGTGCACGCCAGCGGTGGCCGGGACATGGTGCGCGCCGCCGTGGACGCCGCGCCGGACGTCACCATCGCTGCCGTCACGATCCTCACGAGCCTGTCCCAGGGCGTCCTCGACGCGGTGGGGCTCGCGGGGCCGCCCCTCGACGCGGTACGCCGGTTGGCCACCCTCGCGGTCGATGCCGGCGCCGGTGCCCTGGTGTGCTCCCCGCAGGAGGTGGCCGCCGTCCGCAGGGAGGTCGGCGACGGGATCATCCTCATCACGCCGGGTGTGCGGCCCGTCGGCGCGGACTCGCAGGACCAGGCGCGCGTCGCCACCCCCGAGCAGGCCCTCGCCGACGGCGCCGATCTGCTCGTCATCGGACGGCCGATCACCGGAGCGCCGGACCCCGGCGTCGCCGCTGCGGCCATCGCGGCGTCGCTGCCCGCTCGCCTCGCTGACTGACCCCTGTTTGTGGGCGGGCCAGCGGACTCGCTAGGTTCGCGCCGCCCCGTCATCTCGAGAAGGACACCCCGTTGCCCCTGCCGCCCCTCACGCCGGAGCAGCGTGCTGCCGCCTTGGAGAAGGCCGCCGCAGCGCGCAGGGCGCGGGCGCAGCTCAAGCTGCGGCTCAAGGCCGGGAGCACCAGCCTGGCCCAGGTGCTCGACTCGGGGGAGACCGACGAGGCCGTCGGGAAGATGAAGGTGGTGGCTGTCCTCGAGGCCATGCCGGGCGTCGGCAAGGTCCGCGCCCAGAAGCTCATCGAAACGCTCGAGATCTCCCCGGCCCGCCGCGTCCGCGGCCTCGGGGCCAAGCAGCGCGAGGCGCTGCTCCGCGCCTTCGAGTGAGCACCGTGACGTGACCGGCACCCTCACCGTCCTCGCAGGGCCGTCCGGGGTCGGAAAGGGCAGCGTCGTGGAGGCCCTGCGGCGGCTCCACCCTGAGATCTGGCTCTCGGTCTCCGTCACGACCCGGCCGCCCCGTCCCGGCGAGACCGACGGCGTGGAGTACCACTTCGTCGACCAGGCCGAGTTCGACCGGATGGTGGCGGACGGCGAGCTGCTCGAGCACGACGCGCATCTCAGCGCGTCCTACGGCACCCCACGGGAGCCGGTGGAGCGGCAGCTCGCCGCCGGCGGGTCGGCGCTCCTCGAGATCGACATCGAGGGCGCCCGGCAGGTGCGGGCCTCGATGCCGGACGCCCACCTGGTCTTCCTGGCGCCGCCCTCGTTCGACGAGCTCGCACGACGCCTGATCGGGCGCGGCACCGAGTCGCCGGAGCGCATCCGGGAGCGGCTCGACCGGGCGCGCATCGAGATGGCCGCAGAAGACGAGTTCGACGCGGTGCTGGTCAACGACGAGGTCGAGGCCGCAGCGCACGCGCTGGTAGCGTTGATGACAACTGACAGCTAGGAGCTTCCGTGTCCGGCACCGTTGCCAACCCGATCGGCATCACCAACCCCCCGATCGACGAGCTGCTCGAGGCCACCGACTCCAAGTACAGCCTCGTGATCTACGCGGCCAAGCGCGCGCGCCAGATCAACGCCTACTACAGCCAGCTCGGCGAGGGCCTGCTCGAGTACGTCGGCCCGCTCGTCGAGACCGGCGTGCAGGAGAAGCCGCTCTCCATCGCGCTCCGCGAGATCAACGCCGGTCTGCTCACCCACGAGGCGGGCGTCGACACGCCCGACAACAAGGGCTAGGTCGCTCCGCCGGTGGCGAAGGTCGTCCTCGGGGTCGCTGGGGGCATCGCTGCCTACAAGGCCGTCGAGCTGCTCCGCCAGTTCACCGAGACCGGCCACGACGTGACGGTCGTCCCCACCGCGAGTGCGCTCGAGTTCGTCGGCGCGCCGACCTGGGCTGCGCTGTCCGGCAAGCCCGTCAGCGCCAGCACCTGGGACCAGGTGCACCAGGTGCCGCACGTCCGCATCGGCCAGGAGGCCGACCTGGTGGTCGTGGCTCCCGCCACGGCCAACCTGCTCGCCAAGGCCGCGCACGGGCTCGCCGACGACCTGCTCACCAACACGCTGCTCACCGCCCGGTGCCCGGTGGTCATGGCGCCCGCGATGCACACCGAGATGTGGGAGCACGCCGCCACCCAGGCCAACGTCGCCACCTTGCGCAGCCGCGGCGTGCTCGTCGTCGAGCCCGCCGTCGGACGGCTCACCGGTGCAGACAGCGGCAAGGGCCGGCTGCCCGAGCCGGAGGAGCTCGCCCACCTCGTGCGGCAGGTGCTCGCGCGGGGGAGCGCCGAGCTCGATCTGACCGGCCGGCGGGTCGTCGTCAGCAGCGGCGGGACACGTGAGCACCTCGACCCGGTCCGCTACCTCGGCAACCGCTCGAGCGGCCGGCAGGGGCACGCCCTCGCCCGGGCCGCTGTGGCCCGCGGTGCCGAGGTCGTGCTCGTCAGCAGCTCCGGGCTGCCTGACCCGGCGGGCGTCAAGGTGGTGCGGGTAACGAGTGCCCTCGAGCTGCACGACGCCGTGCTCGCCGAGTCCGCTGACGCCGACGCCGTCGTGATGGCCGCGGCGGTCGCCGACTACCGGCCCGCCGAGCGGCTCGCGGCCAAGCGCAAGAAGACGGAGACGATGACGGTCGAGCTGATCCAGAACCCGGACGTGCTGCAGGAGCTGGTCGCGGCCCGCCGGCCGGGCCAGGTCCTCGTCGGCTTCGCGGCGGAGACCGGCGACGAGACGCGCAGCCCGATCGACTACGGCCGGGACAAGCTGGCCCGCAAGGGCTGCGACCTGCTGGTCGTCAACGAGGTGGGGGAGGCCGGGCACCCGACCGGCTTCGAGGGCACTCACAACGCGGCCACCGTCCTGGGCGCCGACGGCTCGGTCACCGACGTCCCGCTGGTCTCCAAGGACGCGCTCGCCGACATCGTCTGGGACCTGGTCGAGCAGCGCCTCCCCGCCCGTCCTTGACCCGCCCTTGACCCGCGCGCCTCGACGGCCGGCGCGGCACCCTCTGGCAGCCTGAGCGCATGCACCGGGCCGCTCTCGTCGTACCCGTCCTGCTGGTCGCCGCCTGCTCCGGTGGGTCCGGCAAGCCAGCTCCGGAACCGACTGCGACGTTCACGCTGCCGACCCCGGACCCGACGACCGCATCACCGTCGGCCACCCCCAGCCCGACCCCCAGCCCCACGGCCAGCCCGACGCCGTCAGCCCGGGCCATCCCCGCAGCCGACGGCGACGTCGACGGCGACGGCAAGCGCGACGTCATCCAGCCGTCGGCGGCCGTGCTGCGCGTCACGCTGTCGTCCACCGGCAAGGTCGTCACGGCCCCGGTGCACGCCGACGCCCCCACGCCCCCTGCCTTGCTCGGTACGGCGGACATCGACCGCGACGGACGGGCCGAGGTCTTCCTGCAGACCGCCCAGGGCGCCTCGACGGAGTTCGCCACGCCGTACCGGTTCGACGGCACCTCGCTGAAGGAGCTGCAGCTCGATGGCGGCCCGGCGCGGCTCGGCATCGGTGGCAGTGTCACGCACGGCGACGGCTTCAGGTGCCTGCCCAACGGCCAGCTCGAGGTGCGGCAGGCCGAGAGCACCGACGGCACGACCTTCACCGTGCTGGCGAGCGACTACCGCGTCTCAGGGGTGCAGCTCGTGCTGGTGAGCACCCGCAGCGGCAAGGGCAAGCAGGGCACGCCGTCCGTCGAGAGTGCCTACACCGCCGACTGCGGCACCGTCGGCGACTAGAGGGCGACTAGACTTCCGGGTTGATCGTTCCTTCATCCCCTTCTGGAGCCCCCGTGTCGCGTCGCCTTTTCACGTCCGAGTCCGTCACGGAAGGGCACCCGGACAAGATCGCCGACGCCATCTCGGACGCCATCCTCGACGCGCTGCTGACCCAGGACCCGAAGAGCCGGGTCGCGGTCGAGACGCTGATCACCACCGGTCAGGTGCACATCGCCGGTGAGGTCACGACCGAGGGCTACGCCAACATCCCCAGCATCGTGCGCGACACGATCCTGGAGATCGGCTACGACAGCAGCCGCAAGGGCTTCGACGG
>JAOPVZ010000169.1 GCA_025965935.1 Frankiales bacterium | reverse complement strand
GCTCGCCGCTGGTCCGCAGATCGGGCTGACCGGCACCGCGCTGTCCAGCTACGACCAGCAGGTCCGCGCGCAGACCTACGCACCCTGGGCCCGCAGCGTCGACGACCAGGCCAGCAAGGACGGCAATGTCGGCACTCCGGAGCTCCGCCTCGACGGCCACACCCTCGACAACACCATCGCCTTCGACCCGGCAGCCCTCGCCAAGGCGCTCGGGTAAGCGGGCAGTCCGCACGCGTTCCTGAGAGCACGCCTCGAGAACGGCCGCCGAGCGCCTCCTTCCAAGGGATTTCCCAGAAAGCCGGAGCAATCTGACGGAAGTCATCCGCCGCACATCCGAGCCTGAGGGAGATCTTCATGACCGTCCCCGCTCGGCGTACCCGGGGCTGAGGAGACACCGTGACTGCCTCCACCCGCTCCGTGCGGCCGGTGCCTGCCAGGGTGCGGGTCCGGGCGACGCCGCCGTGGTGGCGAGACGCCATCGGCGTGGCGTGCTGGGTCAGCGCGCTGGTCGTCGCGGCGCTGTGGTTGCGCGGCCGAGGCGCACAGAGCCTCGTCGCGGGCGCCGGGGAGCAGCTGACGTCGCTGGGCCGGCTGACCGGGCTCGTCGCCGCCGACCTGCTGCTCATCCAGGTGCTGCTCATGGCGCGGGTCCCGATGATCGAGCGCAGCTACGGCCAGGACGAGCTCGCACGGCGGCACCGGCTCGTCGGGTTCTGGTCGTTCAACCTGCTGCTCGCCCACATCGTCCTCATCACGTTCGGCTACGCCCTCAGCGGCCACGTGAACGTGGTCTCCGAGACGTGGACGCTCGTGAGCTCCTACGGCGGCATGCTGCTCGCGGTCGCGGCGACCGCGGCGCTGACCGCGGTGACGGTGACCTCGGTGCGGATCGCGCGACGCCGGCTGCGGTACGAGTCCTGGCACCTGCTGCACCTCTACGCGTACCTCGGGGTCGGGCTGTCGATCCCGCACGAGATCTGGACCGGCCAGGACTTCATCAGCTCCGGGCTGTCGCGGTTCTACTGGTGGAGCAGCTACGCACTCGCTGCCGGCGCGGTCCTGGTCTTCCGGGTCGGGCTGCCGGTGCTCCGGACGTTCCGCCACGGCATCAGGGTCACCTCGGTGGTGCAGGAGACGCCTGACGTGCTGACCGTCCGGATGGGCGGCCGCGGCCTGCACCGGCTGCCCGTGCAGGCGGGTCAGTTCTTCATCTTCCGGTTCCTCGACGGCCCCGGCTGGTCGCGGGGGAACCCGTACTCGCTGTCGGCCGCACCTCGCCATGACCGCATCCAGATCACTGCCAAGGACCTCGGCGACGGAAGTGGCCGGCTGCGCTCACTGCGCCCCGGAACCGGAGTGCTCATCGAGGGGCCGTACGGGCGGCTGACGGGGGAGCACCGCGTCGGCAGCAAGGTCGCGATGATCGCGAGTGGCATCGGCATCACGCCGATGCGGGCGCTCCTGGAGGACCTGGAGTACGACAAGGGCGACGCCATCCTCATCTACCGGGCGCACAGCGCGCAGGACCTGGTCTTCCGCGAGGAGCTCGACGCGTTGGCGAGCGAACGCGGCGTCACGGTGCACTACCTCACCGGTCCGCGCGGCGTCGGTGCCGACAGCTGGCTCCCACGGCACCACCCGCAGGCGCGGGGTGGCGATGCGCTGCGGCGGCTGATCCCGGACCTGCGCCGCTACGACGTCTTCGTGTGCGGGCCGGACGCCTGGATGGATGCGGTCGCCGACGCGGCGCTGACCGCCGGGCTCCCGCCGGGGCAGCTGCATCAGGAGCGGTTCACGTGGTGACCAGATGAGGCGCGAGGTCGCCGCGCTGATGTCGGGCGTCAGCGTCGTGGTCGTCGCGAGCAGCCTGCACGCCGGCCAGCGGGTCGGCCACAGCAGCGCCAACGCGGCGCCGGCCGGGATCGTCTCGGTGGACACCCAGACCACACCGAGCGAGACACCGACGTCCGGCTCCCCGACTGCCGCACCCACGCCGACCACCGGGCCCGCGTCGTCCTCACCGACCGCGCGTCGCACGAGCGCCGCTCGGCCCACGGCAGCCAGCACCGGGGCCGCAGTCGCACCGAAGCCGGTGGTGACGCGGGCGCAGCCGTCCCCGACGCCGCCGGCGACGGTCACCGTGAACGGCGCGCCTGCGGACACCCAGTTCGGACCGGTGCAGGTCCAGATCAGCGTGCGCGGCGGCCGCATCGTCAAGGCCGACGCCATCGACTACCCACAGGGCAGCCGCCGCGACCAGGAGATCAACAGCCAGGCGATCCCGCAGCTCGACCAGGAGACGCTCAGCGCGCAGAGCGCCCAGATCGACACCGTCTCCGGGGCGACCTACACCTCCGACGGGTACCGCCAGTCGTTGCAGTCGGCGCTGGACGCGGCGCACAAGGCGGGCGCCACATGAGCAGCCCGAACGTCACGGCGGCTCGCCGCAACGCCGGCGTGCTCGCCGCCACCGCGGCCACCGTCGGGATCCTGTTCCTGTTCCCGACGAGCACCAACCGGTCGGCGAGCCACGTGGGACCGGGGTCAGGTGCCGCCCCCGTGGGCGTCGTCGCAGCCTCGCCGCCCGCCCCCGGCAGCTCCGCGACGCCGCAGTCGCCCTCGACGCAGGCGACCACGGTGATCAACGGCGCCTCCGCAGACACCCAGTTCGGACCGGTGCAGGTGCAGATCAAGGTCCGGGCGGGGAAGATCCTCAGCGCGACCGCGATCGACTACCCGCAGGGCAGCGGCCGCGACCAGGAGATCAACAGCTATGCCATCCCGCTCCTGGAGAAGGAGACTGTGGCTGCACAGAGCGCCCAGATCGACACGGTCTCGGGGGCCACCTACACGACCGACGGGTACACCCGATCACTGCAATCGGCCCTCGACGCGGCGCACCTGAAGTGAGGCGCTCATGACACAGCAGGCCGTCAGCTCCCACCCGATCAGCGACGTGCTCCAGACGGCCCAGGGTCGCGGCCACCGCGACGATCCGGTCCTCGCGGGCACCGGCGGGCCGGCCGGCAACGCGCTGCTCACCGCCTGGCTCGGGCTGCTGCTGCTCGCGCTCTTCCTCGCCGAGCTGGTCACGCTGCTGAACGTCAAGGGCTGGATCAGCTGGCACATCGGGCTCGGTCTGCTGCTGATCCCGCCGGCCCTGGCGAAGACCGCCTCGACCGGCTGGCGCATCCTGCGCTACTACGCCGGTGCCGAGCCGTACGTCCGGGCCGGCCCCCCGCCCCTGCTGCTGCGTCTCCTCGGACCTCTGGTCATCGGCGGCACACTGGCCGTGCTCGGCACCGGCGTGCTGCTGATCGCCCTCGGCCCCACCAGCGGCCGCCAGACCTGGTTCAGCCTGCTCGGCTTCGGTGTGTCCCCCCTCACCCTGCACCAGGCGTCGTTCATCGTCTGGGCGGTCGCCACCGGCCTGCACGTGCTGGCCCGGCTGGTCCCGGCGTTCCAGCGCATCACGTCGAGTGCCGGTCCGGGTCTGCCCGGCCGCTCGATGCGGGGACTCGCCCTCCTCGTCACCGTTGCGGTCGCGGCGGTCCTCACCCTGGTCGTGCTGGCGTACTCCAGCTCGTGGACCAACGGCAACCTGCGCGACCACCAAGGGCACCGCGGGACGTCGCAGGGCCCCGGAGGCTAGGCGACCTGCGGCGTCCGCAGCGAGATGTTGTTGCAGGCCTCGCAGGTCTCCTCCGGGATGAGACCGAGCCGCATCAGCCCGGCGAACGCCTTGCAGCCCACGCACAGGGCGAACGCCGACTCCAGCGTCGCGAAGACCACCATGAGGCCCAGCAGCACCTGCGCCGCGCCGAGCGCCCCGACGCCCACCAGGACGACCGCGGCCGTCGTGACCACCGCGCCGATGCCCTGCGCGAAGCGCTTCGGAGGCCCGGCGACGAGCTTCTCGTGACCCAGCCGCGGCGCGGCGATCCGGGTGGCGAACAGGCCGAGCGGGCTCCAGCGCGGGCCGTTGAGCACCCGGGCCACGAAGCCGTAGGCGATCGGCACCGTCAGCCACAGGAAGCCGCTGTTCGCGAGGCTGAGGAGCAGCGTCGCAAGGCTCATCACCACCACACCGGCTGCGACCGTCCGGGCGGCGACCTCATTGACCGGGTTGGGAAAGCTGAACACGCGCGCTCCTGGCAGGTCGGGATTACCTACCAGTCTTACAGAGAATCTTGTCCCGTTATTCCCGGCTCACTGCGCACGGGGGATGGGCAGGCTCGACGGCAGGCGCAGCACGAGCACCCGGCGGCGGCGGCGAAGTCGGGCCTGCTCCAGGTCGGCGATCAGCCGCTCGCGGTCACGTCGCCGCTGTCGATCCTCCGCATTGCTCACAAATGGTGCGTGCCCTGAGTGACGGGCGCGACACGTGGCGTCAGGGTGACGCGAGCACCTCTTCGGGGATGAACAGCTGTGCCCGGTGCAGAACGGCAGCGGGGTCGACGGAGAAGTCCCGCGGGGAGTCAGGCGCGCCCGCCCGGACGAGCAGGTCCCCGATGGCCGCGATCATCGCGCCGTTGTCGGTGCACAGCCGCATCGGCGGAACGCGCAGCTGCAGCCCCGCCGCCGCGCAGCGCTCCTCGGCGGAGGCGCGCAGCCGCCCGTTCGCGGCGACCCCCCCGACGATGACGAGCGTCGAGACGTCGTGCATCCGACAAGCCAGGATCGCCTTGCTGACCAGCACGTCCACCACGGCTTCCTGGAAGCTCGCGGCGACGTCCGCGGTGGTGAGAGCCGGGTCGACCCCCTTCTCGACGTACCTCGCAACGGCGGTCTTGAGGCCGGAGAAGGAGAACTCGAGCTCCTGACCGCGGGCCTGCGGGCCGGTCAGCGGGCGTGGGAAGGCGATCGCCCGTGGGTCGCCGTCGCGGGCCGCCCGGTCGATCGCCGGCCCACCGGGGTAGCCGAGCCCGAGCAGCCGCGCCACCTTGTCGAACGCCTCGCCGGCCGCGTCGTCCCAGGTGTCGGACAGGTGCAGGATGCGCTGGTCGACCAGGTCGCGCACGAGCAGCAGCGAGGTGTGCCCACCGGAGACGATGAGGATCACGCACGGGGACGGCAGCGGCCCGTGCTCCAGGGTGTCGGCGGCGGCGTGTCCAGCCAGGTGGTGCACGGCATACATCGGTACGTCGAGAGCGAGCGCATAGGACTTCGCCGCGGCGATCCCGACCTGCAGCGCGGACGTCAGTCCCGGACCTGCTGTCACCGCCACCGCGCCGACGTCCCGCAGGCTCAGGCCGGCGTTGCCGAGGGCCGCGTTGACCATCGGCACCATCGCGTTGACATGCGCGCGCGCCGCGACCTCGGGGACGACGCCGCCGAAGCGGGCGTGCTCGTCCATGCTCGAGGCCAGCGCGTCGCCGAGCAGCACGCCGTCGCGTACGAAGCCGACTCCGGTCTCGTCGCACGACGTCTCGATGCCCATCACGATCGTCACGGCCCCAGGCTAATGGCCGCCCACGAATGGATACTGCGCTGCCGTTTCTGGGGCTCAAACAGCAGCGCAGTATCCATTCATGGCAGGGGAGGGCTTTGCGGCGCCGGGGGACGCGGATACGTTGCTGAAACACGTTCTAGGGGGTGGCAGCGTGGCCGAGGCTCCGAAGACGCTGGAGGGCTGGGCGCTGGTGCGCACCATGCTCGACGACCTGGCCGGCCAGGTGCAGGCCGACGCCGAGACCGAGCTCGAGCTGGTCGAGGGCATCCGGGTGCTGGCGAGGACGACCGCGCTGTGCGCGGAGCTCTCCCTTGACGTCGACCCCGAGAAGCCGTGGTTCTTCCCGATGAACACCGAGGTCCGCTACCTCGGCGGCCCGAACCCGGACGGCGAGTACCACCTGGCGATGATCGACGGCCGTCGCGGCTACCGGGTACGGGGCAGCCGCGGGTCAGCCGCCTACCTCGGGTTCCAGGTACTTGCCGGGGTGGGCCTCACGCCACGGCGGCAGGCGGTCTACGTCTCCGACACTGAACTCGAGCTCGACGCCTACGGAAGCTTCGACCTGGTGCTCCGCGCCACCCGTCCGGAGGGCTCGGACAGCGGTCAGTGGGTCGAGATCCCGGAGGACGCGAGCGCGATCATCGTGCGGCAGTACATCGGCGACCGCGGCGTCGAGGTGCCGGCAGAGCTGCAGATCGACCCACTCGAGCCGCCCGGCCCGGTGCCGCTGCCCACGGACGATCAGGTCGGTGATCAGCTCACCTCGATGGCCTGGACGATCGTCAAGCTGGCGACACTCCACAAGACCATCAAGCCGGAGCTGCTGACGATGCCGAACGTGCTCGTCAGTGCCGAGGCTGCGGCGCTCGGGTCGGCCGACACGACGCCCGACAACCTCTACCTGCTCGGCACGTTCCGGCTCGAGCCGACGCAGGCGCTGGTCGTCGACTTCGTGCCCCCGGAGTCGCGCTACTGGAGCGCGACCCTGGAGAACATCTGGCACGAGTGCCTGGAGCCGCGCCGCCGACGCAGCTCGATCACCAACGTGCACGCGGAGGAGAAGGACGGGCGCGTCCGGCTCGTCATCAGCGGCCGCGATCCCGGCGTACCCAACTGGTTGGACACCGGCGGCCGGCACCGCGGCTTCGTCATCCTGCGGTGGCTCGACGGGGCAGCTGCTCCCGAGCTGATGACCGAGGTCGTGGAGCTGTGAACGAGCGACTGGAGCTGGACCGGCTGCTCGACGAGGCGCGGACCGCCACCGGGCTCGACGACCTGGGTGCCGACAGCTGGCGACAGGGCGCAGAGCGGGTCGTCGCCGACCTTCAGGGACCGGCGCAGCTGCACGACATCGGCGTCGAGGTGGCGATCGGGGACCTCCAGGGCTACCTGCAGAACCGGTTGCGGATCGTGGACCACCGCAAGCAGCACCCCGAGGTCGACGTCCCGATCACACGGCCGCTCATCGTCGTGGGGCAGCCGCGCACGGGGACCACCATCCTGTTCGACCTGCTGGCGCAGGACCCCGGCTTCCGGGTGCCGCGCAGTTGGGAGGTCGACAAGCCCTGTCCGCCTCCCGAGCTGTCGACGTACACCACCGACCCGCGCATCGCCGAGGTGCAGGCGCAGTTCGACACCGTCGACGCGCTCATCCCTGGTTTCAGCGCTTTCCACGAGGTCGGGGCGGAGCTGGCGCAGGAGTGCGTGCGGATCACCGGTGGCGACTTCCGCAGCATGATCTTCTCGATCCAGTACGTGCTCCCGGACTACAACCACTGGCTGCTGCACGAGGCCGACCTGGCACCGGCCTACGCGTGGCACCGGGTCTACCTGCAGCACCTCGCCAGCCGGGTGCCGGCCGACCAGTGGCTGCTGAAGTCGCCCGCGCACCTCTGGCACCTGCCGGCACTGCGCGCGGCCTACCCCGATGCCGTCGTGATCATGACGCACCGCGACCCGCTCAAGGTCGTCAGCTCCATCAGCGCACTCACCTCCAGCCTGCGGCAGCTCACGACGGAGCAGACCTCGGTCGGGCTCGCCGCCGAGCAGTACGCCGATGACATCGCCGTCGGGCTCGATCGGGCGGTCGTCGCGCACCGCGAGCAGGTCTTCCCGCAGGAGCAGGTGGTCGACCTGCACTTCACGGAGTTCGTCGCCGATCCGATCGGTCAGATCAAGCGGATGTACGGCGAGATCGGTCGCGAGCTCACACCGGAGGTGCAGCAGCGGATGCACGACTTCCTCGCCGAGCACCCGGGCGACGGTGGGGGCGGCGGCACGCGGTACTCCTTCGCCGACACGGGTCTGGTCGAGGGTGAGCTCAGGGAGCGCACCCGCGACTACGTCGAGGAGTTCGGGGTGGAGCTCGAGCCGGTCCGGTGAGGCGGGTGGACGCCGCTGGGACGCGGTGCTCTACTCTGCGGCACGCGAGGTCGCGAGGAAGCCGGTGAGAGTCCGGCACGGTCGCGCCACTGTGAGCCCACCTCCTGGTGGGTGAGTCAGACACTCTGGCCGCGCGCCATGCTCACCACGAGTGGGGACGCTGGATTCCCCGAGGAGGCACTACATGACCACCCCCAACCTGACTGCCGCACCCACGGCGACTGCTGACATCACCGCGGTCGCCTCCGGTCTCGGTGGCGCCCTGTGGCTGCTCGGCGCCGCGTTCCTCGGCCTGCTGGCGATCTACTTCATCGGCATCGACCAGGGCATGGTGTCGGTGTTCGGCGCTGACCTGCACGTCCACGAGTTCGTGCACGACGGGCGGCACTTCCTCGGCTTCCCCTGCCACTAGCTCTCGCTCGCTCGCACTGAGGTGGAGCGCAAGTTCGTCCTCCGAGGCATCGCGTCGGGGGCGCTGGCAGGGCTGTTCAGCTTCGTCTTCGCCCGCATCTTCGCGGAGCCGGTCATCGCGCGCGCCATCAACTACGAGAGCGCGCGGGAGACGGCGCAGGCGGCGCTGGACCGGGCCGCAGGACGACCCGTCACGCCGGCGGCCACTGAGCTGTTCAGCCGGACCGTGCAAGAGGACATCGGGATCGCAGTGGCCCTCGTGGTCTTCGGCGCCGCTCTCGGCGCTCTGCTGTCGGTGGTCTTCACGCTGATCCAGCGCGGCTCCGGCCGGCATGTGCGGCCTCGCACGCTGGCCGTGCTGATCGCGGGCGCCGCCTTCGTCAGCGTCTACCTGGTGCCGTTCCTCAAGTACCCAGCCAACCCGCCCGCGATCGGGCACGCGGACACCATCGAGACCCGAGGGTCGCTCTACCTCGGGATGCAGATCGTCTCGGTTGTGGCCATGGTGCTCGCCGTGCAGCTGGGTCGGGTGCTCAGTCGCACCCGCGGCGTCTGGCAGGCCTCGCTGCTGGCGGGGCTCGGCTACCTCGTGGTCGTCGGCATCACGATGGTGTTGCTGGATCCCGTCCACGAGACCCCCGGTCCGTTGCGTGATCCCGGTGGCCGCATCGTGCTGCAGGGCTTCGACGCCGACGACCTGTACCTGTTCCGGCTCTACGCCGTCGGCGGCCAGCTCATCCTGTGGGGCGTGCTCGGGCTGGTGCTCGGTCCCTGGGCCGAGCGGGCGCTGAAGCAGTCCGGCCGCCCGCTCGTCGTCAACCGGGGGACCGCTCCGGCACCCGGCTGAGCACGCAGTCGCCGCACAACCCGCCACCCGGCACCTCGTAGTAGAGGCAGCAGGTCGTCCTGCGACCCGCCACCATCTCGCCCGCGAGCGGAGGCAGTCCCAGCATCTCGTCGGCCCAGCCTCGGGCGGCGGGCAGCTCGAGCACCCGTGGTGCGGCGTGCAGCGCCGAGGCGACGTTGCCCCACAGCAGTCGCGGCGACAGCGGCAGGCTCTCGACCACCGGCGCGAGCACGGCGACCACCCGGTCGAGCAGGTCGTACGCCGTGACGTCGCGCCATCCGTCGTACCGGCTGATGCCGAGCTGCACCGCACCGTCCTCGTCACGCGCCACGAAGGCCGCCGGGTCCGGGAGGACGCCGTCGCGCACGACGCAGCCGAGCGTCGCCGCCCAGAGCCGGGCAGCCAGTCCCAGGACGTACGTCGACTGGCCGACCCGCAGGTGAGCGCCCCCGAGGCGTGCGCTGATGCGCTCCGCAACCCCCTGGAGACGGTCGAGCGGGACGTACCGCTCATCGACGGTCAGCGCCACCGGCCAGGTGCTCGGTGCGGCGACCGCCAGCCACACGTCGTCCTCGGTCGCCACCCGCACGGCCTGACCCTAGCCGTGCCTGAGCGGTCCCTGAGCAGTTGCCGCACGTGGGGCACGTTCCGTGTGCGCCGGACGTGAGGTTTGGGGGAGGTAACCCCACATGTTCCTGACTGGCCGCGCTCTCGAGTGGACCCTCGTCTGCTCGACCGTCGGCGTGCCGCTGCTCGCGATCCTGCCGTGGACGCGGGTCGGCGGACCGCGCTGGCCGCGGGCTAGCCAGCGGCTGAGCCTGGTCGCGCTGTCGGAGGCCGTCGCCGTGAGAGACCACTTCGGGGCCAGCGAGGAGTTCCTCGCGCTGAGCCGGCCGCCCACGAGGACCTTCAGCGTCGTCGCCGAGCACGCTGCCCACAACCTCAAGGTGCTGGCGCTCTCCGAGGTGCTCGTCTGGATCGCAAAGCACCTGAGCGCACCTGCAGCACCGGTGACCGCATGAGGCGCATCGCGTTCCCGCGGCTGGCGGCCTGGGGGACCAGGACGATCGCAGTGGTCTCCTTGGCCAGTGCCCTCACGCGCGCGGAGCCCGCGCGGCTGCGGCTGCTGACCCGGGTCGTACCTGCTGCCTTGACGCACGTCGCCGCCGCGGCGACGACTCTTGGCGGAGTCCTGCTCCTGCTGCTCGCCCACGGCCTGGCGCGTCGCAAGCGGCGGGCGTTCGTCGCCGTCGTCGTCCTGCTCGCCGTCGTCAACGTCCTGCAGGTCGTGAAGGGCCTCGACATCGAGGAGGCGACGGCCGGCGCAGTGCTGCTCGCCCTGCTCCTGAGACACCGCTCGGACTTCACCGCCCAGAGCGACCCGCGGACGCGCTGGGTCGTCGTGAAGGCGGCGGCCTTCCTCCTCGGGACGAATCTGGTCGTCGGCGTCGTCCTCGTGCGGCTGCACTTTGACGGCGCGACCGGGATGCCCTCGCTGTACGAGCAGGTGCAGCAGGTTCTGCTCGGGTTGGTCGGCATCGGCGGCCCGCTACGGTTCGACACCGACACCGACAGCGACGTGGTGTCGTTCACCCTGGCCGGTCTCGGCATCGTGACCGCGCTGGTCACGACCTACCTGGCCCTGCGCCCAGCCGAGCCGCCGCCCGTGCTCACGGCCGAGGACGAGGCCCGGCTGCGCGGGCTGCTCGACAGGCACGGTGACGACGACTCGCTGGGCTACTTCAACCTGAGACGGGACAAGTCGGTCGTCTGGGCGCCCTCGAAGAAGGCGGCTGTGGCGTATCGCGTCGTCAACGGCGTCGCCCTGGTGAGCGGCAACCCGATGGGGGACCCCGAGGCCTGGCCGCAGGCGGTCAGCGCACTGCGGGCGCTCGCCGACGCGCACGCCTGGGCGCCCGCGGTCCTGGGCTGCGGAGAGCGGGCCGGGCGGGTCTGGGCACGCGCCGGGCTCGACGTCCTCGAGATCGGAGATGAGGCCGTCATCGACGTCGCCGACTTCACGCTCGAGGGTCGCGCGATGCGCACCGTGCGGCAGGCTGTGGTGCGCATCGAGCGGGCGGGTTACACCTGCCGCGTCCGTCGTACCGCCGAGCTCACGGAGGTCGAGCGGGACGCGCTGCGCGCCGCCGTGGGCAGGTGGCGATCGTCTGACACGGAGCACGGCTTCTCGATGGCGCTGGGCCGGTTCGGCGAGCCCGAGGACGGGCGCTCCCTGCTCGTCGAGGCGCTGCAGGACGGGGAGCTGCGCGCGGTCCTGCACTTCGTGCCATGGGGGCAGGGCGGGCTGTCTCTCGATGTGATGCGCCGGGACCGTGCTGCCGACAACGGCCTCAACGAGTTCCTGATCGTCTCCACCCTTCGCGCGGCCGGCACGCTTGGTGTGGAGCGGATCTCCCTGAACTTCGCGGTCTTCCGCCAAGCATTGGCAGCAGGGGAGCGCCTTGGGGCCGGCCCGCTGTTGAGGGCGTGGCGGGGCACGCTCCTCTTCGTGAGCCGCTGGTTCCAGATCGACTCGCTGTACCGCTTCAACGCGAAGTTCTGCCCGACCTGGGAGCCGCGCTACCTCTGCTACCCCGGGCCGTCCGCGATGCCTCGCGTGGTGCTCGCGGCGCTGGAGGCCGAAGCGTTCATCGCCTGGCCTCGGCTGCGGCGGATCCGCGACTGGGGCTCACCGACCCGGCGGCAGCCGCAGCCGGTCGACCCTAGAGTGATCGGGTGCGGCAGATCTACGTCATCGGCATCGGGGCAGGGGACCCGGAGCACCTGACGCTGCAGGCGATCCGGGCGATGAACGCCTGCGACGTCTTCCTTCACATGGACAAGGGCGCGGAGAAGGACTCGCTGGCGCAGCTGCGGCGGGACATGCTCGCCGAGCACATGACGCACCCCTACGAGTGGGTGGAGGTCGCTGACCCCTCGCGGGACCGGACCGGACCTGCCTACGCGGAGGCGGTCGGCGACTGGCACGAGGCACGCGCAGCTCTGTACGACGAGACGCTGGCGCAGCACGACGGGGTGCTCGGCATCCTGGTGTGGGGCGATCCCGCGCTCTACGACAGCACGCTGCGGGTCATCGCGCTGATGCGCACCCCGGTCGAGGTGACCGTCGTCCCGGGCATCACCGCGCCGCAGACGCTGGCCGCGCAGCACGCCGTGACCTGGAACCGGATCGCCGGTGCCGTGCACGTCACGACCGGGCGGCGGTTGCGCGAGGAGGGCATGACGGCCGACGACGTCATCGTCATGCTCGACAGCCAGAGCTCCTTCCTCGGTCTCGACCCGTCCGTCGAGATCTACTGGGGCGCCTACCTCGGGACGCCCGACGAGATCCTGCTGTCGGGCACCGTCGGCTCGATCGGCTCGCAGATCGAGAAGGTCCGCACCGAGGCCCGGGCAGAGCGCGGCTGGATCATGGACACCTACCTGCTGCGGCGACCGTGATCACGGTCGTCGGTGTCGGTGCCGACGGCTGGGCCGGGCTGACGTCGGCTGCGCAACAGGCGATCTCCTCGGCGGGAACCGTCCTGGGAGCACCACGGCAGCTCGCGCTCGTCCCCGTGAACGGCCTGGCGTGGCGCACCTTGCCGGAGCTCGAGGCGTTGCTGGACGAGCACCCGGAGTGCGTGCTGCTCGCGTCGGGGGACCCGATGCACTTCGGCATCGGAGCGACGCTCGCCGGTCGCCGTGAGATCCGGGTGATCCCGGCTGTGTCGAGCATCGCGCTGGCGTGCGCCCGGCTGGGTTGGGCGCAGCAGGACATCCGCGTGGTGTCGCTCGTCGGACGGGCGCCCGGCCTCGGGCCGCTGCGTGACGGCGAGCGACTGCTCGTGCTGAGCGCCGACGCGACGACGCCCTCGAAGGTCGCGGATCTCCTTGCGGAGCAGGGGTTTGCGGGCTCGACGGTCTCCGTACTGTCGGACCTGGGCGGCCCTGCGGAGCACGTCGGCGAGCCGATCTCGGACCTGAACATCGTCGCCGTCGAGTGTCACGGCGGCGCGCTGCCGCTCGTGCCGGGGCTCCCCGACGACGCCTTCGAGAACGACGGCCAGATCACCAAGCGCGAGGTCCGCGCGGTCGTGCTCTC
>JAOPVZ010000110.1 GCA_025965935.1 Frankiales bacterium | reverse complement strand
CGGCCGAGACCCTCGGCGCCCGAGCGCTGCACCAGCGCCCAGACCCGGCGACGGCTGGTCAGGACGGCGGCGTCGAAGGCGGAGTCGCGGGCGCCGGCGCGCTCGGACTCGTCGACGTACGACAGGTCGACGAGGGCGTCGAACAGGGCCAGCCCCTCGGCGTCGTGGCAGCGGGCGGCCATGCGAGGCAGGGCGGCGAGCACGGCCTTGACCTGCTCCGCCGCCGGGCCCAGGTCTGGCTCGTCGACACGCGGCACCGGGAAGGCGGCGTTCCAGGGCGCCATCAGCGCAGCGTGGTCGGCCTTGTTGAGCACTGGCTTGGCGTACGCCCCGGCGATGGCGTCGCGCACGGCCTTGAGGGCGGTCACGGTCACCGACGGGTCGACGGTGACGTAGGCCGCTTCGCCCGCCAGGTCGTCCTCGAAGAGCTCCGCCACCGCCTCGAAGGCCGCCAGGACCTCGAGCACCAGCGGGCTGTCGGGGTGGAGCGCCCGGTCCCGGGCGGCGGCGATCATGCCGTTGTTGGTCCAGGCCTCCGCGAGCACGGTCAGGTCGCGGTCCCCGATGTGGGCGAGCTGCGCGAGCACGCCGAGGACCTCGGAGAGGTTCGGGTGCTCCTCGAGCTGTTGCACAGTGCGTCGCGCCATACGCACAGGGTGACCGATGTGACACCCCAACGGGGCCGGTGCGCCGGAAGATGGTCCCAAAGGACCAGACTCTGTCCTCATGGCTGTCTGGGGTATGAGGTTCGACCTACGCAATCCGTCGGGGGACGGCACCACCGAGCGCGTCCAGGCGGCTCTCGACATGGCGCAGTGGGCGGACGAGCACGGCTTCGCGGTGGTGATCATCAGCGAGCACCACGGGAGCGCCGACGGCTACAACCCCTCCGCGCTGCTGCTCGCTTCCGCCATGGCCGCGCGGACCCGACAGGTAGCCATCAGCGTGAGCGTGGTCCCCGCGCCGCTCTACGACCCGCTGCAGCTCGCCGAGCAGATCGCGCTGCTCGACCACGTCGCCGCCGGCCGGGCCTCGGTCGTGCTCGGCAACGGCTACGTGCCGAGCGAGTTCGCCATGTTCGACGTGCCGGTGGCTCGTCGCGGCCGGCTGCTCGAGGAGGCCATCGAGACCTGCTTCGCGGCATGGACCGGCGAGCCGTTCGACTACCGCGGTCGCACCGTGACCGTCCGCCCGACACCCGCGACCGACCCCCGCCGGCTGCTCATGGTCGGCGGCAACTCCCGCCCCGCCGCCGACCGGGCCGTTCGCCACGGCTTGCGCTTCATGCCGTCGGGGCAGGTCGGATGGGACCACTTCCGGGCAGCCCGTGCGGCTGCCGGCAAGAAGGACCCCGGCGAGCTGTACAGCGGCGGCACCGGGTTCGTGCACGTGGCCCGCGAGCCCGAGCGGGCATGGGAGGTCGTCGGTCCCGCGGCCCTGCACGAATCGCACGCCTACGGCCGCTGGGCGGAGGAGGCCGGCCAGGACACCGGCTGGGTGCGCTACCCCGACCTCGCCGCGCTGAGGGCCGCCGGTCAGTACCGCGTGCTCACCCCGGACGCCATGGTCGCCGAGGCGACCGGCTTCGTCAGCCTGCACCCGCTGATGGGCGGACTGCCGGTGGACGAGGCGTGGGCCTCCTTGCGGCTCATCGAGACCGAGGTGCTGCCTCGGCTCTGATGTCGGCGGTCACACCGCGGGTGATGGTCACCAGGTCCGCGGGAGCGAGCCCGAGGTCCGCGCCCCGCCTTCCTGCCGAGACGTAGATCGTCTCGTGCTGCAAGGCGGTCGTGTCGATGACGGTGCGGAGGGGCTTCTTCTGCCCGATCGGGCTGATCCCGCCGACGACGTACCCCGTCGTCCTCTCCGCCAGCGCCGGGTCGGCCATCGTGGCCCGCTTGCCCCCGACCGCTGCCGCGAGCGCCTTGAGGTCGAGCTGGCCGGAGACCGGCACGACCGCGACGACGAGGCTGCCGTCGACGTCGGCCAGGAGCGTCTTGAAGACGGTCGCCGCGTCGAGGCCGAGAGCTTCGGCGGCCTCCAGGCCGTAGGACCCGGTGCCGCGGTCGTGGTCGTAGGTGTGCAAGGCGAACGGGACGCCCGCCTTCGTCAGCGCCACAGTGGCGGGCGTCCCGACGCTGGTCTTCTTGGCCACGTCCCGGACGCTAGTGGGCCGCAGTTCCGTTCTGCGCGACGACTGCTTGGTCTGCTGCGTCACAATCCTTGGGTGTCAACGGATGTACGGCGGTCGGCGGACCGCTTCGTCACCCACCGCCCCGGATCGACGTCGCGGCACAGCTTCTCGTTCGGCCACCACTACGACCCGGCCAACGTCTCCTTCGGGCCGGTCGTCGCCGTCAACGACGAGCTGCTCGCCCCGGGCGCCGGCTTCGACGAGCACCCACATGCGGGCGTGGTGATCGTGACCTACGTCTTGACGGGATCCCTTGCGCACCAAGGCATCTCCTCACACGTCGTCGAGGCTGGGCAGGTGGCGGTGCTGCGCACGGGACCGGGGGTCGTGCACGCGGAGCGCAACGCGGGC
>JAOPVZ010000103.1 GCA_025965935.1 Frankiales bacterium | reverse complement strand
CCGTCGACGACCAGGAGGACCCCGTGGCGGAGACCTACAACGGCTACTGCGTCAAGTGCAAGGAGAAGCGCGACTTCGAGGGCGAGGTCAAGGTGAGCGACTCCGGTCGCCGCATGGCCCAGGGCCTCTGCCCCGTGTGCGGTACCAAGATGAACCGCATCCTCGGCAAGGCCTAGCAGCTCCTGCGGAACGGGCGGCTCCCCTCGGGGGGCCGCCCGTTCCGCGTGTCCGGGACCGTGCGGCCGGGCGTTGTCTGGCTGTGGACGCTGTGGGCTTGTGGACGTGCGGCTCGCTCCACAAGGCCGCGGTGCCACGGTGACGCCTCCACCGACCCGCTGGAGGAGCCCGTGCGCCCAGTCCTCGTCCCGTCCGCCCGCCGGCTGTGGCGCGACAACGCCACGCTCCAGCTGGGCCGGCCCTCGAGCCGCGCCCAGCTCGTGCAGGGCCTCACACCGGAGCGACGGGCGCTGCTGCCGCTCCTCGATGGGTCGCGCACCCGCGAGCAGGTCGTCGCGCAAGCGCTCGCCAGCGGCTGCCCCGACGCCGACGAGGTGCTCGCGGTGCTCGAGGACGGCGGGCTGGTGCTCGACGCGGACGACCTGTCGCCCCAGGGGCTCGACCGCACCGAGCGCGAGCGGCTCGGGCCCGACCTGGCCAGCCTGGCCCTCACCCGCGGCCGGCGGGCGGCCCGCGCGCTGCTGGCGCGCCGGTCGGCGCGGGTGGTCGTGCACGGTGGCGGTCGGGTGGGCGGCCCGCTCGCGTCCCTGCTCGCCGCTGCCGGCGTCGGCACGGTTGACGTCCGTGACGCGGCCCCCACGCGCGCGGCGGACACCGCCGTCGGCGGCCTGGAGGTGACCGACCTGGGTCGACCGCGCGAGGAGGCCATGAGCGCGCGGCTGCGCTCGCTCGGGTCTGCCCGGCCACCCGCGCTGGTGGTGCTCGCCGACGACGGCGCTGCCGGGACCGCCGCCAGCTTGGGCCGGGCCGGGACGCCGCACCTGCTGGCGTTCGTCGAGGAGGCCCGCGGCGTCGTCGGCCCGCTCGTGCTCCCTGGCAGCTCGCCGTGCGTGGGCTGCCTCGAGCTGGTGCGCACCGCGCTCGACCCGGACTGGCCCGCGCTCGCGACGCAAGCCGATCGCGGCCCGCGGGCAACGCCGGCGTGCGACACGGTGCTGGCGGCCGCCGTCGCCGCGCAGGCGGCGTTGCAGGTGCTCCAGCTGCTCGAGGGCGACACCCCGGCCAGCGTCGGCGGCACCCTTGAGCTCGAGCTGCCCGGGTGGCGCTGGCGTCGCCGCAGCTGGCCGCAGCACCCCGATTGCGACTGCGCGTGGGCTCAGGCCGTCGCTTGAGGAGCGGCCGAGCGCCCGGACAGGGAGACTGTCCGGGTGAGCGACATCCCGAAGCGCGCAGTGACCCGCGGCGCCAAGCTCGCGACGCTCCCGCTCGGCGTTGCCGGCCGGGGGGCCCTCGGGCTCGGCAAGCGGATCGGCGGCAAGCCTGCTGAGGCGGTCGCCGCCGAGCTGCAGGCCCGCACGGCCGAGCAGCTGTTCCAGGTGCTGGGCCAGCTCAAGGGCGGCGCCATGAAGTTCGGGCAGGCGCTCAGCGTCTTCGAGGCCGCGCTGCCCGAAGAGGTGGTGGCGCCCTACCGCGCCGCGCTGACCAAGCTGCAGGAGGCCGCGCCGCCGATGCCGGCGTCGACGGTGCACGGGGTGCTCGCGCAGCAGCTCGGCGAGGACTGGCGGTCGCGGTTCGCGCACTTCGACGACAAGCCCGCCGCAGCCGCCTCCATCGGGCAGGTCCACAAGGCGGTCTGGGCGGACGGCCGCGAGGTGGCCGTGAAGATCCAGTACCCGGGCGCCGGCAAGGCCCTGCTGTCGGACCTGCGGCAGCTCTCGCGGCTGGCCCGGGTGTTCGCGCGCTTCTCCCCCGGCCTGGACGTGAAGCCGCTGCTGTCCGAGCTCGAGGCGCGGGTGGCCGAGGAGCTCGACTACGTGCTCGAAGCCGAGTCGCAGGAGCAGTTCGCCCAGGCGTACGACGGTGACGACCAGATCCGCATCCCGCACGTGATCGCGGGGGCCGACCGGGTGCTCGTCACGGAGTGGATCGAGGGGACGCCGCTGTCTGCCGTCATCCGCGAGGGGACCCAGGAGCAGCGGGACCGGGCCGCCGCCCTGCTCTCGACGTTCCTGTTCAGCGGGCCCGTGCTCGCGGGACTGCTCCATGCCGACCCGCACCCCGGCAACTTCCGGCTGCTGCCGGACGGCCGGCTGGGCGTCATCGACTTCGGCGCCGTCAACCGGCTGCCCGACGGCGCCCCGGAGCCGATCGGGCGGCTCGCCCGGCTGGCGCTCGAGGGCAAGGGCGAAGACGTGCTCGCGGCGCTGCGGGCCGAGGGCTTCGTGAAGCCCACGATCGACGTCGACCCGGGCCGGGTGCTCGACTACCTGCTGCCGATGCTCGAGCCGATCGCCGTCGACCGCTTCCGCTTCTCCCGGGAGTGGCTGCGCCGGGAGGCGATCCGGCTCGGGGACCCGCGCTCACCCGCCGCCCAGCTCGGACGCCAGCTGAACCTGCCGCCGTCCTACCTGCTCATCCATCGCGTCACGATCGGCACCATCGGCGTGCTGTGCCAGCTCGGCGGCGAAGCACCGTTCCGGTCGCTCATGCAGCAGTGGCAGCCCGGCTTCGCCCCGCCCGGCGCGGAGCAGCCGCCCAGCCGCCGCTGACCGGCCTCACCACCCGGCCTCACCACCCGCGCTCACCACCAGCGCTCACCACCAAGCCTCGTCGAGCTTGGCCTCGATCGAGCGCAGGTTGTCGCGTGTGCAGCGCTCGCAGATCCAGCTGGCGCCACGCTCACTGACCTGCAGCGACCAGGTCGCCGGCCGCTCCTCGACCGAGGTCCCGCAGACCGCGCACGTGCAGGGCTCGCTCACCAGGTCAGTATGGCTCGCGAGCCGCGCCCTTGACCCCGGACGTACGCTCAGGAGCGTGGAGGAACCAGACCCGCACTACCTCGAGCTGCTGCGCTCCTCGAAGCTGCCGCAGGCGTATCTCCCCGCGGCGATGCCGGGCCCGCAGAAGCCTTGGGTTCGCGCCGCGGCCACCGTCGTGATCGGGATCCTGATGTTCGCCACGGTCCTCGGCATCTGCCTCACCTACGGCCCCGGCGCCTAGTACCGCATCCACCGGCCAGTGCGCCGTTGATGACGCCGGCCGCTCGTTGACTGTGCGGTCTCTGGCGGGCGTCCCACACGGCGAAGCCGCACAGTCCCAGCCGATCCCCGCGACCGTGCGGCCGTAGGCGGGGCTCCCACGCGGGGAATCCGCACAGTGCGTCAACGGGCGAGGGTTGTCGGGGGGGTCTAGCTCACCGCGGCGAGCGGCGCCTGGCTCAGCGCGCCCATCAG